>NZ_BAAGPQ010000013.1:0-176295 GCF_054783995.1 Actinocorallia aurea
CGAAGCCGCCTTCGACAAGATGCACCACGGCGAAGTCCTGCGCTCGGTGGTGATCCTGTGACCACCCCCATCACCCACCTCGTCACCTCCGGCCAGTTCTCCCTGGACGGCGGCACCTGGGACGTCGACAACAACGTCTGGATCCTCGGCGACGACCACGAGGCCATCGTCATCGACGCCGCCCACGACGCCGCGGCCATCGAGCGGGCGTTGAACGGCCGCCGCCTCAAGGCGATCGTGTCGACCCACGCCCACAACGACCACATCGACGCCGCCCCGGCGCTCGCCGACGCGACCGGCGCACCGATCCTGCTGCACCCCGACGACCAGGTCCTGTGGGACCAGACCTGGCCCGACCGCAAACCCGACGGAGAACTCTCCGACGGCCAGCGCATCGAAGTCGGCGGCCTCACCCTCCAGGTCCTGCACACCCCGGGCCACGCCCCCGGAGCCGTCTGCCTCTACGCCCCCGACCTGGGCACCGTCTTCACCGGCGACACCCTCTTCCAAGGCGGACCAGGCGCCACCGGCCGCTCCTTCTCGGACTTCCCCACCATCATCACCAGCATCCGAGAACGCCTCCTCACCCTCCCGGGCGAGACCACCGTCCGCACCGGCCACGGCGACTCCACCAGCATCAGCGGCGAGTCCCCCCACCTGGAGGAATGGATAGCCCGAGGCCACTGACCCACTCGGGGTGGGCCCACCCGGGCCCTCCCCGACCTTCCCCGACCGACGAACGCCTTCGGGTCGATGTCGTGGGTTCGGCTCGCCCCGCGTGACGGGGCCTCCGGCGCATGGGGTCGGCGCGACCCGTGGGGGGCTTCCGGCGCACCGGATCGGCTCGCTGGGCTCCGTCCCGCGCGGGCGGGGGAAAAAGCGGAGCCCCGCGGCTCGGGGGGCGAGCCGCGGGGCGGTCAGGGGTCAGGCGCCGGGGCGGTTGGCGCTGGGGAGGGTGATGGGGGTCTGGGTGGCGGAGGCGCCGTTGTTCAGGTACATCATGGAGATGCCCCGGACGAAGCCGTCGAACAGGTTGAAGCTGCTCGGGAGGATCAACGAGGTGCCTTCGCGGAAGGCGACGTAGAGCGGCCAGTTGACCTTGATCAGGGCGCGCGAGATGAGGTCGGTCGGCAGGCCGAGCCAGCTCCAGTAGGTGTCGCCGATGAGGTAGCGGACCATCTCGCTGACGAAGCCCGTGCTCAGGTCCGTGCCGAGGCCCTTGACGGCGTCGAGGAGCCTCTGGGCCAGGTCGTTGCCCTCGGCCGTGGCGGCGAGCCGGGGCCACAGCATCGCCTGCGCCTGCGCCTTCGCGTCGGCCCACGTCTGCGGAATGAACTGGTCCTGGACGCCGAGGAGGCTGAGGGCGACCTGCCAGGCGTGCAGGTCCGCGACCTCCTCCGAGGCCGAGGTCCGGACGCCCCACTTCTCGATGTTGTTGTAGGCGACGGTGCCGACCGAGTGGAACGTGACCAGGATGTCGCCGTTGCTGATCGGCAGCGGCTGGTCCGCCGTCGCCTGGAAGTGCGGCGACAGCGGGAGCAGGTTGCGCACCATCGCGTGCACCAGGCGCGTCTTGTTAGCGGTGGTGACGAACGAACCCGTCGGGTCGAAGGCCTTCTCGTTGTGCAGGTCGTACCCGAAGGTGAACGTCTTCGCGGCGCGATCCTGCATGTTGGCGCCGCCCGCGGACCAGTACACCGAGCGGGCCTCGCGCGGGATGACCGTGCTCAGGAAGCCGCTGCCGAGGCTCTCGGAGATGAAGAGGTAGCCGCTCAGGCGCTTGTAGAGGGCCTGGGCCTTGGCGAGCTTCGTGGGGTCGGCCCACGACGGGAGCTTGTTGTGCTCCTGCAGGTAGGAGACCAGGTAGTCGGGCATTCCGGACGGCAGCGGGTCCTTGTTGAGGCGCCAGGTGTTCCACGCGGCGTTCACCGCCGGGATCGAGCCGTCGGCGAGCAGCCGGGCCGCCACCTGGTCCGCGGCGGGGTCCCACACCTGGAACGGGTCGGTGATCGTGTCGGCGTGCGCGATCGAGCCCTTGGACGACCACGACCACACCGAGGGCGCCTCGAGCGCCACGCTCGTCAGACCCAGGGCGGCACCGAGCGTCAGAACACGCCTTCTGCTGAGATTCTCCATTTACTTTCCTACTTCCGCGTAGGGCCAGACGACGTCACAATGCGCCTGTGCCGCGAGGGGTGGTGGCGGACTCAAGGTGGAGCAGGTCGATCTTGGGGAGGTGAATCTCGATTAACATAACTGCGCGAATCAAGGACGGCAAGGCCCTGTTTCAGGGGATTTTTCGGGCTGCCGGACCACCACAGCGGACACCGCGCGACCTCCCGGATCCACCCGCGCGACCACCGCCCGCCGACGCGCTCACGACCGATTCATCGCATAGTGATCGACTTCGTACGTATGGCCATCGTGCTGTGGTTGACTTGCGTATGGCCATGTACTTCGGGGAGCCCTCCCGGGTGTCGTCGTGACGCCGGGGGCCGGTGCGGCCACCCGCCCGCGCAACCGCAAGCAGCTGATCATCGAGTCGGCCGGTCCCGTGTTCAGCGAGCGGGGCTACCACGCGGCCTCCATGGAGGAGATCGCCGCGGGAGTGGGGATCACCGCGGCGGCCCTGTACCGGCACTTCCCGAACAAGTACGCCCTCTTCGCCGAGTGCGCCTACGGGATGGTGGAGCGGCTGGCGGGGGCACTCGACGAGGTGCCTCCCGCGGCCCCGCTCGGCGAGGTGCTCGGCGCGCTCGTCCGGCTGACGGTGCGGCGCAGGGCGTCGGGCGGCGTGTACCGGTGGGCGACGCGGTATCTGAACGACGCCGACCGCAAGCAGGTCAGAACGAAGTTCGCGCACGTGGTCGAGCAGGTGACGGTGGCGGTGCGCCGCGAGCACCCGTTCCCCGCCGAGGGGCTGCGCACCGCGGCGGCGCTCGGCGCGATCGGGTCCATCACGACGCATCACACGGTCATCGCCCAGCGCCGGCTCGAAGAGCTGCTGCTGTCCGCCGCGCTCCGGGTGGCGTCGACCGGTCCCCCGGGCGACGGGCCCGTGCGCTCAGCCGACCTTCCCGCCCAGCCCGTGCCGCGCACGCGCCGGGCGGAGATCCTCGCGGCGGCCATCCCGCTGTTCGCCCGGGACGGGTTCGCCACCGTCACGAGCGGGCAGATCGCGAAGGCGGTCGGGCTCGCCCCTTCCGCGCTCTACAAGCACTATTCCGGCAAGGTCGACATCCTGGCCGCGGCCTGCCTGCAGGCCGCGGGGATCCTGGCGCAGGCCGTCGAGCAGAGCCTCAAGGACGTGGCCGACCCCCGCGAGGCGGTGCACGCGCTGGCGGCCACCTACGTGGCCTACAGCTTCGAGTACACCGCGATGACCAGTGTCGCCAGGGCCGAGATGCCCGGCCTGCCGCCGGACGTGCGCGAGCCGCTCGCCCTCGCCCAGCGCGAGCACCTCGCCGTGTGGGAGCAGCAGCTCCGCCTGGTCCGCCCCGACCTCGATCCGCGCCAGGCCCGCATCCTGGTCCACGCGGGCCTCGGCGTCGTCGTCGAGTCGGGCCGCTTCCTGCGCTGGGAGGACACCCCCGGCCACCGGAGCACCGTCACCGCCCTGGTCGTCGCGGCCCTGGGCGTGTAGCCCCCGCGCCGCGACGTCACCGCGACCGATGACGCCGATGACGCCTTCCCGCGGCGGGTTCAGAAGACGTCCGGGCACCACGGGCGGGTGGGCGTGCCGAAGAGGAGGTCGGCGCGGGCGGCGGCGCCGGGGGTCTCCTCGGTGAGGCGGGAGGTGGCGCGGAGGCGGAGCGGGGACTCGTCGCCGAGCCAGAGGGTGCCGAGGGAGCCGGCGGGCAGGGTGAGGTCGGCGGTGCGGGTCGTCGGGGCGCAGGTCGCGCCGGCGGGTGAGGCCGCCAGGTGGAAGCGGCCGCCGGACAGGCCGAGCGGGTCGCGGACGTCGAGGACGAGATCGCCGGAAGCCCTGTAGTCGCGGGCTTCCAGGAGGCGGGGCACGTCCAGGGGGCGCAGCCACAGGTGATCGTAGGAGCCCTGGACGCGGGCGGAGCGGGGATCGCCGAGCCACTGCGGGAACGGGTCGTCGGGCGCGCGGCCTCCAGTACGGATCTTGACGACCCAGTCGATCGAGGACAGATGCCGCCAAAGAGCGCGTTCCGCCTCCGGCGTGACGGCGATGAGGTCCTGGACGGTGAGGGTCGCGGCAGGACGGGTGACATCCCACTTCCCGTCGGAGCGGTACGTCGCCAGGCCTTCCAGGACGCCTTCCGCCGAGAGGTACATCAGGTGGACGGGCGTCGTCCACGGCTCATGGGGCATGCGGTAAGCGCCCGTGAGCCTTTGCCAGAAGTACTCGGGCCGGGTGACGACCCCGTGCCGGAGCGCGCGCAGCCGCTCGTGCAGCGCGGGCCCTTCGGCGAGGACGCGGTCGGCGTCGGCGTGGAGGAGCCGGCCTTCGGGTGGAGTCGACCAGTCCTTGCCCACTCGCGCCCGCGGCACGTCGATGTCGTACTCGGTGAGCCAGGCCGCCGGACCGAAACCGAAACGCCCGTAGATGGGGTATTCGGAGGCGATGAGCGAGGACAGCGCGTCACCGCGCTCGCGGGCCGCCCGCAGGTCGCGCGCCATCATCTCCGACAGCAGTCCGCGCCGCCGGTGCGTGGGCGTGACGGTCACCCGGGTGACCGCGCTGGACTCCACAGGCCGGCCGCCGACGGCGGTGACCTCGTGCCGGAAGCTCTGGAACGTCGCCACGCACCGCCCGTCGTCGAACGCCCCCAGCGCCCACCCTGGGCGGGTGATCTGCCCGGCGAGCCGCTCCACGTCGGCTTCGGTGCCCGCCGGATCGGTGTGGAAGCCCGTGAGCAGGGCTCTGCGGAACTCTCCCACCTCGTCCGGCCACACCTCGCGAATCTCCACGCCCACGCCCGCTCCTCCCCTCGCGTCCTTCGACGCTACATGGCCCGTCCACCGGTTTTCGATCACGCGCCGCAGGCCGTCGAGGCGCCGCCGGCTCCTTGCCTCGTCAGAGGATCGGCCGAGGCAAGCCGAGGGTCGCGCGCCGTGCGGCGGCGACCATCGCGAGGGCCGCCACACCGGTGAAGGCGAGCGCGAAGGCCGCCGAGGCCCCGAAGGGGTCGAGGAGCATGCCGGAAAGGGCCGCGCCCGCCGCCACACCGCCGTTGTTCGCGGTGGAGACCCACGTGTTGGCCTCCGTGGGCGACGCGCCGGACGCCTCGGTCAGGGCGGCCACGAGAAGGTAGGCCGAGATGAACAGGGGCGCCAGGGCGAGTCCCATGGCGAAGACGATGGCTCCCGTGGCGACCGGCCCCGGCGCCAGGGTGAGCGGCGCGAAGGCGAGAGCGAAGACCGCCAGCAGCCGCGTGAAGCGCACGGCGAGCGGACTCTTCCAGGCCCGCCGCCCGTACCAGAGACCGCCCAGCGCGCTTCCCGCCGACAGCAGCGCGAAGAGCACGCCGCTCGCCTCCGCCGCGCCCGTCCGGTCGGCAAGATACGGCAGCGCGACGTCGAGCACGCCGATCGCGAGGCCCACCCCGGCGAAGGACAGCACGAGTGTGCGCAGACCGGACATGGACAGCGGCCGTACCGGTGCCTTCTCCTGCCTCGGCTCCGTGTCCCGCGTACGGGCGGTGGCCTTCGCCGTCACGAATCCCGCGGCCCCCGCCGTGATGAGCACCGCCACGGCGGCCATGGCCCACACGGGCCCGCCCGCCGCGAGCAGGGCCGCCGCGCCGAGCGGGCCCGCCGTGAACACCGCCTCCTCGGCGACGGAGTCGAGCGCGTAGGCCGCCTGCAGAAGCCCTGGCCGGTCCCTGAGGATCCGCGCCCACAGCACGCGCATCGCCGGGCCGAGCGGCGGCGCGAACGCCCCGGTGACGGCCGCCGCGGCGACCAGCGCGCCCGTCGCCGCCCCGGCGAGAGCGAGCCCGACCACCGCGCAGAGCCCGAGGACATAGGGGACGGCGAGCCTGATCAGCCCCCGTCGGGCACCCGCCCGGTCGAGGAGGCGGGCCCGCATCGGGGCGAAGACCGTGAGCGTGGCCGACAAAGCCCCCGAGACGAGTCCCGCAGCCCCATAGGACCCTGTCGCGTCCCGCACGAGAAGGATCAGCGCCAGGGGCAGCACCGCGTACGACATCCGCGCCGCGCAGCTCGCCACGAACGGCGTCCGCGCCTCCCTGACCGCCCAGACGCTCCGATATCCGGTCTCCACTATCGCCATTGCCCGCTCCCGAGTCCTCGCCCGACCTCCTCGCGACAGGCCGCCGGCGCGCTGCCGGGGCCGAGCGGGTCGTCACATCGGCGGAAACCTCCTCCAGGCGTGTGCGGAACGGGCCGCGGCCTTCACCTCACACCCCTCGGACGGTGTCCGTCAACTGCGGGCCGGATTCTGTCAGGGCCGTGTGCGAGGATCTCCGCGTGGCGGAGAGGCCACGGCGTGGGTGGGGGTTCAGGGGTCGAGGCGCAGGCTGAGTCGGTAGGAGCCGGGGGCGGGCGAGGCGTCGGAGCGGCGTTCGGGCAGGAGGGTGACGAGGGTGAGGCGGTAGGGGCCGAGGCGGACCGGCGGGGTGGTCGCGGGGGGAAGGGTGTGGAGGGTGAGGGGGCCGTCGGGGGTGGCGAGTTCGACGGTGGCGTCGCCGGCCCAGACGCATTCGACGTCGACCGGGCAGCGGGAGTCGGCGGACACGCCGGTGAAGGAGACCTTCGCGGAGGAGCCGGCGAGGGCCGCCGTCGCGCCGGGCGCGAGGGTGAACGCCTGGCCTTCGCGCACGGTGACGGTGCTGCCCGGGGCGGCCGAGGGCTGCGCGGATGCGGGCGCCGACAGCGGGGTGGGGTGCGGCCGCGCCGCGTCGGAGCAGGCCGCGGCCAGGGAGAGGACCGCGGCGGTGAGGAGGAGCGGCACGGGACGGCTCATGGGGTTAAGGGTCGCACGGCGCGTGGGAGCATTCCGGTATGGAGTTGCTCAAGGCGTTGCGCGGGACGCCCGCGATCAGGGATTTCACCGACGAGCCGGTGCCGGACGACGTCCTGTACCGGATCCTCGACTCGGCCAGGTTCGCGCCCAGCGGCGGCAACAACCAGGGCTGGCGGGTCGTCGTGGTGAAGGATCCGGCGCTGCGCGCCGCGCTGCGCGACCTCTACGCGAAGGTCTGGCGCGACTACGTGGCGATCGGCGAGGCGGGCCTGCGGGCGTGGTCTCCGACCGCGGACCGGGCGGCCGAAGCCGCGGCGATCGCGGCAGGACCGAAGGGCGAGCCACGCGGCGATTTCGTGCGCAACCTGGACAAGGTGCCCGCGATGCTCGTCGTGCTGGGAAAGCTCGACGTCCTCGCCGCGGTCGACCGCGACCACGACAGGTACACCTTCGCCGGCGGCGGCTCCCTCTACCCGTTCGTGTGGAACCTGCTGCTCGCCGCGCACGAGGAGGGGCTGGGCGGCGTCATGACGACCATGCACGTCCGGGAGGAGGACGCGGTCCGGGGGCTGCTCGGCGTGCCGGAGAACTTCGCGCTGGTCTCGACGGTGTTCCTCGGCCACCCGGTCACCTGGCCGACCCGCCTCAAGCGCGCCAAGGTGGAGGACTTCGCCTGGATCGACCGTTTCGAAGGCCCTCCCCTCGGCCCCGAAGTTACCGAACCGTAGGATGCCGGACGTGACTTACCGGTACTGGGTGGACGTGCCCACCCGCTGGAACGACAACGACATGTACGGCCACATGAACAACGTCATCCACTACGAGATGATGGACACCGTGGTCAACACCTGGCTGATCCGCGAAGCGGGCTTCGACCCACGCAGCGGCGACGTCATCGGCATGTGCGTGGCGTCCCGCTGCGAGTACAAGGCCGAGGCCGCCTTCCCGGAGATCATCAGGGTCGGCATGCGCATCGGCAAGCTCGGCACCTCCAGCGTCCGCTACGAGGTCGGCCTCTTCCGCGCCGACGGCGAGACCCTGATCGCCAGCGGCGACTTCACCCACGTCTTCACCGACCGCGCCACCCGCCGCCCCGTCGCCATCTCCGGCAGGATGCGCGAGGCGATGGAGGCCCTCGTCGAGGCCTGAGCACCGCCCCGCCCGCCGCCTCCCGGCGGAGGGCGGGATGATGGTCGGGTGACCGACATGTGCGACACCGCCTCGGCCGGAGTGATCATCGAAGACGGCGAGGGGCGGGTGCTCCTGCTGACGCGGGCGACGGCCCCGTCCGGGCTCGCCCCCGCGGCGGGGCACGTGTTCGACGGCCACGAGATCGAGGGGGCCGACGGCGCCCTCGACGAGGAGGCGTCCTTCCGCGCCGCCGCGATCGCGGAGCTCGCCGAGGAGCTGGGCCTGACGCTCCGCGACGCGGACATGGCCCACGTCACCGGCGGCTGGCGCCCCTCGCCGTGCCGCCGTCCCCTGCCGCCCGGCTGCGAGCCCGGCCACGAGTGGCGCGTGTACCGCGCGTCCGCGTCCAGCGTGACCGGTGTGCTCGCCCCCGCCCCCGACGAGGCCAAGGGCGCCCGCTGGTACACGCCCGCCGAAGTCCAGGCCTTGGCCGACCGGACCGCGGCCCAGGCGCTGGGCACGGTCTCCGACGCCGAGTTCGACGCCGCCCCCGGCCTCCAGGCCGTCTGGGTCCGCTGGCTCGCCGACGCCGGCCTCGTCTCCATCCCCGAGCCCCTCCTCGACGCCATCGACCGCATGCTCGTCCACCAGGCCCTCACCTGCCGCTGACCCCGCCTCGGCCTCCCCCGCACCGGACGACCGCGTCATGGCGTCACGGTCCCGCCGTCGGCGGGCTAGGGGCGTAGGAGGCGGAGGGCCAGGGACGTGTAGGTCTCGGCGATTTCGGTGGGGGTGCGGCGGCGTTGGGCGGGGTACCAGCGGGAGACGTCGATGGCCAGGGACATGAGGGCCAGCGCGGTGGTGGAGGGGTCGTCGGGGGCGAAGGCGCCGGTGGCGACGCCCTCGGCCACGGCGGCGGCCAAAAGGGACTCGGTGTCGCGGCGGATGCCGAGGAGGGCGCGCTGGTGGTCCGGGGTGAGGGACGGGTGCTCGTACTGGATGGTGCGGGCGAGAGAGTGGTGCTCGGCGTGGAAGCGGACCGAGGCCTCGACGATCGCGGCGACCCGCGCGGACGGGTCGGCGCCCGCCGCGTCGGCGGCCGCGCGCAGCCGCGCGAGGTGGACCTCGTGGCCGGTGCGGGCGATCTCGAAGAGGAGGTCCTCCTTGGTCGGGAAGCGCATGTAGAGCGCGGCGGGGCTCATGCCCGCGCGCAGCGCGATCGCCCGGGTGGACGTGCCGTGGTACCCGTTCTCCCCGAACGCCTCAAGGCCCGCCACGAGCAGCCGCCGCGCCGTCGCGGGCAGGTCGGCCCACGCGTCCTCGACGGTCAGGGCGGCGTTCACCGTGCGGTCTCCGGGGTCACGCGATGATCAGGCCGCCGTCCACGGGGATCACCGCGCCGTTGACGAAGGCGCCCGCGCGGCTCGACAGGTAGACGGCGACGCCCGCCATGTCGTCGGGCCGCCCGATCCGCTTGACGGGAACCGCCTGGGCGATGAGGTCGCCGAACGCGTCGAGCGTCGCGGCCATCATCTTGGACTCGAACGGACCTGGCGCGACCGCGTTGACGGTGATGCCCTGCGGCCCGAGCTCCTTGGCGAGGACGCGGGTGAGCTGGTGGAGGCCGGCCTTGGACGCGGTGTAGGAGTAGCGCTCGCCCGGTGTCATGATGCCGTCGACGGAGCCGATGTTGATGACGCGGGCCGGGTCGTCGGGGGTCGCGGCCTCGCGGAGGTTCGGCAGGAGCGCCTTGGTGAGGAAGAACGGCGACTTCAGGTTGAGGTCGAGGACCTTGTCCCAGGCGGAGGCGGGGAACTCCTCGATGGGCGCGCCCCAGGTGGCGCCCGCGTTGTTGACGAGGATGTGCAGGGGGCCGTCGATGGCCGCGGCGAGCGTGTCGCAGCCCTCTTCGGTGGAGACGTCGAGCGGGACGCCCTCGACCTCGCCGTACCGGGAGAGCTCCCTGACGGCCTCGGCCACCGCGTCGGCCTTGCGGGAACTGATGACGACCTTGGCCGCGCCCGCCTGGAGCAGCCCGCGCGCGATCATGAGACCGATGCCCCGGGTACCGCCCGTGACCAGCGCGTTCTTGCCGTCCAACCGGAACAGGTCCATGCCGTCGCTCCTCGACTCTCCGTGATCGTCGGCAGTCTATCCGGGCTCATCCGCGGCGGGCGGCGGCGAGGTGGCCGTCGAGGACGTCCTGGCGCATCATGGGGCCGAATCCCGCGGAGACGACGCGGAGCGCGAGTTGGACGTCGGTGAGGCCGAGCGCTTCGGCGGTGCGGGCGAGGTGCCAGTCGTGGGCCGCGAGCGACACCAGGAGGTGGCCGCGGCGGACCTGGGCCTCCGACAGGCGGAACGTCTTCAGGTAGGCGAGGGCGCCGTCGTCGGCCGTGATCAGCTCACCGATGTGGTTCTCGCTGCGGCGGGTGAAGGCCGGGAGGAACCTCAGCAGGCTGAAGCGGCCGAGCCGGTAGACGTCCTGGAAGGTGTAGGGGGCGTCCAGGAGGCCGCGCGGCATGGTGGCGTCGTGGAACCGGGCCCAGCCGTCGAGCTGGGCGGTGGCGGCGGCGCGCAGGTCGGCGAGGGACTTGACGGCGGTGCCGTCGATCCGGGCGGCGAAGTCGGGGACGGGCCCGCTGAGCAGCGCGTAGTGGTGGATGAGCTCGCCGAAGAGGTCCTGCAGGAGGGTCGGGTGCAGGAGCCGGTAGTCGGCGGGGTGCGGGACGGCGAACGCCGCGGCGAGGGCGTCGGCGGCGTAGACGAGGACGCCGCACTGCCCCGGGTGGATCTCGAAGACGCGCAGGGCGTCTTGCAGGCCGAGGATCGCGGCGCCGCTGTAGGCCTCCTCCTCGCGCGGGGTGAGGCCGCGGCGGAGGGCGTCGGCCGACCACTGCGCCCAGGCGACGGACGGGCCGCGGAAGTGCAGCGCGAGGTAGCCCTCCATGGCCAGGTGCATCGGCAGGAAGCGGAGCCGGTTCGGCTCTGGACGCCGGGCCATCCGCCGGTGGACGCGCACGGGCATCCGCTCGGGCGGCGCGGCGTCGGCGGTGAGGCCGGTGCCGTAGGCCGCGGCGGGGGTGCCGTCGTCGGTCCAGGCCGCGACGAGCCCGTGCGGGATGTAGGACGCGTAGGCGGTCCGCTTGCCCAGGTCCACGATGCCGTGGGCGTCGTAGACGCGGGGGTGCAGGCGCAGGTCCTCGATCGGCGCGTCGCGGAGGAGGGGGACGAGCCGGATCCCGCCCCACACCTGGGACGGCGCGGTGCGCAGGCCGGTGAGGGACAGCCGGTTCACGGGGCCTCCCCGAGGTAGGCGGCGACGCGGGCCGCGAGGTGCGCGTTCAGTTCGGTGATCCCGGTGCGTCCTTCGGCGAAGCGGGCGAGGCCGGCGAGCGCGGGAAGGTTCTCGGCGTCGCGGATCCCGGCCGTCGGAACGGTCGGGGCGAGCCGCCTGACGTCGAACGCCGCGGCGTCGTACACGGGGTTGAGGTGCACGATCGAGCAGGCTCCGGAGGGGTCGAGCCGGGTCCGCCAGACCCGCAGGACCTCCCCGGCGAGGCCGGGCGGGGCGTTGTCCCAGCCGTCGGAGACGATGACGAGGCGGTCGGGCCGGTGCTCCAGGCCGTCGAGGATGCGCAGGCCGAGCGGGGTCGGGCCTTCGGCGCGCGCGAGGAGCGGATCGGTACGGCCCGACACCCACAGCGGCACGTAACGCGCGGCGAGGGCTTCGAGCAGGTAGTGGCAGGCGAGCGCGACGGCAAGGGGTCGCCGCCGCTTCTGCGCCGAGCCGGAGGCTGAGTAGCTGTCGTCGAGCACGGCCGCGACCTTGCCCCACGTCCCGGCGGCGCCGCCCGCGGTGCGCAGGGCGGCGGCGCGCAGCGCGCTGGTGAGCTCGGTCCTTCGTTCTACGCGTGCGGCGACGGGCAAAGACAGCGCGTAGAGGGCGAGGCGCGTGAGCGGCATCCGGGTGAGGTCGGCCTTGACCGCTTCTCCCCCGGACTCCTGGAGCCGCAGCCTCTCCAGCCGCGTCAGCCGGGGCGCGATGCCGGTGAGGAACGCCTCCCGCTTGATGCCGCGCTTGGCCGCGAGGCCCTCGGCGACCGTGTACGGCAGTTCGTAGACGGCGTCCTTGTCGTAGTGGGCGCGCCGCCAGGACTCCAGGATCGGGGTGCGGTACGCGGCGGGCTTGAACGGCGTGAACAGGAAGGTCCCGAGCTCGCCCTCCAGGGAGAGGTGTGCGTGCTTGACGGCGTCCTTGAGCCCCGCCCGGTACTTGACGGCGTCGAAGGCCAGGTCGGGGCGGGCGCGCAGCCAGTCCCGGATGATCGCGCGGACCCGCCGGTTGTTCGCCCCCGCCCTGCGCACCTCCCGGAACAGCCGGTAGACGCGCTGCGGAGGCAGGTCTTGGAGACGGCGTCCGATGAGTGCGCCCTCCACGTCGCTCACCGCGCCCTCGGCGAGGAGGTTCGCGGCGATGAGCGCCGCGTTGTGGTCGTTGACGTCGAGGGCGAGGGCCGCCGCGTAGAACTCGCGGTAGTTGCCCAGCAGATAACGGTGCAGGAATTCGAGCGAAAGGCCCTGCCGGGTCTGCCCGGTGTGGAATTCGCGCTGCCCCGTCCCGGTGATCGCCGCGTTGACGAAAAGGAGCACGTCCTCGGCCGCGATCAGTTCCCCGGCGTCCACCCCGACCTCCCCGACCCCCCAGAAAAAACGTCCAGGTGCCGGCCGGGGAAGGGGAGCGGGAACTGCGAGATCATCGCTTTACAGGCAAGCTCCGGAAGTCCCGCCGAAGTCCCACGGCCGACCCCGGCACGGTAGCACCGGTTCCGTCCGCGTCCGGCAGGGTTTTTCGCTCATGCGAGGTACGGGCGAAGAGCGCCGCGCCCAGCGAAGAACCCGGGAAAGGTCGCGAAGGCAACGAGCAGGATGGTTCCGGGCACCGTGGTGAGCCACAGACCGATCCGCTGGGTGGCGACGCCCGTCGCGCTCGCTTCGTCCACTGCGCCCACCTCGCCCGCGTCGCCGGATCGGTAAGCAGCTTTCCCTATAGGGAGAGTCGGACTTCCAGCCGCTCGACCCGGCTGCCAGGCGATCCGGAAAAGGCCGACAAGACCCGTTTCCGCGCCCCCGACGCCCCTGCGGAACGGGTCTTGACCAGGCCTTCCCCGCATGCTAAGCGGATGCTCAGCATGGCGAGGGCCCCGCGGCCGGAGCAGCGGGGCCCGATACGGGCGGGGAAGGATCAGCCCAGCTTGACGGTGCCGTTGGCGAGGGACTCCTTGACCTCGTCCATCTTGGCGGTCACCTCGGCGGAGGCGTCGCAGAGGACGAAGTCGGTGGCTCCGGTGCCGGAGGCGACGCCGAAGGCCACCTGCTCGGCCTTGAAGCCGCCTTCGAGGACCGCCTTGACGGCGTACTCCAGCTCGAAGCCGGTGTCGCTCTTCACGTAGCCCGCGTAGCCCTTCTCGGTGCCGCACTCCTTGACCAGCGGTCCGCCGACGATGACGCCGCCGCCGCCGAGCGCGGCCTGGACGAGGCCCTGCTTACCGAGGTTGAGCTGCTGGCCGAAGACGTCGGCGCCGGTGCCGACGGCCGCCTGGCCGGCCTGCTGGGCCTTGGCGACGTCGTTGAAGTCGCCGACGTACTGGGCCTTGACGACCTCGACGCCGGGGTCGACGGCCTTGGCGCCCTGCTCGAACGCCTCGGCGGTCTTGACGATCGCGGGCAGTTCCAGGCCGCCGACGAAGCCGACCTTGTTCTTCTTGGTGATGAGGGCCGCGTAGGCGCCGGCGAGGTAGCCGCCGTCGGCCTGGACCGGGTCGTAGTAGGCGAGGTTGGCGAGCGGCTCGGCGTCGGACGGGCCGCCGATCTCGACGAACTTGACGTCGGGGAAGGTCGGCGCGACCTGGCGCAGCACGGAGTCGGTCTGGCCGCCGAAGGACACCACGAGGTCGGCGCCCGTGGCCAGGCGGGTCAGGACCTGCTGGTAGTCGGCCTGGGCGACCTGCTCGACCTTGGTGAGGGAGACCTTGTCGGCCTGGTCCTTCTCGATCCGCTGGTAGCCCTCGTAGCCGGACTGCATGAACCCGTCGTCCGACAGCGAGCCCGGGAACATGACGCCGACCTTCAGCTTCTCCTCGCCGGAGCCGCCTCCGGTCTCCTCGCTCCCGCCGCAGGCGGTGGCGGTGAGGCCGAGCGCGAGCAGGGCGGCGGCGAGAGCGGTCTTTCGCATCGGGGACTCCTCAGGTGGGGGCTTCTTGCGGGGGGCTTACTGGTATACCGTTAAGTGAAGCGGGCGATCGTTTCCGTCGGATTTCGCCGACGTAATCACTGCGAGACGACGGTTCCCTCAAAGAGAACGAGCGTCCTTGACGGCCTGGACATGACAGCCTCGGCCTCGGTACGCGCTTCCACGACGACAAGGTCGGCGACGGCGCCCACCGCGGGGCCGTGCTCGGGCAGACCCAGCGCGCGGGCTCCCCCGTGGGTCGCCGCCGCGAGGGCGAGCCCGATCTGCTCGTCGGCGTACAGTTCGGCCCGCTCGGCGATCCTGTGGGCGCGCGCGAGCATGTCGCCGTCGCCGTAGGGCGACCAGAGGTCGCGGATGCCGTCGTTGCCCGCCGCGAGGTTCGCGCCCGCGGCCCGCATCCCGAGGATCGGCAGCACGGGATCGCTGTGCGCCGCGCACGTCACGACGCTGATCCGCGCCTCGGCCAGCCCCTGGACGATCCCCTCCTGACGGGCCGGGTCGGCGTCGCCGAGCGCGTAGCCGTGCCCGATCGTCACCCTTCCGCGCATGCCCGTCGCGAGGGTCCGCTCGATGATGAGGTCGTACTCCCAGGCGCCGAGGCTGCCCCGGTCGTGCAGGTGGACGTCGATCGGGACGCCGTGCTCGGCGGCCAGGCCGAACACCGTGTCCAGGTGGCGGACCGGGTCGCGCTCCAGCCCGGCCGGGTCGATGCCGCCGACGACCTGGGCCAGCCCCGTCCGCAGCGCCTCGCCCATCAGTTCGGCGGTGCCGGGGTTGGTGAGCATGCCGTACTGGGGGAACGCCACCTGCTCGACGGAGACGAGCCCGGCAAGGCGCTCGGCCGCCTCCCGGACGGCGTGGAAGCCTTGAAGGCCGAACTCAGGGGACACGTCGGTATGGGTGCGCACCCGTGTCGTGCCCAAGGAGACGACGTGGCGGAGCAGCGCCTCGATCCGGTCGGCGGAGGCCACGCCGAACTCCGCGCGGCGCGTCCGGGTGTAGTCGATCTTGTCCTGGAGGCGGGGGCCCGCCGTGTTCGGCACCCACGGGCCGCTCCACAGGGTCTTGTCCAGGTGGCAGTGCGCGTCGACGAAGGCTGGCAGCACAAGGCATCCGCCGAGCCCGATCTCCCGCGTGCCGGGAGAAGACAGGCCGGTGCCCTCGGCCGCGACCCTTCCCCCTGCGATGAGCAGGTCGGTAAGGGCCTCCCTGCCGGGCAGCAAGGCGTCTCGCAGAAGCAGGTCGGTCATGGTCACCCCGCCAGGTCGATCTCGGTGCCGACGCCGCGCAGCATCGCGGCGTCGAGGAGGATCCGGGCCGCGGCCAGGTCCTGGAGGCCGACGCCGAGGGAGTTGTACAGGGTGATCTGCCGGCTGTCGGTGCGTCCGGGACGCGCCCCGATGAGGACCTCTCCCAGCTCGTCCTCGAAGTGCGCCGGGCCGATGGCCCCCTCGCCGAGCGGGATGAGCACGTCGCCGGACTCGTGGAGAGCCGTCAGCCTGCTGTCCACGACGACGCGCGCCCTGCGGATGCCCTCGGTGTCGATCTCCCGATGGTCGGCCCTCGGCGGCGCGCCCACGGCGTTGACATGCAGTCCCGGACGGAACCATTTCCCTTCCACGATCGGATCCTTGGACGGGGTGAGCGTGCAGAGCACGTCCGCGGTCTTGACGACCTCCTCCGCCGAGCCGAGCACTTCGGCGCCCGTCTTCTCCGCGAAGGCCCGCGCGGTGGCTTCCGTACGGCTCCAGACGACGATGCGGGTGAACGGCATGACCGCGCGCAGCGCCTCGACGTGGGCGAGCGCGAGAGCGCCCGCGCCGACGAAGCCGAGCACCTTGCTGCCGGGCCTGGCCAGCGCGGCGGTGGCGACGGCGGAGGCGGCCGCGGTGCGCAGGCGGGTGACGGCGCCGCCGTCGATCAGCGCCGCGCAGCTCCCGTCCTCGGCCGAGACGGCGAGGATCGCCGAGCGCTGGACGGGCAGGCCGCGCTCGCGGTTGGCGGGCACGTCGGCGAGCAGCTTGACGGTGGCGAGGCCGGCGGGCCGCGACGCCGCGGCCATCACGAGGAACGCCGAGTCCGAGCCGGGCAGCGCCATCGCGGGCGGGGCGGGCAGGACGGCGTCGCCGCGCGCCAGGTCCTCGTGGGCGCCGCGGACCGCCGCGATCACCTCCGGGCAGGAGATGAGCGCGAGCACGTCGGAGCGGGTGAGGATGAGGGTCATCAGGCGCGGGCCTCTCGGACGAAGGGGAGGGTGAGCCCGGCGGGCGACCTGCTGGCGCCGACCAGGCCGCTCACCGCGATCAGGGCGAGCAGGTAGGGGGACATGACGAGCACTGCCGTCGGGAGAGTGATGCCGAAGGCCGGCGCGGCGAACTGGAGCGCCTGGGCGAGGCCGAACAGCAGGCAGGCGATCAGCGTCGGCCATGCCTTCCACTTCCCGGCGATCACCGCGGCGACGGCGAGGTAGCCCGCGCCGGCGGTGACGTTGTCGGTGAAGGCATGCACGTCGGCGAGCACCAGGTGGGCTCCGGCGAGCGCGGAGGTGAGCCCGGCGAGCAGCACCGCGCCGAAGCGGACGGCACGCACGGGCAGGCCGGAGCGGTCGGCGGTCTCGGCGTCGGCGCCGATGGCGGTGACGGCCAGGCCGAAGCCGGAGCGCTTGCCGAACAGGACCGCGAGCGCGATCGCGACGGCGATGCACAGGTAGCCGACGATGGTCAGCTCGAAGAGCGCGGGGCCGAGGACGGGGATGTCGGACAGCAGCGGGATGGAGATCGGGTCGAAGCCGGGGACGGTGCGGCCTTCGGTGAAGTAGAGGCGGGCCCCGTAGGTGGTGGCGCCGAGGGCGAGCGCGTTGGCGGCGACGCCCGTCACGATCTGGTCGGCCCGCAGGGTGACGCTGAGCAGGGCCTGCAAGGCCGCGAACAGAACACCGGCGACGAGCGCGCACACGAGTCCCGCCGAAGCGCTGCCCGTGGTGTGCGCGCCGATGGCCCCGGCGAACGCGCCGGTGAGCATCATGCCCTCGACGCTCATGTTGAGGACGCCCGCCCGCTCGCTGACGAGTTCGCCCGAGGAGGCGACGAGCAGCGGGATGGCGAGGCGGACCCCGCCGTCGACGAGTTCGGCGAAGGCGCTCATCGCGCGGCTCCCTTCCGGAAGATGACGGCGCCGGCGATGCAGATGATGAGGACGCTCTGCACCACCTGGACGGACGAGGCGGGCACGCCCGCCGCGAGCTGGAGGTTGATGCCGCCGGACGCGAGGAGTCCGAAGGCCAGGGAGATCCCGGCGACGGCGGTGAGGCTGCCGCGGGCCAGGAGGCCGACGATGAGGCCCGTGAACCCGTAGCCGGAGGTGAAGTGCTCGGCGAGGACGTAAGGCACGGTGGCGATGAGGGTGGCGCCCGCGACGCCCGAGAGGCCGCCCGCGACAGCGAGCGAGCCGCCTTGGAGGCGTCCGACGGACAGGCCCATGCGGGCCGAGGCGGGCTCGGAAAGGCCGACGGACGTCAGCCGGGTGCCGACGGCGGTCCGCCGCAGCACCACCGCCGCGATGACCACGCCGACCGCGGCGAGCACGACCGCGATCGTCGCGGGCGACTCGGGCAGGCCGAGCAGCGGCAGCCGCGCCGCCTCGATCAGCGGCTCCGACTGCGGCAGCGTGTCCGCGGAGGTGACGGGCTGGCGCAGCAGCCCCTCCTCGTGCACGAACAGCACGACCAGGTAGGTGCCGACGAAGTTGAGCAGCAGGGTCGTGATGACCTCGTTGACGCCGCGCCGCACCCGCAGCCAGGCGGCGATGCCCGCCCACGCGGCGCCGCCGGCGAAGCCCGCGAGGAGCAGCGCGGCCAGCGCGACGGGCGCGGGGGCGCCGTCCGGCAGGTGCACGCCCACGGCGGTCGCGGCGATGCCGCCGACCGCGAGCTGCCCTTCCCCGCCGACGTTCACCAGGCCCGCGCGGTGCGCGACGGTGAAGCCGGTGGCGATCAGGCCGAGGACCGCGGCGGCGTTGAGCGCGCTGCCGAAGGCGTAGGACGACCCGAACATGCCCTCCCACAGGGCGGTGCCCGCGGTCGCGGGGCCCGCGCCGCCGCCCGCGGCGAGGGCCAGTCCGACGAGAAGGGCGGCGACGACGGCCGTCCCGTAGACGAGGAGGTTCCTTCTCATGCGGAGGCTCCGAGCATCAGTCTTCCGATGGCGTCGCGGGCCCCGGGGGCGCCCGGCGTTACGGGGCCCAGGAGGCGGCCCCGGTAGGCGACCATGACGCGGTCGCACAGGGTGAGCAGTTCGGGCAGTTCGCTGGACACGACGAGGACGGCGGCTCCCGAGGCCGCCGCGTCGCGGACCCGGCTGAGGACCGCGTCGACCGCGCCGATGTCGAGGCCCCGCGTCGGCTGGGCGGCGATGAGGCACCGGAGCGGGTCCAAGGCGAGTTCGCGGGCGACGACCACCTTCTGCTGGTTGCCTCCGGACAGCGTGCGCAGGTGCGCGTCCGGCCCTGAGGCGCGGATGCCGTGCTCGGCGATGACCTCGGCGGCGCGGGCGCGCATCGCCTTGCGGTCGAGGAGGCCGAACCTGCGGAACTCGTGCAGGCGGCCGAGGAAGAGGTTGTCGGCGACGGTCATGCCCGGCACGCAGCCCTCGTGGTGGCGGTCCTCGGGGATGACGCCGAGGCCTGCCGCCGTACGGGTCGCGGGGGCGGCCCGGGTGAGGTCGGTCCCGTCGAGGGTGAAGGTGCCCCCGTCGGGGGTGAGCGCTCCGCTGAGGACGGCGACGAGTTCGCTCTGCCCGTTGCCTTCGACCCCGGCGATGCCGACGATCTCGCCAGGCCGGAGGTCGAGGTCGACCCCGTCGAGGACGTCGGCGCCGTGCGCGCCGCGCACCCGAAGGCCGCGCAGGGAGACGACCGGCGGCTCGCCGTCTTCGGCGGCCTCGTGGACCTCGTGCCCTTCGCCCGCCGCGTCGGCGTCGAGGCCCGCGACGAGCAGCGGGTCGAGGTCGGCGAGGTGGCGGCCGACCATCAGCTCGACGAGTTCGTCCTTGGTGAAGTCGGCGAGGGGGCCGCTGCCGGCGACGGTGCCGCCGCGCAGGACCGTCGCGGCGTCGCCCGCGCGCTCGATCTCGCCGAGCTTGTGGGTGACGAGGACGACCGCGCGCCCGGCGTCGGCGATGCGGCGGCAGGTGGCCAGCAGCGCCTCGACCTCGGCCGGGCCGAGCACCGCGGTCGGCTCGTCGAGCAGGACCAGGCGGGGGTCGCGCAGCAGGCACTTGACGATCTCGACGCTCTGCCGCTCCCCCACGGGCAGGTCGGCGATCCGTGCGGAGAGGTCGACCTTGAGTCCGTACTCGGCCTCGATCGCGGCGACCCGGCCGGTGAGGTCGGGCATCCGCAGCCTGGTGCGCTCGGCGAGCAGCAGGTTCTCCGCGACGGACAGGGTCGGCACGAGGCTGAAGTGCTGGTGCACCATGGCGACGCCGAGCGCGAGCGCCTCGGCGGGACGCCGGGGCCGGTAGGTCTCCCCGAACAGGCGCATGTCGCCTTCGTCGAGGGCCGCCGACCCGAAGATCAGGTTGCACAGCGTGGACTTCCCGGCGCCGTTCTCGCCGAGGACGCAGTGCACTTCTCCCGCGCGCACGGTCAGGTCGACCGCGTCGAGGGCGCGCACTTTTCCGAACGTCTTACCGACGCCGGTAAGCTCCAGAGCAGGCTCCACGGGCCTCCCTCCTTAGTGGTATACCGTTAAATCTGGTCCCTGATCATGCCGGGGGTGTTGCGTGGATGTTTCGTCCGTGCAAACCCGAAAATTGGGGCAGATCCCCCCGTTAACGGGCTGATGAAGGCAGGTGCCGTGTCCGAACCGGGCTCCCTCCGCGACCTCGCTTACGCGACGCTGCGGCAGCGGATCGTCGAGGTCGCCCTCAAGCCCGGCGAGCGGCTCGTCGAACGCGACCTCGCGGCCGAGCTGAACGTCTCGCGCATCCCGCTCCGCGAGGCGCTGCGCATGCTCGCCGCCGAGGGCCTGGTGCTGCTCGTGCCCGGCAAGGGCGCGCTGGTCTCCCCGTTCACGCCCGCCGACGTGCGCGACCTGTTCGACGTCCGCGAGGTCCTGGAGTCCCTCGCCGCGCGCCTGGCCGCCGACCGGGCGAGCGCCACGTCGGTCGCGGCGCTGGAGAAGCGCCTGGAGGAGTGCCGCGCCGCCACGGCCGCCGCCGACGTGCCGCGCATCGCCGCCGCGAACGCCGCGTTCCACGCCGAGATCATCGAGCTGGCGGACAATCCGCTGCTCACCTCGCTGATGTCGCCGCTGGCCTCGCGCACCGAGTGGCTGTTCCGCCTCACCTCATCGCGCGACCCCGCCGAGCAGTGCTCCGAGCACGAGGAGCTGTTCGCCCTCATCGCCGCGGGCGACGGCGACGGCGCCGCCGCGTCCGCCTACGCGCACATCGCCACGGGCCGCGCCCCCAGCACCGCCCTCGCCGCCACCTGGTCCGAGCCCGCCCTCGACCCCGCGGAGATCGCCAAACGCCGCCGCCGCAGAACCTGACCCTCGCGGGTCGGACGTGCGCGGCGGTCCGGCCTCCGGCTGACGTTCCCGCGCTCTGCGAACAGCCGGTCTCGGAACGGTCCCGGTGGCCCGATGCGGACGGGGGCGGGCGGCGTCAGGCCGGGACGTGTTCGCGGATCTCCCCGGAGTCGTGCCGCGGACGCTGGGCCTGGCCCACGGTGACCGGTAGGGAGAAGGCGACCAGGCCGAGGCCGAGGTACCACGCGTCCTCGCCGAGGACCCAGCTGGGGAAGGCGATGCCGACCGCGAACGGGAGCAGGCGGAGCACCGCGGTGCGCGGCTCCCCGGGCGCCAGCGCCCGGACCCCGAGGACGAGTGCGGAGAAGAGCAGCCCGTACAGGACGAGGTGGCGTCCGGTGTCCAGGAGGGCGCGGGAAGCGTCGGGCTCGATGAGCCGCAGGGGCAGCGCCGCGATCACCGCCGCGTAGCCCGCGCACGCCGGTGCGAGCGCCGCCAGGGCGAGGGGGCGCAGCCGCCCGCCGGGCAGGCGGCCCGCCGGGAAGAAGGCCCAGAGGAGCACGACGATCAGGCAGAGCAGAGGCTGGAGCACCAGATCGGAGGCTGCGTCGGCGCGGGCCGTCAGCTCGTCGAGAGCGGACCCGCGGTCGAAATCGGTCATGGCCGCCGCCTCGAAGAACTCCAGGACCGCCCGGCACAGCGCGAAGGCCAGCGCCAGCCATCCGAGCACTGCGGCGCCCCCTGCCACGAGGTATCGGCCGGCGAAGGCGGAGAGGACCGCGGTGAGCACCAGGAAGCCGACGGCCGCGAAGTCCGACCTGTCCGGGCCCATCCAGCCGGAGTGGGGGGCCCACACCCCCCAGGCCGCGCCCGCGAGCGCGACGGCCGAGAGGACGAGGACGGCGTCCAGCACGAGGTGCGCGGCGCCGCGCGCCGAAACGATCATGTCCGCAGTGTGCGCGACGGCTCGGCGCCGTGCTCCCTCGATGTCCGTATCCGGCCAGGCGTAGGGGGCATGAAACGGGCCAGCCTCGCAGCGGGCCCGGCCGCGTCAGACGGTGACGGGTTCCGGCACGGCGGCCGCGGCGGGCGCGACGGCCTCCTGGCTCCGGCGCCCCAGCGGCAGGAAGTTGAGGATCAGGAAGGCGAAGAGCCAGATCAGGAGGGTGGTGAGGTGGCCGCCGAGGGTCCTGGCGTCGAAGTAGAGGATCGACCGGGCGGTCTCCAGGACGGCGGGCATGGGCAGGATGCCGTGCAGCCACTGGAAGAACGACGGCTCCAGCCACACCGAGACGGCGCCGCCCGAGGCGGGCACCCCGAGGATCACCAGGAGGCCGATCGCCGGGACGCCCGCGATCTGCGCGAGCGCGGGGCTGTACCTGCCGAGCGGGCCGAGCAGCCGGGAGAAGAACGCGGTCACCAGCGCCCCCGTGAAGGAGGCGAGCGCGCCGAGCCCGATGAGCTCGGGGTGCCCGTCGATCGCGCCGATGACCGGGCCGATCGTCAGCCAGACGGCGAAGCCCATGAACACCGCCCAGCCCGCGGCGACCAGCGCGAAGGGCCGCGGCCGCATGAGCTCCGGCGCGGCGGCGCCCACGACGAGCACGAAGATCGCGCCGGACAGGATCCAGCCGAGCGTCAGGTAGAGCGTGGAGATGCCTGCGCCGTCTTCGGCGGGCAGCGGGGCGATGTCCTCCCGCTGGAGCGCGACCCCCTGCCCCGCGGTGAATCCGGTGAGGACCGAGGTGAGCATCTGCGCCTGGCTCGCGCCCGCCGCGCCGGCGACGTAGACGACGGCCTGGCCCGGCCCGCGCACCGACGGCCCCGCGTAGGCCCCGGCGACCTCGCGCTTGAGGACGAGTTCGCGCGCCTCGGCCTCGGTGCCGACGGTGCGCAGGTCGAACGCCTCGCCCGTGGCCGCGGTGAGCTGCGACGTCGCCCGGTCCGCCTGGGCGGCCGTCGCGGCGACGACGGCCAGCGGCATCCGGTTCGGGGACGGCTGGTGCATGGCCGTCAGCATGACGCCGAGCATCATCACGACCATGAGGAAGGGGAAGAGGCCGACCAGGACGTACTTGCCGGCCGTCGAGCGGCCGCGGAGCGCGGCGTGCTGGCCGCTGGTGGTGGAGGACATGCGGAACCTCGCGGAGGAGAAGGGGCGGAAGGGCGGTGGCCGGGTCAGGCCGTGACGGGGACGGCCGACGCGGCGGCGGCCTCGGCCGCCTCGTCCGCGGCACTCTCCTCGTCCCGGGTCAGCAGGTGCGCTGCCTTGCGCCTGCCGCGCAGGGAGTCCAGGAGGACCGAGCCCGCGGCGGCGACCGCGCCCCACAGCGCGAGGACGAGCAGGTGGCCGCTCACCCCGTCGCCGCCGAAGTAGAGGATCGCGCGCAGCGCCTCGCCCTCCGCCGGGGTCGGCAGGACGCCGTGCAGCCACTCGAAGAAGCCGGGCATCGCCTGGACGGGCATGCCGAGGTTCGACGACGGCACGCCCAGGTACATGAGGACGAACACGCCGACGATCGAGCCGAGCCCGCCGATGAGCCGGGCGATGAAGCTCTGCGCGAGGCCGACCGCGAAGATCGTCGCCCAGCCGAGCGCGAGCATCTCCCAGGCGTGTCCCCCGACGGCCCCGATGACGACATCGGCGAGGAACCAGACGACGAAGCTCATCAGCGCGGCCCAGACGGCAAGGAAGGCCGGTGTCTTTCGCAGGGTGAACGCCTCGGGCATGCCCTGGGTGAGCATGGTGATGATCATGTAACCGGCCAGGATCCAGCCGGTGACGATCATCATCGCGGAGGTGCCCATGCCGTCCTCGGCGGGCAGCGGCGCGATCTCCTCATGGTCCACCTGGAGGCCCTGCTGTGCGGCGATCCCGTCGAAGACCGCCTGCATCATCGACGCCTGGCCCATGCCCGCGGCCTGGGCGGTGTAGAGGGTCGCATGGCCGCCGGGGGCGGTCGGCAGCCGGAAGGCCGCGCCGATCTCACGGTGTTCCAGCAGGCTCTTCGCCTCCGAGACGCCCCCTACGGTGCGGGCCTCGACCGGGGAGGCGTCGACGGCGTTGAGCGCGTCCACGAGGCCGGTCGCCTGCTGCCCGGTGCCGATCACCGCGATGGGCAGGTCGCGGGGGATCGGCTGGTGCATGGAGGTGGTGTAGACGCTGACGAGCATCATCACCAGCAGGAACGGGATCAGGCCGACGAAGGCGTACATCACCGCCTTGGGGGGCTGCTTGCGCCCTCCCGCGTCCGCTTTCTGCCCGCCCTCAGCGGGGACGGTGTCCGTCTCCTGCATCACTTCGCTCCCTCGCATCGCGGAGGCCTGGTTTTAAGTCAATCGACTTAGGCCATGCGCTAAGGTTAAGTCATTCGACTTAATGATCGGTACGCGATCGCCGGAAGAGAGAGGGGCGTCACAGATGGAAGGATGGGAGGCATGACGGTGAAGGCGAGCACTCGCGAGGCGCTGCTCGGCGCGGGCGAGCGCCTCATCGCCGTGCACGGCCCCTCGGCCGTCTCCGCCCGCAGGATCGCCGAGGAGGCGGGCGCGGCCAACCACTCGGCCGTCGCCTACCACTTCGGCACCAAGCTCGACCTGATCCTGGAGATCATCCGGACGCACCGCGCGCAGACCGACGCGATCTCCCGGCAGATGATGGAGAAGGCCGCCGGATCACCCGATCCGCGCGAGCACCTCGCCTGCGTGCTGCTGCCCACCCTCGTCCACCTCGACCGCCTCGGGCCGCCCACCCACTACGCCAGGTTCGTCACCCAGGCGCTCGGCGACCCGTCGATCGAGCCGCGGGTGCTGCCCGAGTTGGCCGGCCCGCACCTGGCGGACGCCATGCGGTCGGTGGCGCGCACCATGCCGGACATCCCGCCCGAGGTGATGCGGATGCGCTGGCGCATGGTCCGGCCCCTGCTGTTCCGGGCGAGCGCGACCTTCGAACTCGACCTCGCCGAGGGCCGCCACACCCACGGCACCTGGGAGTACCTCGGCCGCTTCATCCTCGACTCCATCGGCGGACTCCTGCTCGCGCCCAACACCCTCCCGCCCGAGGCGCTCCGGATGCCCGCCGCCCCCGGGGACGTCCCGGAACTCTGACCTTCCGGAATTCCGACCTTCCGGAACTACGACCTTCCGGAACCGGCGGGACCGCGGGTACGTTGACCGCCCATGACGGGAATGCCGGCCCTCCTCGTGGTGACGTCCCTGCCCGGGCTCGTCCTGCTGCTCATCGTCGTCGCCGCGGTCGACCGCCTCGGCCTGCGCGCCAACGAGCGCTACCGGCTGCCCTGGCGCAGGCCCGAGGACAGCCGCCCGGTGGCCTCGGCGGGCCTGGACGAGATGCAGGCCCTGTTCGCCCCGACCAAGCGCTACGAACTCGACGAGAAGCGCTCCTCACTGGTGCTGCGCGACGAGGAGGGCGACAGCGCCCCGCCGCGTACCCGGATCGACCTCGAAGGCGGCAAGGCGGTCCTTCGCCTCCCCTGACTCCCGGGGCGGTGGTAGCGTCGGCCGCCGTAGCCGATTCGGGGGGTTATGTCATGCGTTGTTCGCGATGGGCCGCGGGGCTCGCCGTCCTGCTCGCACTGGCCTCGGGCTGCTCAGAGGCCTCGGAAGGCGCCGACGGCACGGACGCGGCGGCCTCGGACTCCCCCTCCGCAGCCGCCTCCGCAGCTGCCTCACCGGGCGGATCCGGAGCGGCCGTGCCCGTCCCCACCGAGATCTCGGCGTCGGTGGCCCCGCCGCCCGGGGAGAAGCCGCCCGTGCCGTCCGGCGCCTGCCCTGCCGAGGGGTACCGCGTCCTGCAGGGCGTCTCCGACGCGGCCATGGGGCTGCGCGTCGTGCAGATCGACCTCCAGAACTGCGGGGACAAGCCCGTCAAGCTGAACGGCTACCCCGAGATCACCCTGATGGACTCGGACGGCGAGCGCGTCGACGTCAAGATCAGCCAGGGCTCCGGGGGCATCGCCGCCATCCCGACCTTCGACGCCCCCGCCCAGCCCGTCACCGTCGAGCCCGGCAAGACCGCCACCGCCGGCGTCCTGTGGCGCGGCCTCGTGGACAGCGGCGGCGAGAGCGTCACCATCGACCGCATCGTGGTCACCCCCGGCGCCGGGCTCGCCGCCCAGCGCCTAGACGGCCTGAACCTCGACCTGGGCACCACCCGAGCCATCGGCGTGGCCCCCTGGGCCCCCGGCCTGGGCTGACCCGGCCCTCCCTGATCCGGCAGCCGCCGGATCAGGGCCCGCCCTGGCGGTGAGCCCGCCGCGGGCGGCGCCCGGCTGTCCGACGAGGCCGCCGCGCGTCCGGCCGGGTCGGGCTCAGAACTTCGCGGCCGCCATCCAGGAGTCGAGGAGGGCGCGGTCGCCGAAGGTCTCCAGGGCGGTGTCGTCCTGGCGGCCGAAGGTGAACAGGAGGAGGTCGGCCAAGGGGCCGCGGACCGCGGCGTCGGCCTTGATGTGGCCGCGCTCCCAGGAGTAGCCCTCGGGGCCGAAGCGGATGGTCCACTCCCCTTCGGCGTCGGTGGCGTGCAGATGGAGCGTTCCGGGCGCGGTGAGCGCGGCGACCGCCGGGCCCGAGGCGCGGCCGTGGGGGATGTTGGTGAGGAACTCGTCGACGGCGTCGGCGGCCAGGGCGTGGTCGAACACCGGAGTCCCGCCGGAGGCGCCGTCGGCGTCGGCCCGGTGGACCATCGTCTCGTGGAACATGCGGCGGGACCACCACCGCACGTGCTGGTCCGGGCCCCATGCCCAGACGGGGTCCGCGCCGTCGGCCGCCTTGAGCGCTTCCAGGAGGCGGGCGCCGCCGTCGGCGACCCATCCGGGATAGGCGATCCACTCCTCGGGGTAATCGACCGGGACGTCGCGGAACGGCAGCCGCTCGGTCGCCCTCGTCTCCACGATCTTCGTCACCCAGCGGTGGACGGTCCCGATGTGCTGGGCGAGGTCCAGCGCGGTCCAGTCGCCGCAACCCGGCACCAGGTCGTCGGGGGCCGTCGCCGCGATGGCCTCCGCGAGCCTGTCGATCTCCGCTTCCAGCAACCCGCAGAACTCCGCATGCTCCCTCATGCCCCGAACCCTAACTCCGCGCCCGCCCCCGGGGAACCCGTCCGGCGGGTCGCGAGGACGCGTCAACTCGACGACGGCCCGGTCACGGCGTCTCGGCCGAGCGCACGGTTCCGGCACAGTCTCCCGTGGGGGTATTTCTGCGACGGGAGACCGCGATGGCACAGACCGGACCTGGAAGACAGCCCCAGAAACCCTCGGCCGGAGGCTGGCTCGTCCTGGGCTGCGGCGGCTTCCTCGGGCTCCTCGTCCTGGCCGGCGCGTGCGGCGCGGTCTTCGACTCCGGCGACGCCGCGCCGGCCTCCGTCCAGCAGGCCGCCGCCCCGACCGCGACGGTCACCGTGACGGTGACGGTCACCGAGACGGTGCGGCCCGCCAAGAAGCCCAGCACCCCGAAGACCCGCAAGCCGAAGACCCGCAGGCCCAAACCGAAGCCGAAGCCCACCACCCCCGCGGCCCCCTCGACCGACCCGCACTTCGGCACCTGCGCCGAGGCCAACGCCGCGGGCTACGGCCCCTACACCCAGGGCACCGACCCCGAGTACGCCTGGTACACCGACCGCGACCACGACGGCGTCGCCTGCGAAACCTGACGCCGCCGTCGCGTCCCGGCGGGCGGTCATAGGGTGATGGCGTTCTTGGCCTTGTCTACGGACTCTTCGGGGGCGGGGGCGCCGGGGTTCTCCAGGGCCAGGGCCTGGTTGGCTTCGACGAAGGGGCGCATGCGGGTCTCGTAGTGGGCGAAGGCTTCGGGGTGGGAAGCCTTGGCGAGTTCGTCGGCGAGGACGTAGGCGCCGACGAGGGCGAGGCTGGTTCCTTGGCCCGACATGGGGGACGGGCAGTGGGCGGCGTCGCCGACGAGGGCGACGCGGCCGGTGCTCCACCGCGGCATGCGGACCTGGGCCACCGCGTCGAAGTAGAAGTCGTCCGAGGCCCGCAGGGCCTCCAGGAGGCGCGGGGTCTCCCAGCGCAGGCCCTCGAGGCGGGCGGCGACGAGGGCCTTCTGGGCGGGGACGTCGCGGTGGTCGTAGTCGATGGGCTCCGAGGCGAAGCCCGCGAACACCTTGAGGCGGGTGTTGTCGCGGCTGGTGAACAGGCCGTAGCCGAGGTCGCCGTCGCGCATCCAAGTCTGCCAGTCCTCGGTGCCGAGGAAGTTTCCGGTCTCGAAGATGCCGATGTACTGGCCGAGCGGGTGGACGTACTCCGCCTCCGGCCCGAAGGCCAGCGCCCGCACCCGGGAGTGGAGGCCGTCGGCGCCGACGACCAGGTCGAAGTCGCGCGGGGCGGCCTTCTCGAACGTCACCCGGACGCCGTCGGCGTGCTCCTCCAGGGCGGTGGCGGTGTCGCCGAAGAGGTACTCGGCGGGGGTGCTCTCCAGGAGGATGCGGGCGAGGTCGTCGCGGAGCAGTTCGACGTCGGCGTTCTCGATCCGCCCGCCGCTGTAGGTCGACTCGGTGTCGCGGAAGACCTCGACGCCGTCTCCGTCGAGCATCGACATGCCGCGGTAGGAGGTCCGGGCCGCGCGGATCTCCGCCAGCACCCCCATCCGCCGGACGACCTCGAGGGCGGCTCCGCGCACGTCGACCGCGTGGCCGCCGGAGCGCGGGGCGGGGGCGCGCTCGACGACGGTGGCTTCGTGGCCGGCGCGGCGCAGCCAGAACGCGAGGGCGGTGCCGGCGGAGCCGGAGCCGGAGACGAGGATCTTCACGAGGTACTCCCTTTCGGTTCGTTGTACAGCTGAATGTACGGCGTATATACAGCTATGGAAAGGGCTTTCTGCTAACTTCTGTACTAGTACAGAAGGAGGCCGCGTGACCGTGTCGTACCAGCACATCGCCGAGGACATCCGGCAGCGGATCGCCGCGGGCGAACTCGCGCCCGGCGACCGGGTGCCGTCCACGCGGCAGCTCGCGATCCGGTGGAATGTCGCCCCGGGCACCGCCGCCAAGGCGCTCGCCGCGCTGGGGCACGAGGGGCTCGTCGAGGCGCGGCCGCGGGCGGGCACGGTCGTCGCCGAGCGGGGCAAGGCGCGGCGGCCCTCAGGCGAGCGCGAGCTGTCCCGCGAGCACGTCGTCGCCGCCGCGCTGGAGATCGCCGACGCCGAGGGCCTCGCCGCCGTCTCGATGCGCAGCGTCGCGGCCCGCCTCGGCGTGTCCGCCATGGCCACCTACCGGCACGTCGGCAGCAAGGACGAGATGGTCCTGCTCATGGCCGACGCCGCCTTCGGCGAGGCCACCTGGCCCGAGGTCGCGCCGGACGGGTGGCGGCCCCGCTGCGAGACCGCCGCGGCCAACCTGTGGGAGGTCCACCGGCGCCACCCCTGGCTCGCCCACATCACGCCGCTGGGCAGGCCGCTCCTGCTGCCGAACCTGATGCGGCACGGGGAAGGGCTGCTCACCGCGCTCGACGGCCTGGGCCTGGACGCCACCATGATGCTGAACCTTCAGGTCCTGATCTACAGCCACGTCCAGGGCCTCGCCACCAACCTGGAGAGCGAGGCCCAGGCGCAGGCCGCGACCGGCCAGTCCGACGAGGACTGGACCCAGGCGAACATGGCCAGAACCGACCTCTCCCACCTGCCGACCTTCACCAAGGTCATGGCCGCGCTCCCGCCCGAGGGCTACGACCTGAACCTCGACGCCTTCTTCACCTACGGCCTGCGCATCCTCCTGGACGGCATCGAGGCGCTCATCGCCCGCTCCGCCGAGGGAACCACCGGGCACACTCCGTGAACCAGGGCGATCGCCAACTTGGCGGTACCTATCACCCTTTTCGTGATCTAGTCCTACACTCTGCGCGTGAACGCAGCGAAACCCGTCTTCGTCGACGGCAGCGGACGCCGCCGGAAGCTCTTCCGGCTGGGCGCCGCCGCCGCCGGGACCGTCTTCGGCGGCTATGTCCTGGTGCTCGCCATCAGCCTCGGCACCGGCGCGGACGTGCCCTTGACGGACTGGGCGGTGCCCGGGAACCCGGCCGGGTCGCGGGCGCCCGGACTCGCTCCCAGGAGCGCCGCGCCCTCGCGTTCCGCGACCGACCCCGCGGCCCCCGTAGCCGACCCCGCCGCTCCGGCCCCGTCCGCCTCGCCCGCGGCCTCCCCTTCCGCTGACGCCGCGGCCACCGACGACACCGTCGCCGTGACGGACGCGGCCGAGCCCGTGCCGACCGAGACGAAGTCCAAGGGCAAGCCGACCGAGAACCCCGGCAAGGGGAACGGCAACGGCCAGGGGAACGGCAACGGGAACGGCAACGGCAAGAACTCGTGACCCGACGCGAGCCCAGGGCGCACTGGGTGATCCTGGCGACGGCCGGCGCGTTCCTGCTGTGCCTTCTACTGCTGCAGGGCTTCGTCGGCGGCACCGTCGGCGAGGCGCCGCGCGACGTTCCGCCGGACACGACGTCGGCGCCCGACTCCGTCACCGGCGGCGGCCCCGTCCTGCTGCCCGACGGCGAGTCCGCCCGGCTCCCCGCCAAGACGATCGCGCTGACCTTCGACGACGGCCCCGACCCCGAGTGGACGCCCGCGATCCTCGACGTCCTGCGCGAGCACGACGCGCACGCGAGCTTCTTCGTGGTGGGCGGCCGGGTCGCGGAGAATCCGGAGCTGACCCGGCGCATCCTCGCCGAGGGCCATGAGATCGGCAACCACACCTACACCCACGCCGACCTCGCGACGGCCTCCGGCCGGCGCGCCGACCTCGAACTGAGCCTCACCCAGCGCGCGCTCGCCGGGACCGCCGGGGTGAAGACCCGGCTCATGCGCATGCCCTACTCCGCCACCCCGTCGGGCACGACCGGCGCCCAGTGGGAGGCGGCCCGGCGCGCGGGCCGCGAAGGCTACCTCGTCGTCCTCACCGACCGGGACACCGAGGACTGGGCGAAACCGGGCGTCGACCGGATCGTCGAGGCCGCGACCACGGCCGGCGAGCGCGGCGAGGGCGCGGTCGTCATGCTGCACGACTCCGGCGGCGACCGGGCCGAGACGGTCGCCGCGGTCGAGCGCATCATCACCGAACTGGCCCCGCGCGGCTACCGGTTCACCACGATCGCCGACGCGCTCAAGATGCCGAAGGCCGAGGTCGCCGCGACGGGCTCGGAGCGGTTCGCGGGCGCGCTGCTCGTGCACACCCAGCGGTTCGCCGACCGCGCGGTGACGGTGCTCGGCTGGCTGTTCGGGATCGCCGGGGTGCTGTGCGTCCTGCGCCTCATCGTGCTGGTGCTGCTCGCCCACGTCCACGTGCGCGCGGTGCGCCGCGGCGGGCCCGCCAAGCGCGGCAGGCCCGTGCACCCGGACCTCTCGGTGATCGTCCCGGCCTACAACGAGGAGGCCGGGATCGCCGCGACGCTCAGGTCGCTCACCGACACCGACTATCCGGGCCGGGTCGAGGTCATCGTCGTGGACGACGGCTCCACCGACGGCACCGCCGACATCGCCGCCCGCGTCCCGGGCGTCCGGCTGGTGCGCAAGGCCAACGGCGGGAAGCCCTCCGCGCTCAACGCGGGCGCGGGCCTGGCCCGCGGCGAGGTCCTGGTGATGGTCGACGGCGACACGGTCTTCCAGCGCGACACCCTGCGCCACCTCGTCGCCCCGTTCGCCGACCCGGGCGTCGGCGCCGTCAGCGGCAACACCAAGGTCGCCAACCGGGGCGGCGTCCTCGGCAAGTGGCAGCACATCGAGTACGTCATCGGGTTCAACCTCGACCGGCGGATGTTCGACCTGCTCCAGTGCATGCCGACGGTGCCGGGCGCGATCGGCGCGTTCCGCCGGGAGGTGCTCGCGCAGGTCGGCGGGGTCAGCGACGACACCCTCGCCGAGGACACCGACCTGACGATGGCCGTCTGCCGGTCCGGCTGGCGCGTCGTCTACGAGGAGAAGGCGCTCGCCTGGACCGAGGCGCCCGCTTCGCTCCGGCAGCTGTGGCGCCAGCGCTACCGCTGGTGCTACGGCACCCTCCAGGCGATGTGGAAGCACCGCGGCTCGCTGCGGCAGAGCTTCGGCAGGCGCTGCCTGACGTACCTGGTGACGTTCCAGGTGCTGCTCCCGCTCATCGCGCCCGCCGTCGACGTCTTCGCCCTGTGGGGCCTGTTCTTCGGCGACCCGGTCCAGACGGTGGGCCTGTGGGCGCTGTTCGTGGCCGGCCAGATGGCCGCCGGGGCCTACGCCCTGTACCTGGACCGCGAGCCGGTGCGCCCGCTGTGGGTGCTGCCGCTCCAGCAGTTCGTCTACCGCCAGCTGATGTACCTGGTCGTCATCCAGTCGGTGGTCACGGCGCTTCTGGGCGCCCGCCTCCGCTGGCAGACGATCCGCCGTACCGGCACCTTCGCCGACGCCCCCGTCCCGGAGGCGCCCGCGCCCCTTGCGCGCTGACCGGCCGACGGCGCGCAGCCGCCCCGGCTCCCCGAAGTGGGAGCCGGGGCTTTTGTGTTTCGTGGGGCGGCCGGGACGGATCGGTGCTTTCCTTGACGCAAGGCCATCGCAGCAAGGAGATCCCACCCGATGGAGCAGTCCCCGCCCCCCGGATCCCTGTCCTTCGCCCAGGCCCGCGGCGCCGCCTTCCAAGGCTCCCCCACGACCGCGTCCGGCACCTGCTGGTGGCCTCCCCAGCACTACCCCGTCCCGTCCGAGAACCCCACTCTCCGCCTGCTCTTCGACACCCCCGCCACCCCCAAGGGCAAACGCCACCGCCGCCCGTGACCCCCGCGCGGGCCGGTGCCGCGGGCGATCGGCCCGCGGCACCGCACGGTGTCAGTCCAGGCCGCGCTGGACGGCCTTGAGGCCCTCCTGGGCGAGGCGGGCGTCGATGTCGCCGGACGGGGCGCCCGCCACGCCGATGCCCGCGATGGGGGAGCCGCCCGACATGATCGGGAGGCCGCCGCCGAGGAACAGGGTGCCGGGGATGTCGCGGAGGGTGGCGCCCGCGCCGGAGACGCCGCCGGCGAGGTCGGCGGTCGGGCGGCCGAAGCCGACCGCGGTGAAAGCCTTGCGCTCGGCGGACTCCTCGGTCTGCGGTCCTGAGCCGTCGCCCCGCAGGATGATCTTGAGCGCGCCGGAGCGGTCCACGATCGCGACGGTGACCCGCTGCTTCTCCTTGTCGGCCGCCTTGCGGATCGCGTCGGCGACCTTCAGCGCGGCCTCGTCGGTCAGCGTGTCCAGCGTCTGGACGACGTCCCGGTCGGGCGCGGCGGAGGCGGAGCCGGAGGTGAGGGCTGCGGTGCCCGCGGCGAGGACGAGTCCGCCGGCGACGGTGGCGATCAGCTTCTGCATCGGGGTTCTTCCTGTTCGGCGCGGGGCCCCTGCGGCCTCGCACCTCCCACTCTCCGCCGGGACGGTCCCGCACCCGTCAGGGAAACGAATGATCTGAAAAGCCCGAAAGGCGCACTCCGAAATCCACCTTATGGTGGATACGCCGACGCCGCCGATGTGGTCGGCTACGGAGGGTGTTGATGGACGCATCGCAGAGGAGGCTGACGGCCGCCGTCAGCGCGGGCTTCTACCTGCTCCTGCTCGCCTCCGCGCTCCGGATGATCACGCGGCACGGCGCGGTCCCCTACACGGTGGTCCCGCTCACCCTGTCGACCGTCCTCGGCGTCCTGTACGGGGCGGGCGTGCTGTGCTGGGAGCGGCTCGGCAGGCACCGGGTGTGGTGGCTGCTCGCCCTCGTCGCGTGCTGGCTGTGGCTGACGGAGATCGCGCCCAGCTTCTCCTGGTGCGCGGTCCCGCTGTTCTTCGTCAGCCTCCGGGTCCTCCCCCACCGCTTCACCGCCGTGGTGGTGATCGTGCTGACGGTCGCGGTGATCTCGGTGCAGATCCAGGTCGCCGACAGGTTCGACCCCAGCCTCGTGCTGGCCCCCATCGGCGTCGCGGCGATGACGTCGACGGTCTTCGTGCTGCTCCAGCGGCTGATCGACGATCTCACCCGGACCCGCGGAGAACTGGCCTCCGCCCAGCGCGCGGCGGGGGTCATGGCCGAGCGGGAGCGGCTGGCCAGGGAGATCCACGACAGCCTCGCGCAGGGCCTCACCAGCATGGGCATGCTGCTCCAGGCCGCCGACCGCGCCTTCGACCACGACCCGGGCCGCGCCCGCGCGCTGGCCGCGCAGGCCGCCGGGACCGCCTCGGCCGGCCTGGAGGAGGCCCGCAGGTTCATCCGCGGCCTCGGCGCGCACGACCTCGGCGCGGGCACCCTCCCCGAGGCCCTCCGCGCCCTCGGCAACCGCAGTCCCGCCGCGGTGGAGGTCCGCGTGGAGGGCGGTGAGCGCGAGCTCCCGCACGACCTGCGCGAGGCCCTGCTGCGGGTCGCCCAGGGCGCCCTCGCCAACGCCGCCGAGCACGCCGCCCCCGACCGCGTCGTGATCACCCTCACCTACGTCGGCGACGCCGTCACCCTCGACGTCCACGACGACGGCTCCGGCTTCGACCCCGCCGCCGTCCCCGCCCCGGGCCGCGGCCGCGGGCTGCCCTCCATGCGGGACCGCCTGGCCGCCGTCGGCGGCGCCCTCACCGTCGAGACCGCCCCCGGCGAGGGCACCACGATCGCCGCTACGGTTCCCCGGAGGACGGCATGACCGTCAGGGTGATGATCGTCGACGACCATCCGGTCGTCCGGGCCGGGCTCGCCGCGCTCCTCGCGGGCGAGGCCGACCTCGACCTCGTCGCCGAGGCAGCCGACGGCGAGGAGGCGGTCCGCAGGGCGGGCCTGGACGCGCCCGACGTCGTCCTCATGGACCTCCGGCTCGGCACGGGCATCGACGGCGTCGAGGCGACCCGCCGCATCCTGGCGCTGCCGGACCCGCCCCACGTCCTCGTGCTCACCACCTACGACTCCGACGCCGACATCACCCGGGCCGTCGAAGCAGGCGCCACCGGCTACCTCCTCAAGGCGGGCCCGCCCGACGAACTCTTCGCCGGAGTCCGCGCCGCCGCCCGAGGCGAGACGGCCCTGTCGCCGAAGGTCGCGGGCAGGCTCATGAACCGGGTGCGCCGCCCCTCGCTCGCGCTCACCCCGCGCGAGATCGAGATCCTCGCCCTCCTCGCCGAGGGCCGCACCAACCGCGACCTCGCCCGCCACCTGTTCATCAGCGAGGCCACCGTGAAGACCCACCTCATCCACATCTACGCCAAACTCGGCGTCGACTCCCGCACCGCGGCCGTCGCCACCGCAGCCGACCTCCGCCTCATCCGCCTGACCGACTGAAACCGACCGGGCGGACACCGGTGCCGCACGCGACCGTCGGCGCACACCGCCCCGCCGCGAGCCGCCGTGGCCGTATCCGGACAGCCGGCGCGCTCGCCATGATCGCCGCGCGGCCGTACACATGACACGTGCACGACAGCGACCACGGCGACGACGCCACCGACGCGACCCCGGGCCCCGATTCCGAAGGGGGCGCGTCCGGCGGCCGGTCGGCCGAGCTCTACGCGGCCCTCCACGGCGACGCGGCGGACACCGGATCCAGCTCACGACGCCTGGCGGAGTCGATCCGTCGGGCCGCCGAGAACGGCCCCCGGCTCGCCGCGGACAACAGGGCCTGGGTGCTGCGGGTCACCGAGTACGCCGCGGGCCAGGGGATCTCGCAGATCATCGACCTGGGCTGCGGCCTGCCCGCGCACCCGAACGTCCACGAGGTCGCGCAGGCGATCGACCCGAAGGCCCGCGTGGTCTACGTCGACAACGACGACGCGGTGCTCGCCCGCGGTCGCACGGTCCTGGAAACCGACGGAACGATCTACCGGCATTCCGACATCACCCGCACGGCGGAGGTGCTGGAGGCGGTCAGAGGGCACCTCGACCTGTCCCGGCCCGCGGCGATCATCCTCGGATCGGTCCTGCACCTCGTGCGGACCGACGACCCCGGGGCGCTCGTGCGCGCCTACGCCGGCGCGCTCGCGCCAGGGTCGCTCCTCGCGGTGAGCCACGTCGCCTCGGAGGGCGGCGTCACCCCCGAGCAGGCCGACGTCATCCGCGAGGCCTACGCCGGAGCCTTGACCGTCCGCACCTTCGAGACCGTGCGAGCGCTGTTCGGCGGGCTCGAACTCGTCCCGCCGGGCCTCGTCGACGTGCACGCCTGGCCGACCGCGGACGGGCGGGAGACCGGGGAGAGGACCGCGCTCCGCGTCCTGGCCGGCGTGGCGAGGCTCTGACGGAGCCCTGAGCACGACCGCCGACCGCGCGCGGGGCGATGCGACGGTGGCATCCCTGCGCGCCCTGCCACGTCCCATCCCAGGGGCGCTCCCCCGGCGGTGGCTAGCTGAGGCCGGGGATCTGTTTGTGGCCGGGGGCGTCGGGGGCCGTGGCGCGGGCCAGGGCCTCGCGGAGCATCGAGGCGGCCTGTTCGGGTCTGACGTCGTTGATGAACGCGCCCATGGCCGACTCGGAGCCGGCCAGGTACTTCAGCTTGTTCTGGGCCCGCCGGATGGTGAAGAGCTGGAGGTGGAGGTGGTAGGTGTCGCGGGCGTGGTTGACGGGGGCCTGGTTCCAGGCGGCGATGTAGGGCATGAGGGGAACGTCGAAGAGCGCGTCGAAGGCCTTCAGCACGGGGGTGTAGACGGCTGAGAACGCGTCGCGTTCGGCGTCGGAGAGGGCCGCCAGGTCGGGGACCTTGCGCAGCGGGTAGACGTGGACCTCGAAGGGCCAGCGGGCGGCGTAGGGGACGAAGGCCGTCCAGTGGTCGTTCGAGACGAGGACCCGGCCTCCCGCGCGCTCCTTCTCCAGGCGCTTGGCGAAGAGGTCGGGGTCCTGGTCGAGGGCCGCCAGGTGCTGGGCCGTGTACGGGGTGACGTACGGGTAGCCGTAGATCTGGCCGTGCGGGTGGGCGAGGGTGACGCCGATCTCCTCACCGCGGTTCTCGAACGGGAACACCTGCTCGACGCCGGGCGTGGCCGAGAGGGCCGCCGTCCGGTCGGCCCAGGCGTCCATGACGAGGCGGACGTCCTGCGGGGACAGCCGCGCGAAGGACCCCTCGTGGTCGGCGGTGAAGCAGACGACCTCGCAGCGCCCCTGCCCAGGACGCAGGCCCGGCCCCGTCGAGGAGCCCTCGATCCGCTCGGAGAACGACGGGAAGCGGTTCTCGAACGCGACGACGCGGTACGGGCCGGGGATCTCCGTGGAGAACCCCGGCCGTGACGGGTCAAGCGGGCATTCGGACGCCGGGGGCTGGAAGGTGCGGGCCTGGCGGTGGGCGGCGATCGCCACCCACTCGCCGCGCAGCTCGTCGAGGCGCAGCTCGGACGCCTGGGGCGGCTCTGGGAGCGCCCGCCTGTCGCGGACCTCCCGGGGCGGGTCGCCTTCCAGGTCGAAGTAGATGAGCTCGCGGCCATCGGCCAGCGTGATCGCGGTGCGCCTCATGGATGAAGATCTTTCCCTGATCCGCCCAACTCAGCCCCCATCGAACGCGATCAACCCGCCAAGCGGGCGCGGGCCGCGGCGATCCGGGCCAGGGTGCGCTCGCGGCCGAGGACCTCCAGCGACTCGAACAGCGGCAGCCCGACGGTGCGACCGGTGGCCGCGACGCGCACGGGGGCCTGGGCCTTGCCGAGCTTCAGCCCGAACCCCGCGCCGACGGCCTCCAGCCTGGTCTTCAGCTCCTCGGCCTCCCACGGGGCGTCCCGGTAGGACTCCTCGGTGGCGGCGAGCAGCTCGGCGGCCGGCTCCTTCATCGCCTTGTTCCAGGACTGCTCGTCGAAGACCGGCTCGTCCAGGAACGCGAAGTCGACCAGCGCGTGGATCTCCGACAGGACCGCCGCGCGGGTCTGCGCGAGCTCGGCGAGCTGCGCCCACACCTTGCGGTCCCAGGACGGGTCGAGGAACGCCTCGCCCTCGGCGATGAACCTCTCCAGGGGCAGCGCCCGGATGTACTCGCCGTTGATCGCGCGCAGCTTCTTGACGTCGAAGAACGCCGGGGAGCTGTTGATGTCGGCGACCTTGAACTCCTCGACCATCTCCGCCCACGGGACGATCTCGCGGTCGCCGGACGGGGCCCAGCCGAGCAGCATGAGGTAGTTGACCATGGCGTCGGCGAGGTAGCCCTCGGCCTTGTAGTCCTCCAGGGCGACCTTGTCTCGCCGCTTGGACAGCTTCTGCCGCTTCTCGTTGACGATCACCGGGACGTGCGCCCAGACCGGCGGGGTCTTGCCGAGCGCGTCCCACAGGAGCTGCTGCTTGGGCGTGTTCGACAGGTGCTCGTCGCCGCGCAGGACGTGCGTGATGCCCATCTCGATGTCGTCGACGACGTTGGCGAGGATGAACAGCGGGGACCCGTCGGAGCGGGCGATCGCGAAGTCCTCCATGGCGACGTTGGGGAACTCCACCAGGCCGCGGACCTGGTCGTCGACGGGGGTCGCGCCGTCGTCGGGGGTGCGGAAGCGCACGACGCCCTCGGCGCGGCCGAGGTCGCGGCAGTGGCCGTCGTAGCCGCGGTTGGAGTCGCCGGTGCGGGCGATGACCTCTTCACGGGTGCAGGTGCAGTGGTAGGCGCGGCCGTCGGCCAGCAGCCCGGCCACGGCGGCGCGGTGCTGCGGCTCCTGCGCGGACTGCATGAGCGGGCCCTCGAAGTGCGGCGAGGAGCTGTCCACGCCGATCCAGGCGAGGGCGCTGATGATCCCCTCGGTCCACTCGGGCCGGTTGCGGTTGGCGTCGGTGTCCTCGATCCGCAGGACGAAGGTCCCCCCGGTCTGCTGGGCGATGGCCCAGTTGAACAGGGCGGAGCGGGCGCCGCCGACGTGGAACATGCCGGTGGGCGAGGGCGCGAAGCGCACCCGGACCTTCGAGGAGACGGGAGAAGAAGACATGGATCAAATCCTAGTGCCGACCGGAGGTGACAGAAGATTTTCCGTTCTAGTACGGTACATCCCGTAAGATCTGTTGTATTAAGAGAGATTTCCGGGAGGTTCGCCCATGCGCGGCTTCGTGCAGGTGCTGTTCGACGAGGCGCACCGGGAGGCGTGGAGCATCCGGGCCGACGCCGTCAAGGCGATGAACCCCGGACACCCCGCCGACGCGGGGTACACGCGCGCGGCAGGCCTCCTGCGCGCCGCCGGGCACGCCATCGAGCCGCACGCCGAAGGGCCCCTCACCCCCGAGGTGCTGGCCGCCCAGGACGTCCTGGTGATCGCCCACCCGGCCGAGGACCGCTGGGAGCGCACGACCGGCGTCGGCTCCCCGGTCTTCTCCGGCGAGGAACTCGACGCGATCGAGAAGTTCGTGCGCGGAGGCGGCGGCCTCGTCGTCCTCGCCGAGTGCGAGCAGGACAAGTACGGCACGAACCTCGGCGATCTCCTCGCCCGCTTCGGCGTCGGCGTCGTCTCCACGACCGTGCAGGACCCGCGTCGCTCCCACAAGGACGTCGCGCACTGGGTGCTCGCCGAGCGCGGCGGTCCCGTCGGCCCGGACGACGTCCTGGCCGGGGTCGGCGCGGCCTGCTTCTACCGGGCGGGCGCGCTCAACGCGCCGGTCGGCGGCGAGGTGCTCCTGCGCACCTCCCCCACGGCCGACCCCGCCGGCGCTCCCCTCGCCGTCGCCGTGCGCGCCGACGCCGGGCGTGTCGCGGTGTTCGCCGACTCCGACCTCTTCGGCGACGACTCCATCGGCGACCTCGACCACGCCGCCCTGTGGCGCGGCATCGTCACCTGGGCGGCCGGCGAGCCCGCCGAGCGAGGCGCCGCGGCCGTCTCCTCCGCGGCCTTCGCGCACCCCGCGTGGACGGAGCTGAAGGCCGCCGTCGAGGAGCTGCGCCCGCTCCAGCTCAAGGACGGGTCGGTCCCGGCCGCCTCCGTGCCCGAGGCGCGCGCCGCGCTCGCCCGGATCACCGGCTCCGTCGAGGCGCTGGCCCCGCTCTTCCCGCACGACGCCGCCTACCTGGCCGCCTGCGTCGCCGACCTGCGCCGCTGGGACGAGGACGGACTGGGCATCCCGGACTTCCTCGGCTCACTACTCGCCTTCCAGCCGCAGGAGCGCCGCGAGGACGGCCTGGAGCACCTCGTCGTCTTCCCCATGTACACGCAGAACGGCAACCCCGACCGCAACTTCGAGGCGGTCCTGTTCCGCGTCGTGTGGCCCGAGTGGCTGGCCGAGCTGGAGCGGTCCCGCTACGACAACCCGATGTTCGTGCCCGTGGCGTTCACCGACTTCACCGCGGGCTACGACACCAACTCCGCGGTGCTGTTCCCCGAGACCGTCGCGGTCGCCGAGACCCCGCCGAAGTTCACCTGGGGCGGCATCTTCTGCGACCGCGAGGCGGCCCGGTTCCGGCGCGTCTCGCGGGCCGCCGCCGACACGCTGCGGCTGCCCCTGCCTCCGGACGCCGCCCGCCTCCTGTCCTCCCAGGAGCTCGCTCAGGACACGTTCGTGCTGTGGGACCTCATCCACGACCGCACGCACAGCCACGGCGACCTGCCGTTCGACCCGTTCATGATCAAGCAGCGGATGCCGTACTGGCTGTACGCGCTCGAAGAGCTGCGCTGCGACCTCAACACGTTCCGCGAGGCGACCCTCCTGGACCTGCCGCACGCGCCGCTCGTGCAGTACGCGATCCTCTTCGACCGGCTGTTCCGCTTCCCCATCACCGGGGCGCGCGTCCGCAACTACGACGGGCTCGGCGGCCAGCTCCTGTTCGCCTTCCTGCACAAGCACGGGGTCCTGCACTGGACCGACAACCGGCTCACCCTCGACTGGGAGCGGCTGCCCGGGACCGTCAACGCGCTGTGCGCCGAGGTCGAGGGCCTGTACAAGGACGGCATCGACCGGCCGAAGCTCGCGCACTGGCTCGCCGCCTATGATCTGGTGTCGCAGTACGTCGAGCCGCACCCCGGCTCGGCGTGGGCCAAGGGCGTGGCCGCGCTGCCCGTCGCGGAGCCGCCCAAGGCCTGGGTCGACGCGGTCCTGCCGGACGAGTTCCCGCTCAGCATGTTCTACGAGGCCCTCGCCAAGCGCCTGGGCGACGTCATCGACTCCACGAAAGGCATCCGCGCCGCATGAGCACCCTGCATGACACCTCCAAGCGCGGCTTCGCCAGCGACAACTACGCCGGGATCCACCCGGAGGTGCTCGCGGCGATCGTCGCGGCCAACGACGGGCACCAGATCGCCTACGGCGAGGACGCCTACACCGCGCGCCTCCAGGAGGTCGTTCGCGACCACTTCGGCGCCGCCGCCGAGGCGTTCGCGGTGTTCAACGGGACCGGCGCCAACGTCGTCGCGCTGTCGGCCGCGACCCGCCGGTGGTCGGCCGTGATCGCCGCGGAGACCGCGCACATCAACGTGGACGAGGGCGGCGCGCCGGAGAAGGTCGCCGGGATCAAGATCTGGACGGTCCCGACGCCGGACGGCAAGCTGACGCCCGAGCTGCTGGACCGCCAGGCCTGGGGCTGGGGCGATGAGCACCGCGCGCAGCCGCACGTCGTCTCGATCACCCAGACGACGGAGCTGGGCACCCGCTACACGCCCGAGGAGATCACCGAGATCACCTCCTACGCGCATGAACGGGACATGCTCGTCCACCTCGACGGGGCGCGGATCTCCAACGCGGCCGCGACGCTTGACCTGCCGATCCGCGCCTTCACCACCGACGCCGGGGTGGACCTGGTGTCGCTCGGCGGCACGAAGAACGGGGCGATGCTCGGCGAGGCCGTCGTCACGCTGAACCCTGAGCTGACGCCGTCGCTGAAGTACCTGCGCAAGTCGGCGATGCAGCTCGCGTCCAAGATGCGGTTCGTCTCCGCGCAGCTCGTCGCGCTGTACGAGGGCGACCTGTGGCTGCGCAACGCCCGGCACGCCAACGCGATGGCGCAGCGGCTCGCCAAGGCCGTCGAGGGCCTTCCGGGGCTGGAGATCCAGCGGCCGGTGCAGGCGAACGCGGTGTTCGCGGTGCTGCCGCGCGAGGTCACCGAGCGCCTGCAGAAGCGGTTCCGCTTCTACACGTGGGACGAGCAGACCGGCGAGGTCCGCTGGATGGCGTCGTTCGACACCACCGAGTCCGACATCGACACCTTCGCCGCCGCGGTCGCCGCCGAACTGGGCTGACCCGCGTGCTGCCGGACGTGCCGCCGACGCCGCTCGTGCCCATCGTGGACGACCGGCTCGGCGGCGTGCGCCTGCTGCTGAAGCGGGACGACCTGATCGACCCGCAGATCCCGGGCAACAAGTGGCGCAAGCTCCGGCACAACCTCGCCGAGGCCGCCGCGCAGGGCCACGACACGCTGCTGACCTTCGGCGGCGCGTACTCCAACCACATCCGCGCGACGGCCGCGGCCGGGCGGCGCTGCGGCTTCCGGACGATCGGGATCATCCGCGGCGAGGAGCACGCCCCGCTCAACCCCGTCCTGGAATTCGCGACGGCGCAGGGCATGGAACTCAGGTACGTCTCACGCACGGCGTACCGAGACAAGCCGGTGCCTCCGGGCCGCTTCTACGTGCTGCCCGAAGGCGGCTCCAACGGCCTCGCCGTACGCGGTTGCGTAGAGCTCGCCGAAGAGATCACCGAGCCTTACGACGTCCTGTGCTGCCCCGTAGGCACGGGCGGCACCCTCGCCGGGCTGTCCTTGGGCCTGCGCCCCGGCGCGCGGGCCCTCGGCTTCGCCGTCTTGAAGGGCGGCGGCTTCCTCGCCGACGAGGTCCGCCGCCTCCAGGCCGAACACGGCCGCACGTCCGAGTCCTGGTCGCTCCGCACCGACTTCCACCACGGCGGCTACGCCCGCACCACCCCCGAGCTCACCGCCTTCACCGCCGACTTCACGACCCGCCACGGCGTCCGCCTCGACCCGATCTACACGGGCAAGATGCTCTTCGGCGTCTACACGATGGCCGCGACCGGCGAACTGCCCCCGGGCACCACGGTCATCGCCGTCATCACCGGCTGACACCGGGCCCGAGGGGAGCGCCCGAGGGGAACGTCCAAGGGGACCGGCGTCAGCGGATGTAGAGGTCGCTCACGTAGAAGCCCGCGTCGTCCTGCCCCTGCCAGACCGCCTTGCGGTCGCGGACGAGCGCCCCGTTCACGTAGACCCGCACCCGGTGCTTCTTCAGCGCCGTCGTGCTGACCCACACCGCCCGGTCGCCGCGCACCTTGATCGTCTGCGTGTACCTGGCGGTCTTCGTCGTGCCGTCCTTGCCCGACTGCGTGCAGTTCGTCTTCGTCCTGCACTTCGCGATGTGGTGCTCCAGATAGATCGGCTTCCCGCTGGCACTGGTGACCACGAGCTTGACGGTGTCGTACGAGACCGCTTCCGCGGGCTGCCCCAGCACGGCGACGAGCGCGAGCGCCCCTCCGGCCGCCGCCGCCCCGGCGAATGTCATCTTCATACCCGCGATCGTCGTCCCCGCCCGATCCCCGCGACCAGGGACCGGAGTCCCCCGCACGGCGTGCGCTCGCGCGACGAACCCGCGGCCCCGAACCGACGTCTCAGGCCTCTCGCGCCCTAGAAGGTGCCGCCGTCGACGACGATGCGCTGGTCGGTGACGTACGAGGCGGCCGGGGAGACGAGGAAGCGGACGACGTCGGCGACCTCTTCGGGAGAGCAGACGTGGCCGAAGGGGGAGGCCGCGTCGAGGGCGCGGATGTCGGCCGCGCCGGTGGTGGCGCGGGCGAGGCGGCGGCCCATGTCGGTGTCGGTGAGGCCGGGGGCGACGATGTTGACGTGGACGCCGTGGCGGCGCTCCTCCTTGGCCAGGACGTGGGCGAGCGCCTCCATGGCGGCCTTGGCCATCGCGTACGGGGCGGAGCCCGCGGGGGCCGTCTCGGCGACGATACTGGAGATGAAGACGGCGTCGCCGCGCTCCTGGGCGCGCAGGTGCGGCACCGCGGCCCGCGCGACGTGGTGGGCGCCGAGCGCGTGCACGCCGATGACCCGCTCCAGCTCGGCCGGGTCGGTGTCGGCGACGGTCCTGCCGCGGCTGGCGATCCCGGCGCTGTGCACGAGGATGCCGAGCCCGCCGAAGTCGGCGGCGACCCGCGCGACGAGTTGCGCGGCCTCGCCGGGGTCGGCGATCGAGGCCTGGTAGGCCTCGGCGTGCACCCCGAGGGCGCGCAGCGCCGCGACGGTCTCCTCGGCCGAGCCCGCGTCCTTGGTGTAGTTCACCGCGACGTCCGCGCCGGCTTCTCCGAGCGCGAGCGAGATGGCCCGGCCGATGCCGCGTCCGCCGCCGGTCACGAGGGCCGTCCGGCCGCTGAGCTGCTTCACTTCGCCTCCTGCGCACACCCGGGGCAAGGAAACCGAATCCAATTCGGCACTCCGGGGAGCGCAGCATAACCCGGTGCCCGCCGCGTCGGCGAGCCCGCCCCCGCAAACCAGGGCATCCCTTAACAAACCACAGCGAAGTGCCCCGTCTACCACAGGATGTGAAGGCAAGGCTTGCCTTCTTTACCAAAAACTTTGTGTCGAACGCCGAACCGTTGGGCATTCTTAGAGCAACGAAGAGACTCACCGCCGGATCACCAAGAGCGAATGGAGATCCTCCTGGCAACCGGTGGGGAGTCCCCCGTCCGGGCCTCTCAGCACAGCCCCCTGGTGCTGAGAGGCCCGGTTTTTCTTCTCCGGGCCCGCTTTCTCCTTCTCTGGGCACTTTCTCCGGGCACTTTCTCCGGGCACGCCGAAGGCCCGGCGCCGCGCGGGCGGCCGGGCCTCCCCGGTTCCGGCACGCGTCCGGCGCCGCCTCGTCAGGCGGGGATGGAGCGGGGCGCCTTGATGCGGCTCAGCGGGATCACCATCGGGGTGCCGGAGGACGGGTCGGCGATGATCTGGGCGTCGAGGTCGAAGACGTCGCGGACGAGATCGGCCGTCAGGACCTCTTCCGGGCCGCCCTGGGCGGCCACCCGGCCGTCGCGCATGGCGACGAGGTGGTGGGCGTAGCGTGCGGCGAGGTTCAGGTCGTGCAGGACCATGACGACGGTGTGGCCGTCGCCGTTCAGCTCGCGGACGAGGTCGAGGACGTCGATCTGGTGGGCGAGGTCGAGGAACGTGGTCGGCTCGTCCAGCAGGAGGAGGTCGGTGCCCTGGGCGAGGACCATGGCGATCCACGCGCGCTGCCGCTGGCCGCCGGACAGCTCGTCCACCTGGCGTTCGCGCAGGTCGAGCAGCTCGGTGCGGGCAAGCGCCTCGGTGACGGCCGCCTCGTCCTTCTCCGACCAGGGCTTGTACCAGCTCTGGTGCGGGTGCCTGCCGCGCGCGGCGAGTTCGGCGACGGTGAGGCCGCCCGGCGCGATCGGCGACTGCGGCAGCACGCCGATGGTGCGGGCGACGTCGCGGGTCGGCAGCTTGTCGATGAGCTCCCCGTCGAGGATGACGCTTCCCGCCCGCGGCTTCAGCAGCCGGCCCAGCGCGCGCAGGGTGGTGGACTTGCCGCACCCGTTGGGGCCGATGACCGCGGTGACCTTGCCGTCGGGGATGTCGAGGTCGAGGTCGTCGACGATCGTGCGGCCGTCGTAGGCCAGCCGCAGTCGCTCGGCGCGCAGCCTGGGCTTCTCGTTCGTCATGCGCGCACCTTCCGGGGGTCCCACCGACTCGGCCTGACAGGGTCAGGACAGCCGAAACGTCACTTAGGCTAGCCTTTCCTTAGCCGAAGCATAACGAGCCGGACAGAGTTTCGGCGAATGCGGCCCCGCCCGTGGATCGAAGCGGCAGATCGGGTAAAGTTAGGTAAGGCTCACCTAATTTAGAGCTCGACCCCTCCCGCCCCGGGCCGCAGGCCCGGCCGGCTCCGGAACCGGAGACCCGCATGACGCTCCAGCCTCTCCTGGCACTGTTCGCCACCTTCGCGCAGACCGACGAGCTGCCCGGCATCGGCGCCGGCCTCCGCGAGGCCGACGGCCTCACCATCACCCAGCTCGCCACCACCCACCGCGACGCGCTCGACACGATGGTCACCGCGCACGCGGCGCGCTGGAACGCCCCCCGCCACGTCGGCGCGACGCTCTGGTGGAAGAACTACGCGTACTGGGCGTCGATCCCGCTGGCGCTGTCCTGGGCGTCCACCGGCGGCCTGTTCCCCGCGTGGACCGCCGACACCCTGCGGCTGCGCGACCTCGGCGACGACTACCCGCACATGCGGATCGGCACCGCCGAGGAGCCGGGCACCACCACCGACCTCCCCTCCCTCCTCGCCGACCTGCACGGCCCGCTCATCGACGCGCTCGCCGACGTCGCCCGCGCGGGCCGCCGGAACCTGTGGGGTTCGGTCGCCGAATCCCTCACCCGGCCGCTCGACACCTACGTCGGCCTGCTGCCGCCGGTGAACGCCGCGGACCTCCTCGCGCTGGCGGGGCGCCCGGTCCGCGACCTCATGGAGCTCGACCCGCCCCGGCGCAAGACCTGCTGCCTGTGGGTGACGCTCCCGGAGGCCGAAGCCTGCGGAACGTGCTGCCTCACCTCTCGTGGGTCGGATGCCCGCCCGGTCACCGGCGCGCTCGACGAGGCCGCCGCCTGAAAGATCTCCAGGCACATCCGAAACCCCCTGACCGCAGGGCATTTCAGGGCTTATCGTCAGAGATACCCGAGCCTTAAGGAGTGCCATGGCGGTGTGGTTGGTCGTCGCGTGCCTGGCGGTCGCCGGTGCGGAGCTCTACCTGGCCTTCGGCCGGTCTAGACGCGAGACGGCCGAGCGCATCAGTCAGCAGGAGGACGCCGAACGGCTGGCGGCTCGGCTGGAGGAGGCGCTCGGCGAGATCGCGGAGCTGCGCGCCGACGTCGCGGGCCGGCCCGAGGCCGCCGATCTCGCGCGCCTCACCAAGCGCGCCTCCGAACTCGCCCAGGGCCAGGACGACCTGGCCGTCGCGCTGCGCCGCCACGACGAGCTGGCCGGCTACGTCGGCAGGATCGAGGAGCGCACCGGCCGCACCGAGGCCTCGGTCGCCGACCTGCACCGGACCCTCGCCGCACGGGTCGACGCCGCGCTCGCCGAGCTGCGCGCCGCGCAGGAGCGCCAGGCCGGCGACATCGCCGCGGCGCTCGCCGAGGCACGGCACGCCAGGACCGAGCAGGCGGCCCTCGCCGACGCGGTCACCACCGAGCACGCCCGCCAGGGCACCGCGCTGGAGGCCGCGCTGGACGAGGTCCGGCAGTCGGGCCGCGAGCGGATCGGCGAGGTCGCCACCGAGCTGCGCACCCAGGGCGTCCGGGTCGATCTGGCGCTGTCGGAGGTGCGCGCGTTGAGCGCGCGGGAGGGCGGCGGCGCGGAACTGCGCCGGATCAGCGCCGAACTGGAGGACCTGCGGTCCGCCGACGCCGAGCAGGCCGTCCAGCTCGCCGACGCGCTCGCCGAACTGCGCGCCACCCGCGCCGAGCAGGACGAGAGGCTGGCCGAGGCGGTCGTCGACCTGCGCGAGCGGATCGGCGACGGCGGCTCCCCGGAGGGCCCGCGGGCGCTGGCCGGCCTGGACGCGCCGGGCGCGTTGGAGGCCGTCCGGGAGGAACTGCTGGCGCTGCGCGGCCGCACCGACCTCGCGCTGGACCGGCTCGACGAGCTGGACACCGAGCGCGACAGGGACCTGGAGCGCTACCGGGACCTCGCGCAGGCGCTCGACGCCGTCGAGGACCACCTGGCCGGGCAGCATGCGAGCGCCGAAGGCGAGGCGACGACCGTGCGCGGCGGCCTCGTCGGGGCGCACCCGCTGTCGCACGAGCTGCTGACGAAGGCGTACGAGAACTTCGTGGAAGCGGTCGACCTGCGCGTCCGGATGCAGGTCCCGGCGGGCGAGGCGCCCTGGCACACCCAGTACTACCTGGCCGGCAAGAACCCGGCGCGGCTGCGCCGCGACTTCGTGGCGCTGCTCGACGGCCTGCCCGGCACCGGCGCCGACCCGCGCCGGGACGCGCTGCACGCGCTCGCCCTGGAGCTCCGGGCCGCCGACGACGCCTTCGCGCAGGTCGGGCCGTTCGTCATCGTGCACGTGGACGGCGCGCTGCTGTGCGGCGTGCTGACGGTCGCCGAGGCCCGGCGCTTCGACATGGACCGGTTCCTCGGCGACCCCGCCGCGGCGGCGGGCAACCTGCGGCTGCTGCCCGAGCAGCGGTTCCGCGACCTCGGCGAGCGGACTCAGACCGCCTGACGGCCTTGCAGCGCCGCAAGGGCGCGATCCGCGTGCACGTTCATGCGGATCTCGCTCTTGACGACCTCCAGGACCTTGCGGTCGGTGTCGATGACGAACGTCACCCGCTTGGTCGGCGCGAACGCCACGCCCCGGGCCACGCCGAACAGCTTGCGCACCTCGCCCTCAGGGTCGGCGAGCAGCGGGTAGCCGAGTTCGTACTTGCCGCTGAACTCCGCCTGCCGCTCGACGCTGTCGCCGCTGATCCCGACGGGCGTCGCGCCGAGCGCCTTGAACTCGCCGACGATGTCGCGGAAGTGGCAGGCTTCCGCGGTGCACCCGGGCGTGAACGCCGCGGGGTAAAAGAAAAGGACCACGGGTCCGTCGGCGAGCAGTTCGCTCAGCCTCCGCTCCGCTCCGGTCGCGTCGGGCGCCGCGAAATCAGGCACCACATCACCGATCTTCATGCCGCCAAGCTAGTGGCACGTCCGGTGTCTCACCAGGCCCGGACCCCGTCTTGCGAGGCGATGCGGAGCCGAAAGGGAGAAGTCGCCGCAGAACACCACAGATCCGACGACCCTCTGTGGGCAAGCTCACACTTACCCGGGTGGGCCGATGATGCGGGTGTAGAGGTCGCTCGCGTGGGCGGACGGGAGGGGCTCCGCCGGGGTGAGGCGGAAGGTGCGGGTGCCGTCGGAGGAGCGTTCGGCGCGCAGGGAGAGGGTCGGGGCGGGCGGCGCCGCGTGGACGGCGCGGGCGAGGGTGTGGAGGTGGGTGACGAGGGCGACCCGGACGCCGTGGCCGGTGAACGCGCGCAGGAGGTCGGCGGCGATGGCGGACGCCTCCTCCTCACCGGTCGAGGACAGGGACTCGTTGCTGAGCAGAAGGGAGCCGGGCCGCAAGAGAGCGGCGATCGCGCTCATCCGCCCGAGTTCCTCGGCGAGGCGGCCGCTCGTCAGCGTGCTGTCCTCCTCCCGCCGGAAGTGGGTGAAGACGCCGTCGGCAGGGGTGGCCACATAGGAGGCCGCGGGGGCGAACATGCCGCTCTGCGCCATCAAGGTGGCGACGCCAAGCGCGCGCAGGAACGTGGACTTGCCTCCCCGGTTGGCTCCCGTGACCATGACGACGGCGATGCCGTCGGCGTCGAGGTCGTTGGCCGTGACGGGCGCGTCCAGGCGGAGCGCAAGGCAGGGGTCGTACAGGCCGCGCGCGGACAGCGCCGCCTCTCCGGGCTGCCTGTGCTCGGGCAGGCAGAGCGGAAGGCCGTGTGCGGAGAGCGCCTCGGCGAGGTTGAGGCAGCCGACGTAGAAGCCGAGTTCGTCGCGCAGGGCCGCGAAGAAGTCGCGGACGTCGTCGGCGGAGGCGGTGGCCGCGTCGGCTGCGCCGCCGAGGAGCCCCGCGCGGAAAGCTGAGAGGGCGCGCCAGTCGTCGTCGGACTCGCCCGACGCCTTGTGCCGCAGCCGCGCCCTGCGCCAGCGCCGGTCCGGGCGCGCCCCGGGAGGCGGGTGCAGCCGGAAACCCGCCGGCCGGTTGACGGGGCCGAGGCCGCCGGTGACCGCGATGCCGCCCTCGAACTCCAGCAGGGCGAGCGTCGCCTCCACCTCGCGCAGGTACCGTTCGTCGAGATTGTCGCCGATCATCTGGAACAGGCGGGTGAAGGCGGGCGAGGAGAACTCGGCCCGGTGGGCCGCCGCGAGCCCGGCGAGGCTCCGCAGCCGTCCGCAGAACGTCTCCAGGACGCCCAGCGCGCGCCGCAGGCGGCCGTCGGACCTCCCGCCGATGCCGCGCACGACCTTCTCCTCTTCCTCCACCGCCTTGTCGGCGAGGGCGTAGAGCGCGCGCACGGCGTCCGGTCGGCGCAGGCAGTCGGCGAGGACCTCCCGCCGGTGGCGCAGAACGGCGGGGTCGGTGAGCGGACGCAGCATCACGGCGGCGGCGATCGCGCCGAGCCGTCCGTCGCCGCGTGCCATGGCGTCCCAGAGCAGCCGCAGTTCCAGGTCGGCGGTGAGATCGGCCGCCACCGGACCGTCGGGGACGACGAAAGAGAAGTCGGTGTCTTCGGCGAGGAGTCTCGGTCTCATCGGGCGGCCTCCCCCACCCGGCGTTCCCCCACCCGGCGCTCCTCCAGGCGGCTGCTGAGCGCCGCGTACGTCAGGCCGAAGCGCTCGGCGAGAACGCGAGCGTGGTTGCGGCCGTCCGCGGTCCCCCGGACGATGCGGAAGGTGCGGCGCGCGTCGGGGCCCTCGGTCTCGGCGACCATGCTGACGACCGCGGGGTCCGCGCGGGACAGCTCGTCCAAGAACGTCACCCAAAGGCAGCGGACCCCCTTGTCGAGGAGCGCCGTGAGCAGGGGGCGGCTCAGCGCGAGCGCGTCGGACGCGGTGGTGGACATGAAGATCTCGTTCAGCACGACCACGCTGTCGCCGGTCGCCGCGTCCAGCAGGTCCCGCAGCCTGACCAGTTCCTCCTCCAGCTTGCTCGCCGGGTTCTCCAGGCTCTCCGCGCGCTCGTAGTGGGTGAGGACGCGGTCGGGCAGGTGGACCCGCGCGCGGCGCGCCGGGACGGGGCAGCCGAGTCCCGCCAGATGGTGGAGCTGGCCGAACGCCCGCGAAAGGGTGGTCTTGCCGCCCTGGTTCGGCCCCGACACCACGATGACCCGCTCCCCGGGCGCGGCAGTGACGTCATTGGGGACGACGTCGCCCGCGCGCTCGGCGGCCAAGGCGAGGTCGTACAGGTCGAGGGCCTCCAGCGTCCGGTCCTCGGTCGAGACCTCGGGGTGACAGACCGGCAGCCCGGCCGCGCGCAGCGGCGCGAGGACGTCCAGGAGGCCGAGGCAGAACCGCAGTTCCCGGTCGAGCCGCACGAGCCCGTCCGGCAGGAAGCCCCGGTGCGCCGCGAGGAAGGCGGCCAGGTCGGCGAACACTTCGGGATGGAGCCGGGCGACGAGATCGACGACCGCCGCCTCCACCACGTCGAGGCCTGAGTCGTCGGCGGGCCGGGGAGCCGCCGCGGGAGGGCCGGTGCGGAAGCGGGCGAAGACCGCGTGCACCCGGTCGGCGAAGGCGTCGTCGGCGCCGGGCTCGCACGGCGCGACGGTGATCTCGTCGCCGCGCAGCAGGAGGTCGTACCTGACCGCGTCCAGGCGGGCCAGGAGCGCGCGGGCCGCGTCGCGCGGGACGGTGAAGGCGGGCGATACGGCCAGCGCGGCAAGGTCCGCGCCGAGGGCCTCCAGCCCCGGGACGCCCGGGGCGAGCGCCGCGGCGAACTCCTCGACCGCCGCGGCGTGCGCGACGACGGCCTCGGCGAGCCTGCGCCCGGCCTGCGGCACGTGCCCGGTCCGCGCGATCCGCGCCAGACGCCGCCGCACCCTGTCGGAGGCCGCGCAGAACGCCCGTGCCGCCGCCCCCGCCTCCGGAGCCTCAAGCGCGCGGAAGACCGCCTGCCTTGCGGAGACGAGCGCGAGGTCGCGCGGAGCGCCGTGCAGGTAGGCCGCCGTGTCCTCCCCCGCCAGCGCCGACACGGCAGCCGCGACCGCGTCGAGCCGAAGGTCGGCCCAGTACCCGGGCGGGCGGGCAGGCGGCGCGCCTTCCCCGGTGAACAGCAGACTGCGCACTCCGCCCCCTTCTGCCCCGTGGTCCAGGGCGGGGACGCTACCACCAGTGCACCGCCCCGGGACGGGCCGGATCAGGCCAGGGCGTCCAGTGCGGCGATCTGCTCCGGGGTGAGCGAGAGGCAGGAGGCCGCCATGTTCTCCTCCAGGTGCACCGAGGAGGACGTGCCAGGGATGGGGAGCATCACCGGGGTCTTGGCGAGCAGCCAGGCCAGCGAGACCTGGGACGGCGTCGCGCCGGTCTCGTCGGCGACGGCCTGGAGGGCGGTGCCGGGGCCGGTGAGGCCGCCCGCGGCGACGGGGGCCCACGGGATGAAGCCGATGCCTTCGGCGGCGCAGTAGGCGAGCACGTCGGCCGAGTTCCGGTCGAGGAGGTTGTAGCGGTTCTGCACGGTGGCGATCTCGGCGGTCCTGCGGGCCTCCTCGATCTGGGCCACGGTCACCTCCGACAGGCCGATCGCGCCGATCTTGCCCTCGTCGTGCATGTCGCGCAGCACGCCGACCTGCTCGGCGACGGGGAAGCGCTCGTCGATCCGGTGCAGCTGGAACAGCTCGATCCGCTCCAGGCCGAGCCTGACGAGGCTCATCTCGACCTGCTGGCGCAGGTAGTTCGGGTCGCCCAGGACGTACCAGCGGTCCGGCCCCGTCCGGACGAACCCTGCCTTCGTGGCGATCAGGAGGTTCTCGGTGTAGGGGTGCAGCGCCTCGCGGATGATCTCCTCGCTGACGAACGGCCCGTAAGAGTCCGCCGTGTCTATCAGGTCCACGCCCAACTCGACGGCGTGCCGCAGCACCTGGACCGCCTCCTCGCGGTCGGCGGGCGGGCCCCACACCCCGGGCCCGGTGATCCGCATGGCCCCGTAGCCCAGGCGGCGCACCTCCTTGCCCGCGATCCGGAACACTCCCGACGGGTTCAGCGGCGACGTCATGGCGACCCCTCTCTCGGCTTCTTGATCAGTACATCAGGCCCGCCCCGCCCCCCGGGCCCCCGGGGGGCGGGCGGAACCCCGCCTCCCGTCCCCGCAAGGGATGTCGCGCCCGGAATACGTGTCCGTCCGATCACGTTGTGCACTTGCATGACAGCCCCGACGAAGGACGAGCGGGCCCGGGCGGCGGCCCTGATCGGCGAGGCGCGCGCCGCGAACGAACGCCTCATGGCCTCGCTCACCGACCTGTGGGACGAGCTCGTCGCCTCCTCCGAGGGCAGCAACGCCGACGACGAGCACGACCCCGAGGGCGCCACCATCGCCTTCGAGCGCGAGCGCCTCACCGACTCCCTCACCCGGGCCCGCGCCGACCTCGCCGCCCTGGACGACGCCGCCGCGCGCTTGAGCGAAGGCACCTACTGGACCTGCGCCTCCTGCGGCGGCCCCATCGCCCCTGCCCGTCTGGCCGCCCGCCCCACCGCCCGCACCTGCATCGCCTGCGCCCGCTGACCCTTCACCCCGCGCGTCCCTGATCTCCGGACGGCCCCGGTGGCAGATCCTCTCGGAAGGCTCGACGCCGGCGCCGTCGGATCATCCGGGCGGGGGCTCGGTGAGCAGGCCGGTGAGGACCATGTCGGCGAGCTGATCGGCGTAGCGCTCCAGGGAGGCGATGGCCGGATCGCCGGGGCGGCCGAGGCGGTGGGCCAGCGGCGCGTGCGTCATGCCGAGGGTCGGGCCGATGACCGCGAAGAACAGGACGTGCTGGGGGGCGCGCGGCAGCCGGCCCGCCCGCTGGAGCCGGGTGAGCAGCGGGCGCAAACGCGCCGCCGAGGGGTCGATGTACTTGTCGAACAGGTACGCGAGCCGCTCGGACTCGTGCGCGGCCTCCTCGGCGAACAGCCGGTGCAGGTGCGGGTGGTGCGCGGCGGTCCGGTAGAAGTGCCGGACGACCAGCCGCAGCAGGTCCTCGTCGGGCAGCGCGCCGTCCTCGGGGAGGTCAGGGTCGTCGGCGAACGACAGGTGCGCCTCGGCGACGGCGAAGTCCACGACGGCGAACCAGAAGTCGAGCTTGGAGCCGAACCTGTCGCCGACGAAGTTGTGGTTGACCCCGATCCGCCGGGCCAGCTCCCGTACCGTGGTGTGCGCGTAGCCCAGTTCCGCGAACGCCGCGAGCCCGCGCCGCAGCACCGCCTCGTCGGACCTGTCCGGTTGCCCGCCGACGGCCTCCGCCACGCTCACTCCGATCCTCGCCCCGCCCGCCACCGGACCGGCCAGACCGGCCGGACCGCCGCAGTTTACCGACCGGCCCGGCCCCGGCCGCCACCTCAGCTCTGCCAGGGGGTGAGGCGCAGCAGCGCCGCGACCTCGGACGCCTCGGCCCCTTCGACGGCGACGTCCCCGGCGACGGACAGGGCGAGGTGGGCGAAGCGGGGGGCGAGCTCCGCCAGCGCGGCCAACGGCTCCCCGTCGGCCTCCCAGCCCTCGACGGCGAGGCTCCGGACGCGCAGGCGGGTGAGTCCCGGCAGGACCGGCGAGTCCGCCAGCGCCCGCAGGACGCCGAGGTCTCCGTCGTCGAAGTGGGCGCCGCCGAGGTCGAGGGAGCGCAGCGCGGGGTAGGCCTCGACCGTCAGCTCGTCGAGCTGCTCGACGGGGCATGCGGTGCCGTGCACATCGGATTCGATCCGCACGGTCAGCGCGGCGAGGTTCGGCAGCCGGGGGAAGCGGGCGGACGAGCCGGGGAGCACTCCCCCGTCGGAGCGGACGGCCCCGTGCAGCGTCAGGTCCGTCAGCGCGTCTCCGCCGATCCAGTGGAAGAGGAGCGCGCCTTCGACCTCGAGCGTGCGCAGCGCGGGCAGGGCCTCCCACAGGGCGGCGGTCTCGTCGCCGGCGAATCCGGTGTCGTAGCGGGACATCGGGTCGAACCGGGCGCCGGTGGACGTCGTGGCGTCCTCGTAGAGGTAGGTGAAGGCGTGGCCGAAGCGCAGTTCGGCGAGGTGCTCCCTGCGGCGCGCGGCCAGCGCGGCGGCGGCGCGGGCCGCGGAGTGGTGGTGGTCGGCGAGGCGCAGGTCGAGGCGGCGCAGCCGGGCGGCGGCGGGATGGCGCAGCAGCGCTTCGATGAGCGCGGCCTCCCACCGCTCCGGGTCTGCCGCGTCTGCGGTGGTCGCGTCGAGGAGGGCTGCGCCCTCGTGGGCGGCGCGGAGGCGCTCCACGAGGGCGCCGCGGTGCGGCCTGCTGTGCGGGGCGGCCCGGAAGCGGGCCTCGTCGAGGAAGCCGCGCGACCAGGTGAACCGCCAGGAGCCGTCCTCGCGCAGCCCGTCGAGGCCCCACCGGCGCTCGACGCGCCGGTAGGCGTGGACGAGCCCCGCGGCGTCGCCCTCTCCGGTCTCCAGGCGGTGCTCCAGGAGGATCGCCTGGCCGCGCGGGTCGCCCTCGGCGTCGAGTTTCTCGGCGTACGCGCGCCAGTCCGCCCGGTCTTCGGAGCCGGGCGCCTCAAGGTGGGACATGCCGCTGCTCCTCCGGTCGCCGCCGAACCGCGGATAAGGCGAACCATAGATGAAGACGAAAAGCCCGACATGTCGACCGGGCGCGGCCCATGGTAACCAGTCGCCGCACCCCGCGTCCCGCAGGCGCGGCCGACGTTTCGGTACCGATCCGAGCGCGCGCCTTTACGCAGTAAGGTCCTCATCGAGGGAGGCGAGGAACTCCAGCAGCGCGGCGTTCACCTCGGTCGGCCGCTCCTGCTGCAGCCAGTGGCCCGCCCCTTCGATGACGATCCGGCCGCGCGGGTCGGCGAGGATCGCGGCGAGCTTGTCCGCCGGCATGAAGGAGCCGACGGGATCGGCCGAGCCCGTGAGGAACAGGGCGGGCCGGGTGATGACCGCGCCGGCGAGGTGCTCGGTGAGGGCCCAGTTCCGGTCGATGTTCCGGTAGAAGTTCAGGGGCCCGGTGAACCCGGTGTCCTCAAAGGCCGCGACGAAATAGGCGAGTTCCTCCTCCGCCAGCCAGGGACGTGGTTCCGGCTGCTGCGCTCCTCCCGCGGCGATCGCGTCGATGGAGTCGGCGGTGAGGGTGTGGCGGACGTCCTGGGCCAGCGCCGCGTCGGCGACGCCCGGCTCCTGGAACCAGCACATGTAGAAGGAGTCGCCGTGGCGGCGGCGCAGGATCGGGATCGGCGCGACCGGGGCGCGCGGCGAAGGCGGCACGCTCAGCCCGGCGACGGCCCTGACGCGCCCGGGGTGCAGCAGGGCGAGCTGCCAGACGATCGACGCGCCCCAGTCGTGCCCGACGAAGACCGCGTCCCGCGCCCCCGCCTCGTCCAGCAGCCCGACGAGGTCCGCGCAGAGCGTCACGATGTCGTAGTTCTCGACGCCCTCTGGCCGGTCGCTCCTGCCGTAGCCCCGCAGATCGGGCGTCAGCGTCCGGTAGCCGGCCTCGGCGAGCGCGAGGACCTGGTGCCGCCAGGAGTACCCCAGCTCGGGGAACCCGTGGCACAGCACGACCAGCGGCCCCTCGCCGTGCTCGACGACGTGCAGGGCGATCCCGTTGGTCTCCACCCTGCGCGAAGGCAGCCGCTCCCACACGTCCGGCGCGACGCTCATCGAACGCCCCTCTCCGTCGGCGGACCGGCCCGGTCCCGGCCCGTCCACGGGACGCTATCCCACGGGTCCGACCGGATGCACGGGGCCCTGTGGAGAACTTGGTTTTCTGCTGTTGCAGGGCGTTGACCAGGCGTTTTGTGCCTAAGCAGCGGCCGGAGGGGAGGTCTGGCCCGTGTGTGGCCCGTGGCCGCTGTTTTCGCTGGTCAGTGGCTTGTTCGGGGTTGTCTGGTCACTGGTGAGCAGGGCGAGGGCAGCGTCTGCGAGGGCGTTGCCCGCCTCTTCCTGTCCGTTGAGCCAGTGGGCGTAGGTGTTGAACAGGACGGCCACGCTGTGGCCGAGCCTGCGCGCGACCTCAGGGGGCGCGATGCCCGCTCCGAGGAGGAAGGAGGCGTTCCCGTGGCGCAGGTCGTAGGGGCGCTTGGCGAGGTGGACGGCCGTCTCTTCCGCTGTGATGGCGGAGGTCCGGGCCAAGGCCCAGACGTCGAGGTAGCGCGCGCTGGTGATGTAGGGGTGGGCCTGGTTCGGGCGCACGTCCCAGAACAGCCGCCCGTCCGGCGTGGTGCCCCACCGGGCGATGTGGGCGCGCAGGATGGCGACCAGGGGCGGGGGGATGGGGACGGGCCGCGCTTCCCGGTCGGCCCGGTGCTTGAGTTCGCGGGGGTCGAAGCGCGAGCCGTCATCGGTCCAGGCCGCCGAGAGTTCCGGGACGCTGCCCGACAGGATGAGCTTGCCCCATCCGGTGGCGGGAAGGATGCAGTTCGCGCGGGTCAGGTGGCGGACCTCAGCGGGGCGCGCGCCGGACCAGTACATGACCGCGAAGAACGCGCTCAGGTGGACGCCCTCATCTCCCAGGCCCTTGACGGCGTCGAGGAGCCGCCCTGCCTGTTCCGGGGACGGCACCGTGTGGGGGTCGATCCGCTCAGAGGTCCGCGTCCGGCGGACCCGCAGCCCCTGGACCGGGTTGGCGTCCAGGAGCTTGCGAGGCTGGACCGCGTAGCCCAGGCAGGACGACAGCGCGATGCGGCGGGCCTTGACCGTCGAGGGCCCCAGCGGCTTGGTTCCGCGCACGCGCTTGTCCATGCAGGCGAGCACGGGCGCGAGCGCATCGGCGTCCGCCAGGTCAACGACGAGCTTGGACGCTTTGGCCAGCCAGGCCAGCGCCTCAGCTTCCTTGGCCGGGATTTCCCCGTCCCAGGTCGGGGGACGCAGGCCGTAGCGCCGAAGTGCCCGCCGCAGTACCGCATCCGAGGGACGGCCCCGGACCCCGGACCGCACGTGCGCCATCACCGACGGGATGATGCCCTCTACCGAGGACTTGCGGGTGTTGGGGGACACCGACGGGTCGTCCCACCGGGCCTTGATCCAGGCCCGGACGTGCGCGTAGAAGGTCAGCACCCCCGCCAGGCGGACCGGACGCACACAGAACCCCGACCGCTCCACCCCCGCCGCCCACACCCCGAACCCCGGACTCACCCGACGCGCGAACGCCTGACCCTCCGCCGATATCTCGCCAAGACCCACTGGACCTCCCGCTTTGTCGCCTCTCCTCATGATGCGACAAAAAGGGGGGCGCGATACAAGGCACGTAAGGGGGGATATTTCAGGCCATCTAAGGGGTTACGCAAGGGGGCATCCTAGGGGGTGTTTTCTGGTACTTTCGCAGGTCATCGGTACCGTCCAACACCCCCGATATCTTCGTGTCAGGTTCGCCGCAACAAGTCGGCGAATCCTTCCGGAGTGCACATCCAATCCACGTCCCTCACGCAGTCGCGCAGACTATCGGCGATGAGCGCATAAGCCCCGCCGATCATCAGCAGGACGCTTTCCCCTTCGGCCCGCAGGCACACCCCGATCACCGAGCCCGGATGGCGCACCACCACATACAGGTAGCCGAGGTCATGGTTATGCCGGACATCCGCGTCCAAGCCCGCCTCACGCAGCAGGGCCGCGAGCATCACGCTCTGCCTCCGCGCTTTCGTCAGCCACTCCACGGCCGACCCGCCTCCCGAAGCCGCCCCGCCAGGTCCCCCGGCGTCCTCGCGTCGAACAGGCGATCCCACGTCATCGCCCAGAAGAACCCCGAGTACTCCCCGCGCCAGAACATCACCCCCGGGAACCACGCCCGCAACTCGCCCAGCACCGCATCTACGGAATCCGCACGGTCGGCAGCGACGCTGCCGCGCGGCATGGAAAGATCTTCCACGGGTCAGACCTCCAGAGTCTGATCAAGGCCCCGGATCCTCAGTGGTGGGCTAACACCACTGACCGGGGCCGTTCTCTTGCGCTCCTGCTCCTTCGCCCCGGTTCCGATGCCCGTTGCCGGGGCATCCTCGTAGGCTCGGCGTATCCGCACCGACGAGGTCGAGGCTTTTGCTTAAGCAAATAGCATCTTGCTCGCTCGGGCCGTAGGCGTCAATATGCTTAAGCTAATAGGTCTGTCTGGGAGGTAGCAGTGGCGGTGCGCTCCGAGGAGATCGCCGACGATCTTCGTCGCCGGATCCGGGATGGCGAGTGGCAGCCTGGTGACGTGCTGCCTCCGATGGCGGATCTCGCGGCGGAGTACGGGGCCGCCCGAAACACGGTGGCCGCAGCGGTGGCCTTCCTCGAAGACGAACGCCTGCTGTGGGCGGCGCGCAAGCGAGGCACGATCGTTCTTCGGCCGGGAGAGCGGCGAACGATCCAGCGGGGCAACCTGGTCCGTCGGAACACCCGTCACGTTGCGCCGGATGGATCGCCGACGGTCGGCGGGTACAACTTCCCGGCAGCGCAGTCCGGTGACGAGGTGTGGACGCATCACATCAAGCCGACGGCCGAAGTGGTGCCGATCCCAGACCGACCGGCGAACAAGCTGAAGATCCTTCCCGGCACGCCGACGTTGCGCCGCAGGCGCTGCACCGGCCCGGAAGGGGAAGCTCCCTTCCAGCTCTCCGATACCTGGATTCATCCTGATGCGCACAAGGAGGTTCCGTCCGTCGCCGAGTCCGGATCGGGGCCGGGCGCCTGGATCGACAGACTCGAAGAAGCCGGTCACGGCCCCATCTCCTGGATCGAGATCCAACGTGTCCGGATGCCCGCCAAGGATGAAGCGGACCTACTCCAGATACCGACCCGAATTCCGATCTTGGAGATCCTGCGCATCGGCTACTCCGCCCAGACCGAGCGCCCCGTTGAAGTGACCGTCGTTCGCATACCCGGTGACCGCGTCGAGATCATCAGCAGACTTCAGCGCGACGAGTCGGCCACCTGGCGTCAATGAAACAGCGGCGTTGTTCGCAGACCCGCGCGGTAGTGGCCTGGTGTGTGAGTCTTTCCCCTACAGGATCAAGGGACCGCCGCTGACGCGGCCGTCCCGAACAACGGGGCGCTCCGCGCCCCGGCGCAAGCGCCGGGGCGCGGGCGTCCCTGTTCGGGCGACCACTAGCGGCGGTCTGTCAGTCAGCGCAGCGGAGGCCCAAGCTAGCGTGAGTAAGCAGTTCGGCGGGGGTGTCTGCGCGGGCGGCGGCCCGGAAGCGATCGCCTAGGTGTGCAGGGGTCTCCCTGAGAATGATGCCGATGACCATCTCGGCTAGAACGGCATCGAACTCAGGGCGCGGAGAGCTGTAGCGGTCGCTCGTCTCGATTTTGCCGCTGGAGATGTGGTGGTCAGCCTGGGTGTGAGCGAAGGTCAGCTCATAGACGCCGTACCCCGTCCAACTACGGTGAAGGAAGAGGACGTCGCCTTCCACGATCGCATCCCATCTCTCATCCATGCCCTGGGACTCGTAGCCGAACTGTAGGCGGGACCACTGCGCGTCCGTCCATGTGGCTGTGGGGAGCAGCGGCATCGGCATCGGGCGTTCGATCGGCTCCAGCGGGCGGTGGAATGAGGCCCTCGTGACGCGTCCGGGTGGCATCCCGCCAGAGTAGTTCTTCCTCCCGGAAGCCACGCGATGTGATGCGCTTGCGTCCGCTGCTGTGCCACCGGGCTCCACGATCACCACCGTCCCTGGAAGGTGCCCGCACGGTGGCCGTATCCCTACTTGGACGGGGACCCCGCGCAAGGCCGCTCCATCGGGCTTGCGGGCAGGAGGGTCCAAGCCACGGCTTCGCCGCCCTCCGGGTGAGCTGCGCTCATGGCCTGTTCTGCCCGTTCGCATGACGCCAGCGGCCTTGCTCCCCCGCCCAAGTCCGGCTCCGTCCACCTCCCCTCCCCGTCCCGCCCGCCCCCCCGACGCAGAACCCACCCCCCGAGCCCACGCAGCGCGCCCCCGTCACCTGCTGGCCCGCAACAACCCGCCGCATGCCCCTGACCAGTGCAAATGCGCTGATTCTGGCCCGTCTATGGCCCGCAACCACCGACTCATGGCGACACACGCTGACCACCAGTGAGACATGATCACTTCGGAGCGCGTGAACCCGCAGGTCAGCGCCCCGCCCAAAGCGCGAAGAAGCGGCCCCGGATCATCCGAGGCCGCTCCGGACTACTTGGTTCCCCTGTGGAGAACGCGGAGGGGCAGGGGCGGGAAAAGGGGCCGGGGCCCGCGCGACGTCGCGCGGGCCCCGGAACGAATCTCGCCGATGCGGTAAGCGGCCGCTGCCGCGGTTTCCGCTGTCCCCGATCACCGACGCAAAGGGGGGTCTCTGCAATCAAGAGTGCCGGGACGCCATTGCGCGATGGTCAAACCCGAGTGAACTGCCTGTGACTTCTCATTCTCCCAGGGTCGCTCGGGTTTCAGGGCTGATACGGAATTTTCGCGCAGGTGGATTTCACGCCCTTGCCCTTGAGCCGGTCGGTCAGCCAGGAGATCGCGGTCTCCTGGTCGGTGAGGAGCGGGGCCAGGTGGTTGCCGAGGAGCTTGTTGCCGAGGTCGGGCAGGTCGACCGGGTGGTACACGACCTTCGCGTTCCTGGCGCACCAGTCGGAGGCGAGCCTGCGGGCCTGCCCGTGCACGACGATGTCGTCGCGGATCCCCGTGGTGACGCGGACGGGCACGGCGGGCTTCAGCCTGCCGATCCGCTGCCTGGCCAGGACCTTCTTCAGCGCCGGGTCGGCGGAGATGATGCGGGTGAGCGAGCGGCCGTCCTTCGTCCACTTCCTGCTCTCGGCGAAGCCGTACTTGAGGATCGCGTCGCCCACGCACATCGTCGACAGGTCCTTGAGCGCGGCCTTCCCGGCGGCGTTCACGTTCTTCTCGATGGCCTTCTTCACCGTCGGGCTGCCCTGCGCGAACCCGTTGATGGACCAGCCGAGCGCGCCGGCGAGGGCGCTGCCGTCGATGCCGTAGATGACCTCGGAGAGGTTCGCCGGGGGCGCGCCGACGTAGGCGCCCGCGAGTTTGAGCTCGGGCGCGTAGTCGGGCTGGAGCTCGGCCGCCGCACCGCTCGCGCCGCCGCCCTGGCTGTAGCCGTACAGGCCGATCCTGGACTTCTTCGTCAGCTTCGTGCCGGGCAGCCGCAGCGCGGCGCGGGCCGCGTCGAGCAGCGCGTGCGCCTCGTCGAGCCGGTCGACGTAGGTGTGCAGCCGGTCGGTCCCGCCGAGCCCCACGTAGTCGGTGACGACGACCGCGACGCCGGCGTTGAGCAGTTTGAGGAGCGCGAGGTTCTCGTAGCCGAAGGAGATGGTGCTGTCTCCGACGATGAGCGGGTTCTCCAGGGAGAGCGAGGGCGCGCACTGGTCGCCCTGGCCCATGGTGCCGGACGCGAGCGCGATGAGCGGCTGTGGTCCGGGGCCCTTCCACGCCTTGTCGGGCGCGATGTAGGCGCCGGTGACGGCGACGGCCTTGCCGCGCGCGTCGGTGGACCGGTACATGATGCGGGTGGCCCGGCCGGGCAGCGGCTGGTCGATGTCGGGCTGGTCGAGCGCGAGCTTCAGCGGCTCCTTGCGGATGATCGCGCCGTTGGCCTTGGGCAGCCTCTTGGGCGGGTCGTAGAACGCGGGGATCTTGACCCCGCGCGAGATCGCCCGCTCGTCGGCGGCGGCGGGGGCCGCGGGCACGCCCGCGAGCAGCGCGATCGCGGCGATGCCCGCGGCGGGCACCCGGAGGTGCGACGGTGACGACTTCTCCATGAGCGCTTCTCCCCTGGTCCCTCGAAGATCCTTGGGGAGGCTACGCCGGGAGAGCCCCGGTAAGTAACCGGTTAGTAGGTTACGGACGAGTAACATTCGTACGGCGTACGACACGGTGATTTCTGATTCCGAGTTCAGATTCTTGGCATCTGACACTTGTCAGGCGATGAGGCGTCTGTCACGCTACCCGTGCGGCGAGCCCGCACCGCCGAGCCCGCCACCCCACCGACCGGCGCACCGAAGGAGCACCCCCGTGGAATCGTTCGTCCAGCTCCGCAAAGGGACGACACCCCGCCACGTCCATCGCGACCTCGACGGCCTCAAGGACGACGAGCTCGGCCGGATGGGCTTCGTCGGCCGCCAGGCCCAGCTCTACCGGCGCAACGACCCGACGAAGTTCCGCAGCGAGGGGGATCTGCGCCCGTCCAGCTTCAAGGGAGACAAGCTCACCCCGACCGACCACACCGACCCGCGCGGCACGTCGCTGCTCCTCTACTTCAACGACGACGTGCGGTTCCTGCTCAGCCGGCGCACCGAAGCCATGCCGTTCTTCGTGCGCAACCTCGGCGGCGACGAACTGATCTTCGTGCACCGCGGCACCGGCGAGTTCGAGACCGAGTTCGGCCGCCTGCCCTACGAGCCGGGCGATTGGGTCCTGCTGCCCAAGGGCGTCACCTACCGCCAGGTCCCCGCCGACACCGAGAACTACTTCTTCATCATCGAGGCGCGCGAGGAGTTCCGGACTCCCCCGCCCGGCGTGTTCGGCAGGCACTGGCCGTTCGACCCGTCGATCGTCTACATCCCCGAGCCCGAGGTGCTCACCGACGGCGGCCCCGAGTGGGAGATCCGGGTGACGAACCGGGAGCTCCAGGGCTCGCTCTTCTACGACCACAACCCCTGCGACGTCGAGGGCTGGAAGGGCGACTACTTCCCCTTCAAGGTCAACATCCGCGACTACAACCCGATCCTGTCCGAGGGCGTGCACCTGCCCCCGACGGTGAGCACCGTCATGACGGCCGAGGGCGTCGTCGTCCTGAACTTCCTGCCTCGGCCCGCCGAGTCCCGTCCCGGTACCGAGCGCCTGCCCTGGTACCACCGCAACGCCGACTACGACGAGGTCGCGTTCTTCCACGGCGGCGAACTGCTCGGCTTCCCGATGCTCCCCGGACTCATCACCCACTCCCCGCAAGGGCTCCACCACGGGCCGCCGGAGGAACTGCGCGAGATGTCGCGCCGGCAGTTCGAGCAGCACGCCAGGCTGGAGTGGGTCACCCTCTCCATCGACGTGCGCCGCCCCCTCACCCTCAACCCCGAACTCGGAGGCGCCAAGTGAGCGTCGAACGCGTCCCCTTCGTCGTCCTCGTCCCCGAGATCACCGGCAACCGCGACACCTACGGGGGCGGCGGCGAGTACGTCGTGCTCGAAGGGCACCTGCTGAAGCCCGAGACCGCGTCCGACACCGTCGTGGTCTTCATGCACCCGATCGGCGGCGGCGCGTACCTGCCGATGGTGACCGCGCTGGCGAAGGCGGGCCACCACGTCATCTACTGCAACAGCCGCTACCGGGGCGTCGACAGCGCGCTCATCATGGAGAAGGTCGTCCAGGACCTCGGGGCCTGCATCGCGCACGCCAAGGAGCGGCTCGGCTACGCCAAGGTCGTGCTGGCCGGATGGAGCGGCGGCGGCTCCCTGTCGCTGTACTACCAGCAGCAGGCCGAGAAGCCAACCGTCACGCACACCCCCGCGGGCGACCCGTTCGACCTGAGGTCGCTGAACCTCCAGCCCGCCGACGGCATCATGCTCATGGCCGCGCACGTCTCCCGGCACGGCACCATGACCGAGTGGCTGGACGCCTCGATCATGGACGAGCACGACCCGACCGTCCGGGACCCGGAACTCGACCTGTACAACCCGGACAACCCCAACCAGCCTCCCTACACGCAGGAGTTCCTGGAGCGGTACGCCGCGGAGCAGATCGCCCGGAACCGGCGCATCACGGCCTGGGTGAAGGCCAAGCTCGCGTCGCTCGCCGCCGCCGGACGTCCCGGCGAGGAGTTCGCGTTCGTCGTGCACGGCACCATGGCCGACCCGCGCTGGCTCGACCCCGCCGTCGACCCCAACGACCGGCAGCCCGGCGTCTGCTACCTGGGCGACCCGAAGACCGTCAACATGAGCCCTGTCGGCCTCGCCCGGTTCACCACCCTGCGGAGCTGGCTCTCGCAGTGGTCCTACGACGACGCGTACGGCGACGGGCCGCGCGCGGCGGCCGACCTCACCGTCCCGGCCCTCGTCATCGGCAACACCGCCGACGACGCGTGCACGCCCAGCCACACCCGGCGGCTCTTCGAGGCGTTCACCGTCGAGGACAAGACCCTCGTCGAGATCAAGGGCGCCAACCACTACTACCTCGGCCCGGACCAGCGTCCGCACCTCGCCGAAGCCGTCACCGTCGCCTCCGAGTGGCTGGCCGCCCGCGGCTTCGGCCCCGCCTGACCCCCTGAAGGAAGACCATGCCGATCACGCATGACGAAGCCGTCGCGCGGGCGCGCGACCTGGCCCCGGGCATCGCGGCCCGCGCCCGCGAGACCGAGGAGCTGCGCAAACCGCACGACGCGAGCATCGCCGAACTCGTCGACGCCGAACTGATCCCGATCCTCGCCCCCAAGAAGTGGGGCGGCCACGAACTCGGCCTCGACACCCACCGGGCCGTCGTGGAGACGATCAGCGCCGCCTGCATGTCGACGGGCTGGATCCTCGACTTCTACATCGGGCACTGCGTCTTCGCCACGAAGTTCTCCGAGCGGGCTCAGGCGGAGTTCTTCGACGGCAAGCCGTACCTCCTCGCCCCCGCGACGACGTCGCCGACGACGAAGGCCGTCCGGGAGGAGGGCGGCTGGCGTGTCACCGGGAAGATCCCGTGGGGCTCGGGCATCATGCACGCCGACTGGGCCTTCTGCGTCGGCTTCGGCGACGACAACGGCCTCTACGCTTTCGCCGTCCCCGCCGCCGAAGTGAAGGTCGACGACGTCTGGCACATGGCCGGCATGGCCGGGACGGGCAGCAACACCGTCGTCCTGGAGGACGTGTTCGTCCCCGACCACCGCACCCTCCCCCAGCGCGACCTCACCCTCGGCGACACCCCCGGCGCCCGCATCCACGACAACCCGATGTACCGGATGCCCCTGATGCCGTTCCTCTTCGCGCAGGCCGCCCCCGTCTTCTCCGGCGCGCTGCGCGGCGCGGCCTCGGCCTTCGAGGACGTGATCCGCAACCGCGTCACCACCTACGGCCTCAAGACCATGAAGGACAGCACCACAGCCCACGTCAAACTCGGCGAGGCCGCCACGAACGCCATGATCGCCGAACGCCTCGTCGCCGACCTCATCGCCCGCGTCCAGTCCAACATCGGGGGCAAGTTCACCCTCGCCGAGCGCGTAGGCCTCAAAGCGCAGACCGCCTTCATCGTCGACCACTGCCGCCGCGCCGTGAACGACATGTCCCACCACGCCGGCGCCTCCAACTTCTCCCTCGACGCCCCCCTCCAGCGTTTCTTCCGCGACATCAACACCATCGCCACCCACGCCTTCTGGGACTGGGAGGTGGCCCGCGAACTCCAAGGCCGCCACACCCTGGACCTCAAGCCCAACAACCCCCTCGTCTGACCCCGAGGCCGCCGCCCCCGGGCGAGGCGGCGGCCTTCCTGGGAGCTGGCTCGGCGCGTTCAGCGGGCGACGTCCGCGCCAAGATCGCCCTTTTCCCGGAGACAACGGGCGAACCACCGAGTGTGGATCGCGAAAATTGCCGCCATCTCGACACAAGAAGATCTGATCTTGGCCTACTGCCACGAGCCGCTGGGTAGTTGGACGTTTACATGATCATCTGCATCGGCCCGCACAGATCTGGACACCCGTCATGATCGACCCCGAAGCGTCGAAGTTCACCCGGCTCGCGGCACCCGTCCTGCTTCCTCTGTCGGCGGCCATCGCGGTGTCGGCGTACGCCTCCGCGGCCCCGGCCTCCGCACACGAACCCGCCTGCCACGGGAAGAAGTGCCACCACGGCCAGCCGGGCCCCCCCGGGCCTCCCGGACCGCAAGGACCTGTCGGCCCCGCAGGTCCGGCGGGACCGGCGGGACCGGCGGGACCGGCGGGACCGGCGGGACCGGCGGGACCGGCGGGCTCAGAAGGACCAGAAGGACCGGCAGGACCGGCAGGACCGGTCAAGTGCGTCGACACGGCGGCCGTCACCATCGAGACGCCGACCTCCAAGAACCGGGCGAAGGCCGTCGTGGCCGTCCGCAATGGGAAGGTGTTCGGCCAGACGGTCAATGAGGACACGATTCCTCCGACGCCCACCCCGCTGACGAACTTCACCGCGGCGTTCGGCGCGGTCACCGTCGACTGCGCATCGGTGACGATTCCGGGCGGCACCGATGTCTACGTCACCGTGCGCACGAGCACCGACCAACTCCTCGAGGTCAAGTGCACGCTGGGCAACTTCCCGACCAGCTGCGCCGGCACCGTGATCAACCTCGGGACCATACCCATGTAGGCACCCCGCCGATCGCGAGTGATCCGCGGAAGCGCGCGTCGGCCGGTTCGCGCCGGGGACCGGAAAAGTGTCCCCGAGGTGACATTGCGTCCGGTGGGGCGGCGGGGGATCGTCGGGCATGAGCGGATTCGAGGGTAGGACGGCGCTGGTCACGGGCGGGTCGCGGGGGATCGGGCGGGCCGTCGCGCTGCGGCTGGCGGCCGAAGGCGCGCTGGTCGCCGTGCACTACGGGAGCAACGCCGAGGCGGCGGAGCGGACCGTCGAGGAGATCGCGAAGAGCGGGGGCGCCGCGTTCGCGCTCCGCGCCGACCTGCGGGAGCCCGGCGCGCCGGCCGCCCTCGCGGCGGCGCTCCGCGAGGCCCTGCGCGCCGCCACCGGCGACGACGGCCTCGACCTCCTCGTCAACAACGCGGGCATCCTCAACACCGCCCCCGTCGAGGCCGTCACCGAACAGGCCTGGGACGCCATCTTCACCCTCAACCTGAAGGCCCCCTTCTTCCTCATCCAGGCGCTCCTGCCCGTGCTGCGGGACGGCGGCCGGGTCGTCAACATGTCGTCGATCAACGCCCGCCTGGCCCTGCCCACCGCCATCGAGTACGCCATGACGAAGGCCGCCCTGGAGTCCATGACGCGTTCCCTCGCCCCGGTCCTCGCCCCGCGCGGCATCACCGTCAACGCCCTCGCCGCGGGCGCCGCCACCACCGACATGATGTCCTTCCTGGACTTCCTGCCCGACCTCAAGACCACCGTCGACGCCATGTCCGTCTACAACCGCATGGCCACCCCCGACGACATAGCCTCCGCCGTCCTCCTCCTCTGCTCCCCCACCTCCACCCTCATCACCGGCCAGGTAGTCGACGCCTCCGGCGGCTCCTGGCTAGGCCCCTGACCGGAACGGGGACGGCCCCCGCGTCCGAAGGGAGGACGTGGGGGCCGTTGCGGGGAAGGGACTAGCTGTAGAGGTTGCGCAAGGGGCCCTTGACGAGCTTGCCTGTGGGAGTGCGCGGAAGGCTCGTGGTGAACTCGAGGCGGCGGGGGATCTTGTAGCCGGCGAGGTGGGTGCGGGCGAAGGCCGTCAGGTCGTCGGCCAGGGCCTCGGAGGGCTCGACGCCGTCGGCGGGTTGGACCACGGCGAGGACCTTTTCGCCCATTTCGGGGTCGGGGATGCCGATGACGGCCACGTCGGAGACGGCGGGGTGGAGGACTAGGGCGTCTTCGATCTCTTGGGGGTAGATGTTCACGCCGCCGGAGATGATCATGAAGGCTTTGCGGTCGGTGAGGTGGAGGAAGCCGTCGGGGTCGACGTAGCCGATGTCACCGACGGTGGTCCAGTTGGGGTGGGACGGGTGTTCGGCGGCCTTCGTCTTCGCAGGGTCATTGTGGTACTCGAAGGGGCGTTCGTCGCGTTCGAAGTAGATCGTGCCGATCGAGCCCGCAGGGAGCTCGGTGCCGTCTTCGGCGCAGATGCGGAGGATGCCCAGGATGGGCTTGCCGACGGAGCCGGGGTGGGTCTGCCACTGCTCGGGGGTGACCCAGGTGGTGCCGGAGACCTCGGTCGAGGAGTAGTACTCGTGGAGGATCGGGCCCCACCAGTCGAACATCTGGCGCTTGACCTCGGCCGGGCAGGGCGCGGCGGCGTGCACCGCGTGCGTCATGCTCGACAGGTCGTACTTCGCGCGGACCTCCGCGGGCAGCTTCAGCATCCGGACGAACATCGTCGGCACCCACTGGCCGTGCGTGACCTGGTACTTCTCGACGGCCGCGAGGGCGTCCTCGGCGTCGAAGCGGTCCATGACGACGACGGTGCCGCCGAGCGCCTGGACCGCGCCGCACAGGCGGAGCGGGGCCGCGTGGTAGAGCGGCGCGGGTGACAGGAAGACCGTCGAGGAGTCGAGCGCGAGGGCCGGGCCGAACAGCGCGACCATCGCGTCGCCGGGCTCGGAGATGTCCCGGTCGGGCAGCGGCGGCCGGATGCCCTTCGGGCGGCCGGTTGTGCCGGAGGAGTACAGCATGTCGCCGCCGCGCGGCTGGTCGGCGACGGGTTCGGGCGAGCCCAGCGCGACCTCGGCCGCGTAGTCGAGCCACTGCCCCGCCGCCGCTTCCGGCCGGTCCATCGCGACCGCGTACTCGACGCCGGAGCGCGCGTCCCCGACCGCGTCGATCATGCCGGGGCCGACGATCAGGGCCCGCGCCGCGCTGTCGGACAGGATGTAGGCGAGTTCCTCCGGCTTGAGGTGCTTGTTCACCGCTGTGACGTACAGGCCCGCGCGCTGGCAGGCCCAGTACACCTCGAACATGCGCGCGTCGTTGCCCGACAGCAGCGCGACGACGTCGCCGTGCTCCAGCCCGACGGCCTTCAGGCGGTCGGCGAGGCGACGCGAGTTCTCCTCGAGGTCGCCGAACGTGAGCCGCTCGCCGGTCGCCGACATGATGACGGCGGGGCGGTCCGGCGCGGTGTCCGCGTGCACTCCCGGGTACATGGCTTTCTCCGATCCCTTCGGGGTGGTTCGTGTCGGGAAGGGCCGCTAGCGCGGGGCCATCCGGATGGCGCCGTCGAGGCGGATGACCTCGCCGTTCAGCATCGGGTTGGCGACGATGTGCGCGACGAGGGCGCCGTACTCGGACGGCTCGCCGAGCCGGCTCGGGTGCGGGACCTGCGCGCCGAGGGACTTCTTGGCCTCCTCGGGCAGCGACGCGAGCAGCGGGGTGTTGAACAGGCCCGGCGCGATGGTGACGACGCGGATCCTGTGCTGGGCCAGGTCGCGGGCGATCGGCAGGGTCATGCCGACGATGCCGCCCTTGCTGGAGGAGTAGGCGGCCTGGCCGATCTGGCCGTCGTAGGCGGCGGCGCTGGCGGTGTTGACGATCACGCCGCGCTCCTCGCCCGCCGGGTCGGCCTTGAGCATGCGCTCGGCGCCCAGGCGCAGCACGTTGAAGGAGCCGATGAGGTTCACTTCGATGATCTTGCGGTAGGCGGCCAGCGGGGAGGCCTTGCCGTCCCGGGTGAGGACGCGGGCCGGGGTGCCGATGCCGGCGCAGTTCACCACGACGCGGACCGGGCCGAGCGCCTCGGCGGCGTCGAACGCGGCGGTCACGCCGTCCTCGTCGGTGACGTCGGCGGGCACGAAGACCGCGGCGTCGCCGAGTTCGGCGGCGGCCTCCTCGCCGCGTCCGCCGGGCAGGTCCAGCAGGACGACGCGGGCGCCGGCCTCGATGAGGGCGCGCGCGGTGGCCAGGCCGAGTCCGCTGGCACCGCCGGTGACGACGGCGGAAGCTCCGTTGATGTCCATCTTCTTACCTCTTCGTTCTCGCACCGCGTCGCCTTCGACGCGGTGGCCGTTCAGGACCAGTCGCTGAGGGCGTCATGCCCGCGTGCGACGAGGTCGGGCACCATGGCGCCGATCTGCTCGAACCCGTCGCCGACGGTCAGGCCCGCCTGCGCCCGGTAGTGGATGCCCTCGAAGATCGCGGCGATCTTGTAGAAGGCGAAGCCGAGGTACCAGGGCAGTTCGGCGAGGTCGGCGCCGGTGTGCCTGGCGTAGGCGGAGACGAGGACGTTGCTGGCGGGGAAGCCGGGGACGTCGCCGGGCACGGCCGCGACGGGGCTGTCGAGGCCTCGGATGCCGTCCCACCAGACGACGGCGGAGGCCAGGTCGGTGAGCGGGTCGCCGAGGGTCGCCATCTCCCAGTCGAGGACGCCGACGACCTCGCCGGACGGGGCGACGACCACGTTGTCGAGCCGGTAGTCGCCGTGCACGATGCCGGTGCCCTGCCGGGACGGGAGCCGGTCGGTGAGCCGTTCGGCGAGCTTGTCGAACCCGGGCACGTCGCGGCTGTGGGAGGCGGCCGTCTGGCGTGCCCAGCGGGAGACCTGCCGGGCGAGGTAGCCCTCCGGGCGGCCGAGGGAGCCGAGGCCGACTTCCTCGGGGACGAGCCGGTGCAGCCCGGCGAGGGTCTGCATGAGGGCCGCGGCCAGGCCGGTCGCGGCGGCTCCGCCGAACGCCTCGACCTGGGCGCGGTCGCGCAGGATGAGGCCGTCGGTGAAGTCCATGACGTAGAAGGGCGCGCCGATCACGTCGGGGCCGCCGATCACCCGCGGGGCGGGGACGGGCACGTCCGTCGGGTGCAGGGCCTCCAGGACGCGGTACTCGCGGCCCATGTCGTGCGCGGTCTCCAGCACGTGGCCGAGCGGCGGGCGGCGCAGCACCCAGCGGTCGGCGCCGTCGGTGAGCAGGTAGGTGAGGTTCGACCGCCCTCCGGACAGCAGGCCGACGTGCAGAGGCCCCGTGAGCAGGCCGGGGGCGGCTTCCCGCAGGAAGGCCTCCAGCGCGGGGACGTCGACCCCGGGCGGCACGGCCGTAGTCATGATCCCTCCAAGAGACCGGTCGCTTTTCTGAAACCGACCGATCGAACGCTCTGTCCGAACAGTGGGGGTACTATTGCCCGGCCGAAGTGGTGTTGTCAAGAGCACACAGTCCTCGAAGGAGCACGGTGGCCGTACGCGAGAACGTGTCCGAAGTCAGAGAGGCACGCCAGGCGCTCGGCCTGCGGCTGCGCGGGGCCCGGCAGTCCGCCGGGCTCACCCTCCGCCAGGTCGCCGCGGCCCTGGAGGTCAGCATCGGCACCTGGAGCGCGGTCGAGAACGGGCAGACCCGGCTCGCCGAGGAGCGTCTGGAGGCCGCCGCCCGGCTGCTGCGCGCCGACCCCGAGGAGCTGCGCGGCGCCGCCTCCCCCGCCGCCGCGCCCGAGACCGGCTGGCGCGACTTCCCGCCCCTGGCCCTGGACGCCCCTCTGGCCGGGGCCCTTGAGGCGTTCGTCGAACTCGGCTACCACGGCGCGAGCATCCGGACCGTCGCCCAGCGCGCGGGGCTGTCGGTGCCGGGGGTCTACCACCACTGGCCCACCAAGCAGCACCTCCTGGTCGCCCTCCTCGACCTCACGATGGACGACCTGCTGCGCCGGGCGCGCGCCGCCCGCGCCGAGGGCGACGGCCCGCTGGAGCGGTTCACGATGCTGGTGGAGTGCCTGGCGCTGTTCCACACGCACCGGCGGGAGCTGGGCTTCATCGGCGCGAGCGAGATGCGCAGCATCGACCAGCCCGACCGGGCGCGCATCGCCGCCGACCGCCAGGAGATGCAGCGGATGGTGGACGACGAGGTCATCGAAGGGTGCCGCCGGGGGCTCATGTCGACGGCGCTGCCCAAGGAGGCCGCCCGCGCGGTCGTCACGATGTGCACGGCCCTGCCGCAGTGGTGGTCGCCGTCCGGGCCCTCGTCGCCGGAGATCGTCGCGCGGCAGTACGTCGGGTTCGCCCTGGAGATCGTCCGGGCACCCCGCGTTGACGCGGCCGAGTGACCGGGGTTAAGTTCAGACCGATCTAACGATCGGTCTGTTCAGGAGGACACAGTGTCGGCTTACGACCTCCCCGCCCCGTCCCCGAGGGCGAGCGAGCTGTACGACCGGATGGTCGTGTTCATGCGCGAGCAGGTGCTGCCCGCCGAGGCCGAGTACCTGGCCCACCGCAAGGCCGCCGGACCGGACGGCCACGACCTGCCCCCGGTGGTGGAGAAGCTCAAGGAGGCCGCCAAGGCCGAAGGGCTGTGGAACCTCTTCCTGCCCTCGGAGTCCGGCCTCACCCAGCTGGAGTACGCGCCCATCGCGGAGCTCTCCGGCTGGAGCGTCGACATCGCCCCCGAGGCGATCAACTGCCAGGCCCCCGACACCGGCAACATGGAACTGCTGCACCTGCTCGGGACCGAGCGGCAGCAGCGCCGGTGGCTCGGCCCGCTCCTCGCCGGGGAGATCCGCTCCGGCTTCGCGATGACCGAGCCCGACGTCGCCAGCAGCGACGCCACCAACATCGCCACCCGCATCGAGCGGGAGGACGACACTTACGTGATCAACGGCCGCAAGTGGTGGACCAGCGGCGCGATGGACCCGCGCTGCAAGGTCTTCATCCTCATGGGCAAGACCGACCCTTCGGCCCCCAAGCACCTCCAGCAGACGATGGTCCTCGTGCCGCGCGACACCCCCGGCGTCGAGATCGTCCGCGACTACCCGGTCTTCGGCCACCACGACCAGCACGGCCACGCCGAGGTCCGCTTCACCGACGTGCGCGTGCCCGTGGAGAACGTCATCGGCGAGGAGGGCGGCGGGTTCGCCGCCGCGCAGGCCCGCCTCGGGCCGGGCCGCATCCACCACTGCATGCGCGCCCTCGGCGCCGCCGAGCGAGCTCTGGCGCTGCTCACCGAGCGGGCCAAGACGCGCGTCGCGTTCGGCGGGCCGCTCGCCGACCAGGGCATGATCCAGCGCGAGATCGCCGAGTCCCGGCTGGAGATCGAGCAGGCGAGGCTGCTGTGCCACCGCGCCGCCCACGTCATCGACACCTGGGGCAACAAGGCGGCCCGCGACCTCGTCTCCATGGCCAAGGTCGCCGTCCCGCGCGCCGCCACCCGCGTCATCGACCGCGCCATCCAGGTGCACGGCGGCGCCGGCGTCACCGACGTCACCCCGCTGGCCGCCATGTACGGCTGGCACCGCGCGATGCGCCTCTTCGACGGCCCCGACGAGGTCCACCTGCGCTCCATCGGCCGCGCCGAACTGAACCGCGAGCCGGTCCTCCCGCCCCGCGCCTGACCCGTGCGGAAATGACGGGAGGGGCCCCGGGGAATCGGAACCCGGGGCCCCTCCCGTCTTCGCGCCTCCCGCCCGCGCCGGCCGGTGGCATCCCCGTCGGCGGGCGGGCGTAAGGGGGCCGGGCGGTGGGCTCCTCGGCCCGGAGGGCGATCGCTAAGCGTCCCAGTCGGCCAGGACCGCCGCTGTGTCGGCGCCCGGGGCGGGCGGCGGGGCGGGCGTGCCGGGCGGTGTCCGGGAGAAGCGCGGGGCGGGCGCGGGCTGGGCCACGCCGTCGATCCGCACGAAGGCGTCACGGGCGGCCAGATGCGGGTGCCCGGGGGCCTCCGCCCAGCTGAGGACGGGCGTCACGCAGGCGTCGGTACCGGCGAAGACCGCCGCCCAGTGGTCGCGCGGCTCGGCCGCGAACGCCGCGGTGAAGCGCTCGCGCAGCACCGGCCAAGCGGACCTGTCGTTCTGGTCGGGGAGGTCGGCCGCCTCCAGGCCGAGGCCTTCGAGCAGCGCCCGGTAGAACTGCGGCTCGATCGCGCCGACGGCCACGTGCCCGCCGTCCGCGCACGTGTAGGTGTCGTAGAAGGGCGCCGCGCCGTCGAGGAGGTTCGCGCCGCGCTCGGGCGACCAGGTGCCCTGGCCGAGCATCGCCCACATCATCTGGGCGAGCACGCCCGCGCCGTCGACCATCGCGGCGTCCACGACCTGGCCCTCGCCGGACCGCTCGCGCTCCCACAGCGCCGACAGCAGCCCGACGAGCAGGAACATCGAGCCGCCGCCGAAGTCGCCGACGAGGTTGAGCGGCGGGACGGGCCGCTCCCCCGCGCGCCCGATCGCGTGGAGGGCGCCGGTGATGCTGATGTAGTTGATGTCGTGGCCCGCGCGCTGGGCGAGCGGGCCGTCTTGGCCCCAGCCCGTCATGCGGCCGTAGACGAGGCGCGGGTTGACCGCGCGGCAGTCGTCCGGGCCGATCCCGAGCCGCTCGGCGACGCCGGGCCGGAAGCCCTCGATCAGCACGTCGGCGCGGGCCACCAGGCGCAGGACGAGGTCGCGCCCGTCGGCGGTCTTGAGGTCGGCCGCGACCGAGCGGCGGCCGCGCAGCAGGTGGTCGGGGCCGCCGCCGGTGAGGTCGAGCGTGCCCTGGGGGCGTTCGACCCGGACGACGTCGGCGCCGAGGTCGGCGAGGATCATCGCCGCGTGCGGGCCGGGCCCGATGCCGGCGAGTTCGACGACGCGCAGGCCCGTCAGGGGACCGGTCATGGGCGCGCTCCTGTCTCTGCGTGGGTGGGGCGGGGCGCGTTCAGCGCGCCCGTCTGGGCGACGAGCAGGGCGGCGAGGGCCGCGTAGGCGGCGGCGTCGTCGAGGCCGGTGGCCTCCTTGATGTCGCCGCGGTGGACGGCCTCCATGACCAGGCCCGCGACGGCTCCGGCGAACGCCGACCGGCCGCCCTGCCCTGGCGCGGCGTCCAGCAGGAGCAGCCTGACGCGCTCGGCGGCGATCGCGGTGTTGCGCCGGTAGATCTCGCGGGCGGGGCCGAAGGCCGTCAGGTCGGCGAAGAAGGCGGGCGAGGCCGCCGACAGCTCGGTGGAGATCGCCAGGAGGTAGGCCTCGATGCGGGCGCGCGGCTCGGTCTCCTCGGCCAGCCGGGCCTCGACGCGGTCGGTGGCGCGGCGGAAGAAGGCGCGGACGACCGCGGTGATGATCTGCTCCTTGCTCTCGGCGACCGCGTACAGGGTCGTCTTGGAGCAGCGCAGGAGCTTGGCGAGGTCGGCGACGCCGAAGTCGGCGAAGCCGCGTTCCAGGAACAGCTCGATCAGCCGTTCCACGAGTTCCGCGCGCCTGCGCGCCCTGGCCTGCGTCTCCATGAGCCGGACCCTACCGGTCGACCGCCCATCAGTACCAGTTGGGGTTCCTTGGTACTCATAGTGGTACCGTCCGAGCATCGAAAGGAGCCGCCCGATGCCCGCCGAACGCCTGCTGCCCTCCCCCGAGGCCGAGGACCTGATCGGCCTCACCCGTGAGCTGTGCGCGAAGGAACTGCTGCCCCGCGTCGTCCAGGCCGAGCGCGACGAGGTCTTCCCCCGCGAGGTCTTCCGCACCCTCGGCCGCGCCGGGCTGCTCTCCCTGCCGTATCCCGAGGAGTTCGGAGGCGGCGCGCAGCCTTATGAGATCTACCTCCAGGTGCTGGAAGAGATCGGCGCCGCCTGGGCGAGCGTCGGCGTCGGCGTGAGCGTGCACGCCCTGTCCTGCTTCCCTCTGTTCGCGTATGGCACCGACGAGCAGCGCGCGCGCTGGCTACCGGAGATGCTGTCAGGTGAGCTGCTCGGCGCGTACTGCCTGTCGGAGGCGCACGCCGGATCCGACCCCGCCGCCATGCGCACGAGGGCCGTCCGCGACGGCGACTCCTACGTGCTGAGCGGCGCGAAGGCCTGGACGACCCACGGCGGCCACGCCGACTTCTACACCGTCATGGCCCGCACCAGCGACGACGGCGGGCGCGGCATCTCCTGCTTCCACGTCCCCGCGGGCGCCCCCGGCCTCGCGTTCGACAGGCCCGAGGAGAAGATGGGCCTCACCGGCTCGGCCACGGTCACCGTCCGGCTGGAGGACGTGCGGGTCCCCGCCGACCACCTCATCGGCGCCGAAGGCCAGGGCCTGGCGATCGCCCTGAACGCCCTGGACGCCGGGCGGCTCGGCATCGCCGCCGTCGCGACCGGCATCTCCCAGGCCGCGCTGGACCACGCCGTCGCCTACGCCAAGCAGCGCGAGGCGTTCGGCAAGGCCATCATCGACCACCAGGGCCTCGGCTTCCTCCTCGCCGACATGGCCGCCGCGACGGAGACGTCCCGGGCCGCCTACCTGTCGGCCGCCCGGTTCAAGGACGCGGGCCGCCCCTACGGCCGCCAGGCCTCGATCGCCAAGCTCACCGCGACGGACAACGCCATGAAGGTGACGACCGACGCCGTCCAGGTACTCGGCGGCGCGGGCTACACCCGGGACTTCCCCGTCGAGCGGTTCATGCGCGAGGCGAAGATCACCCAGATCTTCGAGGGCACCAACCAGATCCAGCGCCTGGTCATCTCCCGGCACCTGGCGCGCTGAGGCTAGAGCCCGAGACCGCGCAGCGCGATCCGGACGATCCCCGCGGCGGCGGCCTCGGCGTCGCCGCTCGGCTGGAGCAGATGGCTCACCATGAGCCGGATCAGGGCGTCGCACGTCTCGGTGACGTCGCCGGGGTCGAGGTGCGGGGCCAGCGTCAGGATGGGCGCGGCCAGCACCTCGGCGGCCTCGGCGACCAGCGCCCCGCCGTCGGTGGTGACGAACGGGAGCAGGCTGTCGTTGCCGGGCGGCTCGGCGAGGATCGCCACGAGCATCCGGTGCGACGAGCCGTGCTCGAACCCGAACCGGACCGCCGCCCCGATGAGGGCGGGGATGTCCCGGACATCGGCGGTCTGCGCGGTGAACCCGTCGATGAAGCGGGCCGTCTCGCGCAGCACCAGCGCGCGCCCGATCTCCTCCTTGTCGGCGAACTCCTTGTACAGGGTCTGCCTGCTCACCCCGACGGCCTGCGCGATCGCCGTCATCCGCACGGCCCCCCACCCGGCCCCGACGATGACGGCGTAGGCCGCGTCCATCGCGTCCTCGCGGAGCTGCCGGCGCACACGGAGCCGGAAATCGGCTGGTTCCTCCACGCCCGCACCCTAACAGCGAGACAGATATGCCGTCTCTGTTCGAGGTATTGACGGATTCTCGAAAAGTGTCACTCTCGTGGGGTACGCCGTCTTTCGACCGGGAGTCGCCATGACCGTCCAAGCCGTCAGCTCCGCGCCCGCCGAACAGCTCTTCTACGAGGCGATGCTCACCCCGTCCGACGCCGACGTCTACGGGGCCTACCGGCGGCTGCGCGAGGCCGCGCCCGCCCTGCTCACCGCCGACGGAACCCTGGTGCTGACCGGCTTCGACGGCTGCTCGGCCGCGCTGCGCCACCGCGCGCTGGGCAAGGGCGACGAGCTGCTCGGCATGCAGTTCAGCAATGTCGCGAGCGACGTGCGCGACCTCATCACCTCGACCATCGGGGCGAGCATGCTGTTCGCCAACCCGCCCGAGCACACCCGGCTGCGCCGCCTCGTCAGCGACCAGTTCACGCCCCGGCACGTCACCGAGCTGGCCGGGATCGTCACCCGGCGGACCGACGCGCTCCTCGACGGGCTCGCCGAGGAGGGGACCGCCGACTTCATCCGCTCCTTCGCCTTCGTGCTGCCCCTGGAGGTCATCGCCGATCTCCTGGGCGTGCCGCAGGAGGACCGCGCGGACTTCCTCCCGCTCATGCGCACCATGGCGCGGTTCACCGACCCCGAGGTCTCCCCCGAGGAGCTCGATGGGTTCGCCTCCTCCGGCCGGATCATGATCGGCTACTTCCTCGACCTGCTCGCCCGCAAGCGCCGCGAACCCGGCGAAGACCTGCTCACCCGCCTCGTCACGCACGACGGCCTCACCGAGGCCGAGATGGCCTCGACCGCGCTGCTGCTGTTCGGCGCGGGCTTCGAGACCACCACGAACCTCCTCGGCAGCGGCCTCGCCGCCCTCCTGGCCGACCCCGCCCTCCTCGCCTCCCTGCGCGCCGACCCCGACCTGATCCCCGGAGCCGTCGAGGAGTTCCTCCGCCACGAGCCGCCGATCCAGATCGACGCCAGGACCGTCCTGGAACCCGTCACCCTGCTCGGCGCCGACCTCCTGCCCGGCCAGACCGTCATCACGATCCTCGCCGCGGCCAACCACGACCCGTCGCACTTCCCCTCCCCTGAGGCCTACGACTTCACCCGCGCCCCCAACGACCACCTCTCCTTCGCCGCCGGCTCCCACTTCTGCCTCGGCGCCCACCTCACCCGCCTCGAAGCCCGCATCGCCTTCACCCGCCTCCTCACCCGCTTCCCCTCCCTCACCCCCGCCGCCACCCCCGTCCGCCGCACCGGCCTGGCCCTCCGCGGCTGGTCCTCCCTCCCCACCACCTTCAACTGACGCCCGGCGTTGACAGCCGCTCCGGATATACCGCAAGCTCCCCAAAGTGGAAATTGCTGATCTTTCGGAGACCGAGCGCCGGGTGTGGAAGGCCTTTCCCGCCGGACGCGTCGTGGATCTGCGCGGCGGCGCCGGGCCGGCGCGCACGGTCCGCGCGCAGGTGCTGAAGGCCCTGCTCCTCACCGAACCGGAACCGTCCGGGGAGGTCAGCGCGCTGCGGCTGGTCGGCGCCCGGATCACCGGCCGGCTCGACCTGAGCCACGCCGTGGTCCGCCACCCCGTCCGACTCGCCCAGTGCCACTTCGAGCAGGCGCTCTGCCTCTACGGCGCGGATGTTCGGCAGTTCAACCTGCGCGAGTCGGTGATGCCCGAACTCGACGCCGCGACGGTACAGGTCGGCGGAGTGCTCCGGCTGTCCGGGTGCCGGATCCTCCGAGTGCGGCTCGGCGGAGCACGGCTCGCGGGCGCCGTCTTCCTCGACGGCGCCCGCATCGGAGTCGAGCGCGAGACGTGGGGAGCGCGCGTGCTCCAACTCGACCACGCCTCCGTCGGCGGCTCGGTGATCGCGACCGATGCGGAGATCCACGGCGAGACCCGGCTCACCGGCCTGGTCGTCGCCGGAACCGTCCATCTGTCCCGGTCGAGGCTGTGCGATCCGGGTGGGACCGCGCTGAACGCCGAAACCGTCACCGTGGGTTCACGACTGTCAGCGGGCGGAATGCAGGCGGAGGGCATGACCGACCTCCGCGGGCTTCGGGGGGCCGTGCTCGTGGACCTGCGGGGCGCCGCACTGCGCCATCCCGAGGGCACCTGCCTGCGGGCCAGCAGCTGGACGGTCGAGGAATTGCTGCTCGACGAGGAGACGTCGATCACGGGCGAACTCGTCCTGCGCCGATCGCGGATCGGGGTGATCCACGCGCCGCCGGAGGTGTGGCCCGACGTCGTCCGGCTCGACGGCCTCTCCTACACCGCGCTGAACCCGCGCTCGGCCGTGGCGGCATGGCTCGGCGTGCTCGGCCGGGACGCCGACGGCCAGGTGCCGTCGTCCTACGAGCAGCTGAGCGCCGCGTACGCGCGGGCGGGGGACGACGTGGCCGCCCGGACGGTGCGGCTCGCCAGGGAACGGCGGCGGCGCTCGTCCCTCGTCTGGTACGCCCGGATGTGGGGGCACCTTCAGGACGCGACGGTCGGCTACGGCTATCGCCCGGCGCGGGCCGCGATCTGGCTGGCCGCCCTGCTGGCGATCGGCACCACCGTCTACGGCCTGCGCCATCCGGCTCCGCTGAAGCCCGGCGAGGCGCCGGAGTTCAGCCCGTTCTTCTACACCCTCGACCTTCTCCTCCCCGTGGTCGGCCTAGGCCAGGAGGCCGCGTTCCGGCCGGTGTCGGGCTACCAGACCCTCGCCCACCTGCTGATACTCGCCGGGTGGGTCCTCGCCACCACCATCGTGGCCGCCCTCACCCGCACCCTCACCCGCACCTGAGGGTCCAGTCCGCGGGGGCCGGTCCTCCGGAGTGCAACGATCTCGGGCGACAGAATATGGTCCGGGTGGAATGCGGGCTTGTGGAGCTTTGGGAGAAGTCATGGGTGGTTCGGTGGGGTTCGACTTCTTCCGGGACGAGATCGGGGCGGCGCCCGTCATCGGGGAGGGCGAGGCCGCGGAGATCGCGGGGCGGGTGTTCGGGGTCGCGGGGCGGGCCCGGGCGATCGGGAGCCAGCAGGACACGAACTTCTTCCTCGACGGGCAGGGCTGGACGCTCGGCGTGCTCAAGTTCGCGCATCCGGTGTTCACGGGGGACGAGGTCGCGGCGCAGGATGCCGCGGCCGACGCGCTCGCGGAGGCCGTGCCCGGGCTGAGGATCGCGACGGTGCTGCGGGGGGCGGGCGGAGAGAGGCTGGCCGCTCGGGTGGAGACCTCGGGCGGGCCCCGGGTGGCGCGCCTTCTGCGGTTCCTCCCGGGTGGGAGCCTTACGGGGTCGGCGTACCTGCCGCCTCGGACGGTCGCGGCGCTCGGAAGGGTGTCGGGGCTGGCAAGCGCCGCGTTGCGGGACTTCACGCATCCGGGCCTCGACCGGGTGCTCCAGTGGGATCCCCGACACGCGGGAAGGGTGCTGCCCGCGCTGGCCGACCGGGTGCCGTCTTCGCCGCGCACGGACGCCGCGCTGGCCGCCGCCGAAGAGGCCTGGGCAAGGCTGACGATCCTGGGCGACGACCTGCCCTTGCAGGCGGTCCACCTCGACATCACCGACGACAACACCGTGTGCGACGCGGCGGGGCTGCCCGACGGGATCATCGACTTCGGCGACCTCACCCTGAGCTGGGGCGTCGCGGAGCTCGCCTCGACCGTCGCCTCGGTGCTGCACCACGCCTCGGCCGAGCCGCACGGCGTGCTCCCGGCGGTCCGGGCCTTCCACGCCGCGCGCCCGCTGTCGGCGGCCGAGGCGCGGGCGCTGTGGCCGCTGGTGGTGCTGCGCGGCGCGATCCTCGTGTTGAGCGGGGCGTGGCAGGCGGTCATCGACTCCGACAACGCCTACGCGATGGACGCGATCGACGACGACTTCCGGATCTTCGAACGGGCCGTGTCGGTGCCCTCGGAGGTCATGGCCGGGCTCGTGCGCGGCTCACTCGGCCTCGCCGACCCGCGCACCACGTCCGTGACCGTCCCCGCGGCGGTGCCGATGCTGGCCGGCCCGTTCGTCCGGCTCGACCTCTCCCCCGACGCCGACGCGCTCGACGAGGGCGCGTGGCTGCGCCCCGGCGCCGAGGAGGAGCTGGCCGCTCAAGCGCTCGCGGCGCACGGGACGGCGGCGGGCGTCGCCACCGACTACGCGCGGCCACGGCTGACCGCAGCGCGCGTGCTGTCGGAGTCCTCCGCCGCGACCGTCCCGACGGGCGTCGACGTGTGGCCGGGGTGTGACACCGAGGCCCGCGCGCCCTTCGCGGGACGCCTCTCCCACACGGAACGCGGGTTCGTCCTCAGCGACGGCATCGCCGAACTCGCCGTCACGTGTGCGGACGGCGTGCGGGTCGCCGAAGAGGGCGACGTGAAGGCCGGAGACGTGCTCATGGCGGTGCGCGTGGGCGCCCGGCTGCACGCGACGGTGCGCGAGGCGGGCGCTCCCGAGCCGCCGAGGATGGTTCGCCCGGAGTACGCGCAAGGATGGCTCTCCCTCACCGCCGACCCTTCACCCCTGTTCGGGCTCGCCCCCTCCGCCGCCGACGACGGCCCCTCCCTCCTGGCGCGCAGGCGGGCGGCCCTGGCCGGCGTCCAGGAGCACTACTACGACGAGCCGCCCAGGATCGAGCGCGGCTGGCGGCACCACCTCGTCGCCGACGACGGCCGCGTCTACCTCGACATGGTGAACAACGTGGCCGTCGCCGGGCACGCCCATCCCCGGATCGAACGGGCGGCCTCCCGGCAGCTCCGGCGGCTGAACACGAACTCCCGGTTCCACTACGCGTCCGTCGTGGAGTACGCCGAGCGCCTCGCCGGACTGCTGCCCGAGCCCCTGGACACCGTGTTCCTGGTCAACTCCGGGTCCGAGGCCGCCGACCTGGCTCTGCGGCTCGCCTTCGCCGCGACGGGACGGCACGACGTCGTCGCCGTCAAGGAGGCCTACCACGGCTGGACGTACGCTTCCGACGCCGTCTCGACGTCCACCGCCGACAACCCCGACGCCCTGGCCACCCGCCCGCCCTGGGTGCACACGGTCGACGCGCCCAACCCCTACCGGGGCCGGCACCGCGACGGCGAGGCGTACAGGTACGGCCCCGAGGCGGCGGCCTTCATCGACGCCCTGGCCGCCGAAGGCCGTGCGCCCGCGGCGTTCGTGGCCGAGCCGTTCTACGGCAACGCCGGGGGCGTCCCCCTTCCGGACGGATACCTCGCCGAGGTGTACGCAGCCGTCAGACGGCACGGCGGCCTCGCCATCGCCGACGAGGTCCAGGTCGGGTACGGGAGGCTGGGCGCCTGGTTCTGGGGGTTCGAGCAGCAGGGCGTGGTGCCCGACGTCGTCACGGTGGCCAAGGCCGCGGGCAACGGCCACCCCCTCGGCGCGGTCGTCACCTCCCGGGAGGTGGCCGAGCGGTACCGCACCCAGGGCTACTTCTTCTCTTCGACCGGCGGGAGCCCCGTCTCCAGCGTCATCGGCACGGCCGTCCTGGACGTCATCGCCGACGAGCGCCTCCAAGAGAACGCGGCAAGGGTGGGCGGCCTCCTCATCCAGGGCATGCGGGACCTCGCCGAGCGGCACGCGGCCATCGGCGCCGTCCACGGCTCGGGCCTCTACCTGGGGCTCGAACTCGTCGCCGACCGCGCCGCCCGCGAGCCCGCGACCCGCCTGACCGCCGCGCTCTGCGACCACCTGCGCGACCTCGGCGTCATCATGCAGCCGACCGGCGACCACCTGAACATCCTCAAGATCAAGCCGCCGCTGTGCCTCGACGCCGACGGCGCCGCGTTCTTCCTCACCGTCCTCGACCGCGCCCTCGCCACCACCTGACCCAGGATTACATTCAATCTCCGGGCAAAGAACCCGCTTCCCACACACTTGGCGAACGCGGCCCAAGCCTGGAACACGGCGACATTTCCCATGACTTCCCAGCTCAAAGTCGCGGATAGCACCACGAAACACGATGTTTACGGCAGGGACCTTTTCGCGATCTACATGTAATCCACACTGAGGTCCACCGAGTCCGGGAGACATACCGGAAGGAGCTGGATGCGGTGAGGTCACTGATCGACACGATGCACGGCGTGGACGCCGCACATCTGCTGCACGGGCGGCAGATCTCGGTGGACCGCGTGAGCATGCGGTACGCCACGGGGACCACCGCGCTGGAGGACGTCAGCCTGAGCGTCGGACGCGGCGAGTTCGTCGCCATCGTCGGGCCCTCTGGCTGCGGCAAATCGACGCTGCTGCGCCTCGCGGCAGGCCTGGAGCAGCCGACCGAGGGCTCGGTCGCGCTGGCCACCGAGTCCGTCGCCTTCATCTTCCAGGACCCGACGCTGCTGCCGTGGCGCAGCGTCCGCAAGAACGTCGAGCTGCTCACCCAGCTCGCCAAGATGCCCAAGGACGAGCGCGCCAGGCGGGTGGACGCGGCGGTCGACGCCGTCGGGCTCACCGGGTTCGCCAAGCAGCTCCCCAAGGCGCTGTCCGGCGGCATGCGGATGCGCGTCTCCCTGGCCCGCGCGCTCGCGTTGGAGCCCGAGGTGATGCTGCTCGACGAGCCGTTCGGCGCGCTCGACGAGATGACCCGCGACGAGATGCAGAACCAGCTCCTCGACCTGCACCGCAGGGAGGAGTTCACCGCGATGCTCGTCACCCACTCGGTGTCCGAGGCGGTCTACCTCGCCGACCGCGTCGTCGTCATGTCGGCGCGTCCCGGCCGGATCAGCGGCGTCGTCGAGGTGGGCCTGCCCCGCGACCGCGACGGCGCCATCAGGTTCGACCAGCGGTTCACCGATCGCGTCGCCGAGGTCTCGGCGCTGCTGCACGGGAAGGGATGAGCGGCATGGCGAGCACCACCACCGCCCCCAAGATCACCGCGACGGCCGCCGTCAAGGCCGCGCCCTCCCCCGCCAAGAGCGCGCGCAAGGGCGTCCTGCGCCGCGCGCTGGTGCCGGTCCTGTCCGTGCTGATGGGCTTCGCCGGCTGGTACGCCGTCAGCTACCTGCTGCTCGCGCCGGACCGCAGGTTCCTGCTGCCGCCGCCGCACGAGGTGCTGACCGAGTCGCTGCTGGACCCCGACCGGCTCCAGCCGATGCTGGAGGCCCTGGCCGTCACCGCCCGGCACACCGCGATGGGCCTGGCCGCCTCGACCGTCATCGGCGTGGTCGTCGGCATCATCATGAGCCGCTCCCGGGTCGCCGAGCAGGTCGTCTTCCCTTACGCGGTGATGCTCCAGGTGATCCCCGTGCTGGCGCTCGTGCCGCTCATCGGCATCTGGTTCGGCTACAGCTCGTTCTCCCGGACCGTCGTCTGCACGATCATCTCGCTGTTCCCGATCATCACCAACACCCACTTCGGGATGCGGTCGATCGACCGGAGCCTGCACGAGATGTTCACCCTCGGCCGCGCCTCCGGCCCGCGCCGGCTGCTCAGCCTCGAACTGCCCGCCGCGCTCCCGTCGATCCTGACGGGCCTGCGCATCGCGTCCGGCCAGGCCGTCGTCGGCGCGATCATCGGCGACATGTTCTTCGCTCAGGGCGAGCCCGGCATCGGCACGCTCCTGGCCTCCTTCCAGGCGCAGCTGCGCTCCGACGACATGGTCGCGGCGATCTTCCTCGCCTCCCTCTTCGGCGTCGCCGTCTTCGGGCTGTTCGCAGCCGTCACGCGGCTCGCCGTCGGGCGGTGGCACACCTCGGGCTCCCGCTGACGCGCGGGCCCGCAACCAGCACACCGAGCACGAAACATCGGGCACATCGAGCACGAAAGCAGGAGCATTGACCACCGACTACTCGCTCGCCGAACTCAGCAAGGAAGCCCGGATGGGCGGGATGGGCGTGGAGACGACCGACCGGGCCATCCCGGTCATCGATCTCACCGACTTCGAGGCCCGCAAGGCCGAGATCACCGATCAGCTCTGGCGGGCCGCGACCGAGATCGGCTTCTTCCAGCTCACCGGCCACGGCATCGAGCCCGAGCTGATCGACCGGGCGTTCGCCGAGGCCGAGCGGTTCTTCGCGCTGCCCGAGGAGGTCAAGGCCGAGATCCCGCTGGTGAAGGCGTTCAACGCGGGCTGGGAGTCGCAGACGCAGGTGCGGCCGTCGATCGGCACGCCCGACCGCAAGGAGTCCTACCAGATGACCCGGCCGCACATGGCCGAGCTCTGGCCGCGCGAGGAGGCCCTGCCGGGCTTCCGGGAGTTCGCCCTGTCCTTCGAGGCGCGCTGCTGGGAGGTGGCGATGCGGGTGCTGTCCTGCTTCGCCGACCGCCTCGGCTTCGACACCGACTTCTTCGCCGGCGCGCACGATCCGGCGAGCGAGCAGTACGCCTCGACGCTCCGCATGATCCACTACTTCGCGCTGCCCGAGGACTACCGCCCCGACCCGCGCGTGTGGCGGGCCGGCGCGCACACCGACTTCGACTGCCTGACCCTGCTCTTCCAGCGCGACGGCCAGGGCGGCCTCCAGGTCTGCCCCGGCCGCGACGCCGAGGCCGAGGAGTGGACCCCGGTGCCCCCGTCCTCGGACGCGATCACCTGCAACATCGGCGACATGCTCATGCGCTGGAGCGACGACCGGCTCGTCTCCAACTTCCACCGGGTGCGCATGCCCGTCGAGGGCGAGTACTCCGGGCCGCGCTACAGCATCCCGTTCTTCGCCCAGGCGAACCGCGACGTCGTCATCGAGGGGCCCGAGCGCAAGTACGAGGCGATCACCGCGGCCGAGTACCTGAGGCGGCGCGTCTCGGCGAACTACGATGAGCGCAAGGCCTGAGGGACTGCCGGGCGGCCGGTCTCCGGCCGCCCCGCGCGCCCTCCCGGCGCGGCCCCGGTCCTCCCGCGGCCGGGCCGCCCCCGTCCCCCACCGGGAGCCGGACGCCGCAGCCCCCGCGCGGCCCGGATCCGGACGACGCTCCGGAGGTAGAGATGGTCGGTAGCGACAGCGGCGAACTCCTCGTCGACACCGTCTACGGCAGGCTGGCCGAGCGGATCTTCTCCGGCGAACTGCCGCCGGGCGCCCCCCTGAGCGTCCCCGCGCTCGCGGTGGAGCTGAACGTCAGCCGCAGCCCCGTCCGCGAGTCGGTCCAGCGGCTCATCTACGACGGGATCGCGGTGCACACCCCGTACGCGGGGGCGAAGGTCGCGGCGATCGACGAGGAGTCCATCTTCGACGTGATGCGGGTCAGGGAGGTGCTGGACGGCCTCGCCGCGCAAGAGGCCACCGTCAAGATCGACGAGCCCGGCCTGCTCGTGCTCGCCGAGATCGTCGAACGGCAGGCCAAGCTGCTGGAGCGCGACCCGGACCCGGCCGCCGAGGCGGCGCTCGACCTGGAGTTCCACACCGCGATCCGGGCGGCCTCCGGCAACGCCGCGCTGCGCGACGCGCTGCACCGCCTCGACGCCCGCGCGCACCTGTACCGCTCGGGCATGTGGTCGGTCCAGCGCAACCGCGAGCGCGCCCTCGCCGAGCACCGCGCGATCCTCGCCGCGCTGGACGCGGGCGACGCCGTCGCCGCCCAGTGCACGGCGGCCGCGCACGTCGCTGCCCTCACCGTCCGGATGAAGCGCTGGCTGGCGGCCTCCCGGACCTGAGCCGCCCCGGTCACGGGACGGGTGCGGCCACCACGGCGAAGTGCGGAGCCGCCGGATCGTAGGGCGATCCGGCGACGTCGCCCAGGACCTCGGCGTCGGCGAGGCCCGCGGCGTGCAGTTCGGCGCGGACGGTCGCCGGGGTGAAGTACTGGACCCAGTTCCAGAACGTCCTGGTCCGGCGGGCTTCGTAGATGTCGTACCGGTCCAGCGAGAGAAAGGCGTGCTCGTACCGGAAGGTGGTATGGAACCCGAAATAGGGCTCCGGCGACCAGAAGCCGTCCATGAGGGAGGGCGCGTAGCGGGTCTGCTCGCGGACCTCGGCGAAGCCCGCGGGGCCGTCCACGTCGAAGACGAACGCGCCGCCTTCGGCGAGGTGCGCGGCGACGGTCCGCAAAGCGCGGTGCCTGTCGTGCGGGGAGAGCGCCCCGAGGTCCCGCATGATCATGATGATGAGGTCGAACCGCTCGCCGGACCGCCAGGTCAGGTAGTCCTCCTGGAGGTACCGGGCGGACAGCCCTTCGCGGCGTGCCTCGGCCGCCGCGTACAGCACCGAGCGCAGCGAGATGTCGATCCCCGTGACCGCCGCGCCGGAGCGCGCGAGGGCGTTCCCGTACAGGCCGGGGCCGCACCCGAAGTCAGCCACCCGGACGCCGGGGCCGAGTCCGAACCGGGCGGTGAGCCAGTCCGTCGAGCGCTGCCGGAAGGCCGACCGGTAGGACGAGAGGTCCACGTCGGGATCGAGGTGGGCGGCGAGCATCCGCTCCGAGAGGTGCGGGTCGGTCCACAGCTCGGCGGTGGTGGTCCGGGCGAAGGGCTCGGGGCGGGTGGTGAGCGCGGTGAGCTCGGCGAACAAGGCGTTCTCCTCAGGCGAAACCGGCCCCGCGGCGGGCGGGGCGTCCAGGGCGGAGGCGGAGGCCGCGGCGGGGGTTCAGCGGAGGGAGTGCATGATCCAAGGGTAAGGCCTCAGGACCGCCGCGCAGGTCAGGCCGTGTAGAGCTCGGTGGCGAGCGCGACCGCGGCGTGCGCCGCCGGGTGCGGGTCGTGGCGGCGCCAGATCAGGTGGACGGGCACGGGCGGCGCGTCGCGCAGCGGCCGGTACACGATCCCCTCGCGGCGGTACTGCACGGCCGTCGACTGCGGGGTGACGCCGACGCGCCGGCCCGTCGCGATCGCGGCGAGCCAGTCGTCGATGTCGGTGATGTACTCCACCCGCGGGCGGGACTCCTCGGGCCACAGGTCGAGGGTCGTGGAGCCGGTGCGGCGGTCCAGGACGAGGGTGCGGTCGATGAGTTCGGCGAGGCGGATCGAGCGGCGGCGCGCCCACGGGTCGTCGGCCGCCAGCGCGACCGTGCGGCCCTCGTGGCCGACCACCGCGTGCGACCACGGGCGCAGGTCGACGCGGGCGCGGATCACCGCAAGGTCGCACAGGCCCTCGGCGAGGCCGCCCGTGGGCGTGTTGTGCCGGATCAGGTGGAGGTCCACGTCGGGGTACCGGTCGGCCCAGCGGCGCTGGAACTCCGCGGTGTGCCGCCCGAACGCCGCCCACGCGTGCCCGACGAGCAGCCTCCGGTGCCCGGTGGCGGCCTCCCGGATCAGCTCGTCGGCGCCGCTCAGCAGCGCCCGGGCGCGGGCGAGGACCTGCACCCCTGCCGTCGTCGGGCTGACCGTCCGGCTCGTGCGGTGCAGCAGCCGCACCCCCAGCAGCGCCTCCAGCGCCAGCAGCGCGCGCGACACCGACGCCTGGGAGACGCCCAGGTCGGCGGCGGCGTCGGTGAAGCTCCCGGCGTCGACGACCGCGACGAGGCAGCGCAGATGCCGCAGCTCCAGCCGGGGATCGCCCGCGAGGTGCTCATCCATGCGTCCATCGTATAAGTGGGGCGTTCGATGCATTTTGCGCATGGATGGTCGTGCCGCACAGTACCGGTATGAGATCTGACGAAGGCGGCGCGTCGGCGAGCGGGATCGCGCTGATGGTGGGCGGCGCGCTCTCCAACCAGGTGGGCGCCTCGGTGGCGTCGCTGGCCTTCCCGGTCCTGGGGCCGGCCGGCGTCGTCGCGGTGCGCCAGTGGGTGGCGGCGGCGGTCCTGATGGCCGCGGGCCGGCCCCGGCTGCGCGCCTTCACCGCGGCCCAGTGGCGGCCCGTCCTCGGCCTCGCGGCCACCTTCGCGCTGATGAACCTCGGCCTGTACACCGCGATCGACCGGATCGGCCTCGGCCTCGCCGTCACCCTGGAGTTCCTCGGGCCGCTGGCCGTCGCGCTCGCCGGGACCCGCCGCCGGATCGACCTCTTCTGCGCGCTGGCCGCCTCCGTCGCCGTCCTGGAGCTGACCCGGCCGCGCCCGTCCACCGACTACTTCGGCATCGGCATGGGCCTGCTGGCCGCGGTGTGCTGGGCCTGCTACATCATGCTCAACCGGACCGTCGGGCAGAGGCTGCCCGGCGTACAGGGCTCCGGAGCGGCGGCGCTCGTCTCCGGGCTCGCCTACGTGCCCGTCGGCGCGATCATCCTGTGGCAGCACCCTCCGACGGCCGCCGCCCTGCTGTGCGCGCTCACCGCGGGCGTCCTGTCCTCGGCCGTCCCGTTCCTCGCCGACTTCCTCGCCCTGCGCACCGTCCCGCCACGCTTCTTCGGCGTCTTCATGAGCGTCCACCCCGTCTTCGCCGCGCTCATCGGACTGCTGGTCCTCGACGAGCACCTCGATCCGCGCTCCTGGACCGCGATCGCCGTCATCGTCGGCGTCAACGCGCTGTCGGTCGCCACGGTCCGGCCCGCGCCGCGTCCCGCGATCACACCTGCCGAACCCGCGTGATCACGCGTGCGGGCCGGTGAGCAGGCGGTGCGGGTCGGTGCGGCGGCGCAGGACGGTGCGGGCCGGGGGTTCGGCGGGGACGCCGGCCACCAGGGAGATCCCGAAGGAGTCGCAGACCGTGCGGACCTCGTCCAGGGACGCCGCCGCCGCGACCGGCGGGAAGCCCAGGCAGCGCACCCCTCCCGCCGGCGTCCGCTGGAGCTCCAGGTGGCGCAGATAGGCCCCCGGGGGACGGCCCGCCGACGACCTGACCTGCGCGAGGAACCTTTCGCGCCCCTCGGCCGGGTACTCCGCGCGCACCCATGACGGCTGCTCCGCCCGGTGGCTGTAGGGCAGCAGCGCCTCGTCGTCCGGCCAGGACATGAGGAGGCCGCCGTGCCGGGCGGCCAGCGCGGACAGCTCCGGGACGGCCGCCGAGTCGATCCGGACGAGCGCGACGGGGCCGTCCGGGCAGAGGTCGGAGGCCGCGATCGGCAGCGACGCCGAAGGCTCCCCGTGCAAGGAGACCATGCGTGCGCCGAGTCCGCTCTCGACCAGGTCCCAGCCGAACCGGCAGCACGCGTCATAGGTGGCGAACACCCCGCAGAACGCCGTGTACTCCCGCGCCGGGACGAGCCGCAGCTCGATCCGGGTGAGGACCCCCGACGTCCCGCGGGCCCCGAGGACCGCGCCGACCTCGGCCCCTTCGAGCCGGATCAGCCGCGGCTCCTCCTCCACGCTGAGCAGCTCGGCCGCGAGCACGTTCCCGTCGCCCAGCTCCCCGTGCGAAGCCGACCCGAGCCCGTCCGCGCCGCCGCTCACGAACCCCGAGACCGTCGCGACCCGCCGCGTGCCGGGCAGCACGGCGAGCTCCTGGCCCGTCATCCGCGCCGCCTCCTCGGCGGTCCGCAGCAGCGTCCCCGGCAGCACCGCGATCCTCCCGCGCCCCACTTCGGCCACCCCGGCCACCCCCCGCCCGTCCACCGCGACCCCCGCACCGCCCGACAGTTCCGACGGGACGTGCGGGCCCGCGCCCAGGCCGTGCAGGGCGAGCGGGAGGCGGTGCCGGGCCGCGAGCGAGGCGATCGCGACGAGGTCGGAGACGGAGCGGGGGCGGGCCACCGCCTCGAAGGCGTCCGTACGGGACATGCCCGGAGCGGACGCCCTGAGGTAGCGGGCCACCGCGTCCGCGCCGGAGACGACGCGGTCCGCGCCGAGGAGGTCTTCCAACGCGCGGACGTGCTCCGGAAGCAGGATGCGGGTCATGAGCGGGGTCCTTGGAAGGCTCGTCTAGCGCGCGGCGCGGACCCGGTCGGCCTCGCGCAGGTCCTGGGCCGCCAGCGCGCCGCCCTTCAGGCCGGCGACCTTCATGGCGATGTTCTCCGCGACGGTGATCGGCGGGTACCCGGGCGAGCCGGTGTCCGCGCAGCCGGGCAGCGCCTCGATGACGGCGTCGTGGTCGCCGTCGAAGAAGAACGCGGCCGAGCGGCGGCGCACGATCGCGCCGTCCACGACGGGCGGGTCGACCCGGTGCACGGTCGACATCCAGCGGTCGTTGGTCCACCGGGCCATCGCGTCGCCGAGGTTCACCAGGAACGCGCCTTCGGCGGGCTGCACGTCGTGCCAGACGCCGCCGGAGTCCAGGACCTGAAGGCCGGGCACCCGGTCGGCCCACAGGACGGTGAGGATGCCGAAGTCGGTGTGCGCGCCCATCCCCAGCACCTCCCCGGCGACCTCGCCTTCGGGGAGCGCGTAGTTGTTCATCTTCAGGGCGTCGATCGAGTGGCCCGTCATCGGTCCGAAGTACCCCTGCGGAAGGCCGAGCGCGTCGGTGAAGATCCGCAGGAGGACCCGGGACAGGTCGGTGACCTGCGCGAAGTAGGCCTCGACGGCCGGGCGGAAGTCCGGCGCGGCGTCCGGCCAGGTGTTGCCGGCGTAGCTCGCCTCGGGCAGGTCGCGCCCGGGATACCAGGACCGCTCACTGCCCACGGTGAAGGACTCGTAGAAGTCGTTCATGGCGGTCTCGATGCCGAGGCTGCGGCTCAGGGACTCCGACTTCGGCGGCGAGTAGCCCCGGTTCTCCCCTGGGCGCCGGTAGGCCTTCTTGGCGTCCAGCGGGAGGCCGAAGAACGCGTCGAGGGCGGCGGCGAGGCCGTCGGTCGCCTCCGCGGGGACGCCGTGGCCGGTGATCTGGAGGAAGCCGACCTCCCGGCAGGCCCGGTCGAGCTCGGCGGCGACGCGGGCGCAGGCGGGGTCGTTTCCGGCGTGCGCGCCGGGGGCCAGGTACGGGCTGATGTCGAGGACGGGCACCGCGAACATGGGCGGCCCTTTCTGCTCAGGTTCGGTCCGGCGGTACGGCGGGCGCCCGGTCCGGCGAAATGCGGGTTACATGCAATCCCCATTTCCAGGCGCCAGCCTGCGCCCCATTTATGTCGCCCACGTAACACGAAGTTACGATCACTCGCATTTGGCAGGGATCTTCCTCTCGAAACCACATTTAACGACGCCGACACAAACGCATGTTTACATGCAATCCACTCCCAGACATCAGCCCCAGGGAAACCTTCCGATGGGGCCGGCCAGAGAGCGAGCGGCACATGATGAAGAGGTTCACGGCGATGCTGGCGGCCGGCGCGGTCGGCGCGCTGGCGCTGACCGCCTGCGGCGCGGACGAGGCCACCGACGCCGCCCCCGCGGCGGCCCTGGAGGCCGCCCCCGAGGCGCAGAACCTCAGCCAGGCCTGCCCCGCGAAGGTGGTCGTCCAGCTCCAGTGGCAGCCGCAGTCCGACATGGGCGCCATGTTCGGCCTGCTCGGCCCTGACGCGAAGGTCGACACCGAGAAGAAGTCGGTCACCGGCTCGCTCGTCGCCCAGGGCAAGGACACCGGCGTCGACCTGGAACTGCGCGCCGGGGGACCCGCGATCGGCTTCCAGTCCGTGCCGTCCCAGATGTACGTAGACGACGACATCACCCTCGGCCTCGTCCACGGCGACCAGCTCGTCGCCGCCTCCGCCGAGCAGCGCGTCGTCGGCGTCACCCCGCTGCTGTCGCACAGCCCCGCGATCCTCATGTGGGACCCGGCGACCTTCCCCGACTGGAAGACGATCGGCGACATCGGCAAGACCGACGCGGCCGTCGTCGTCTCCAAGGGCCAGTACTACCCGGCCTGGCTCGTCGCCCAGGGCCTGCTGAAGAAGTCGCAGATCGACGAGAGCTACGACGGCTCGCCCGCGCGCTTCGCCGGCCGCCCCGACATCGCCCTCCAGGGCTACGCCAACTCCGAGCCCTACACCTTCCAGGAGCAGACGCCCGCCTGGAACAAGCCCGTCTCCTACCAGCTCCTCAAGGACGTCGGCTACGACACCTACGCCGCGAACGTCTCCGTGCGCGCCGACAAGCTCACGGAGCTGTCCCCCTGCCTGGAGAAGCTCGTCCCGATCATCCAGCAGAGCGGCGTCGACTACATCACCTCGCCCGAAGCGGTCAACAAGGTGATCACCGACATGGTCGCCGAGGTCATCTCGTTCAACCCCTACAGCGAGGGCGAGGCCGCCTACAGCGCCAAGCTCCTCAAGGACGAGGGCCTGCTCGCCAACGAGGCCGACGGCTCCCTCGGCACCTACGACGAGGGCCGCGTCAACGACCAGGTCGAGATGCTCACCCCCGTGCTGAAGGGCGCGGGCGTCGAGGTGCCCGCGGACCTGAAGCCCGCGGACTTCTTCACCGACCAGTTCACCGACCACGAGATCGGCGTGAAGTGACCGACCCGACCACCCCGGGCGCCGTCGTCGACGCCACCGTCTACACCGGCGGCGCCTGGGTCCCCCACCAGGACGTCCTGTTCGACGGCGGAGCCGTCACCGCGATCCGCGACCACGTGCCCGGAACGTCCGGGATCGGCGGGGCCGGCGCGCACGTGATCCCCGGATTCGTCAACACCCACACCCACCTCCAGCAGACGCTCATGCGGGGTGTGGGCGAAGGACTGCCTCTGCTGACGTGGCTGCTGTCGGTGGCCGAGGACACCGTCGCGCTCACCCCTGAGCAGGCCTACCTCGCCGCCGCGTCGGGGGCGCTGGAAGCGCTGCGCAGCGGGACGACGACCCTCGTCGAGCACATGTGGCCGTCACCTTCCGAGGAACTGCACGACGCCGTCATGCGGGCCCTTGAGGACGTCGGCGTCCGAGTCGTGTTCGGAAGGGGCGTCACCGACCGGGTCGACGCGACCCGCAAGTGGGGATCGGACCCACGGCTCGTCCAACCGCTGGAGGAGGCCCTCGCGCACACCGATGCGCTCGCGGCCCGCGCGGCCAAGGGCGATGGGCGGATCACCATGGCGCTCGCCGTGCCGAACCCCCGCTGCCTGACGCCCGAAGGCATGGCCCGCGTCCGGGAGTTCGCCGAGGCCCGGGACATGACCGTCTCGATCCACCTGCTGGAGACCACCACCGACGACGACATGTGCCGCACCCACACCGGGCTCGGAGCCGTCGACTTCCTCGAAGCCTCGGGCTTCCTGTGGGACAGGCTCCTCGCCGTGCACTGCGTCGAACTCTCCCCCGAAGGAATGGCGAGGCTCGCCGCGCGCGGCGTCGCGGTGTCCTACAACCCGGTGAGCAACATGCGGCTCGGCAGCGGGGTCGCCCCCGTCCCCGCGATGCTCGCGGCGGGCCTCGGCGTCGGCCTCGGCGTCGACGGGGCGGCCAGCAACGACACCCAGGACATGCTGGAATCGCTGCGGATGGGCTCCTACGTGCAGCGCGCCTTCCACCGGCGGGCCGACCTGCTGCCCGCGCCGGAGATGATGGACATCGCGTTCTCCGGAGCCAACCGGGTCCTGGGCCTCCCCGCGTCGTCCGGCGGCGTCACCGTCGGCGCCCCCGCGGACCTCACCCTTCTGCGGTTCGCGCGGGACTTCGCCGTCCTGCCCGTCCGGGACCCGTCCGCGTCCCTGCTCACCACGGCGACGCCCCGCCTGGTCGACACCGTCATCGTGGGCGGCACGCCCGTCATCGCCGACGGCCGCAGCACCCGCCTCGACGAGGCCGACCTCACCGCCCGCCTCCTCACCCTTTGACCACCCCGGGCCGCCCCACCCCGGGCGGCCCGACCAGAGCGGCCCAACCGAGGCGGCCCCCATGGGCAGCCCAGCCAAGACGGCCAGCCAAGACGGTCGGCATGGACGGCCCAGCCGGGACGGCCCAACACGGCGCAGCCCGGCCAGAACGGCCCGACCGACGCGGTCGCGTGGGCGGCCAGCCGGGGCGGCCCAACACGGGGCAGCCCGGCCGGGACGGCCCAACTGACGCGGTCGCATGGGCGGTCCGGCCGGGCGGCCCGTCGCCGCCGCTCGCACCGGGAATGTCGGCACCTGCGTGTAGCGTCTTCCTCACACGAGGCTACGGAGCGCAGAGGAGGCGCGGCATGGCGGCCCTGATCGTGGTGTCCGGCCCGCCCGCCTCGGGCAAGACCACCCTTGCCCGCGCCCTGGCGGCACGGCTTTCGCTCCCGTACTACGGCCGCGACGTCATCAAGGAGGCGCTGTTCGACAGCCTCGGCTGGTCGGACCGGGAGCGCTCCCGGCGGCTGGGCGCCGCGTCCGCCGCCGTCCTTTTCCCCCTCCTGCGCGACGCGCTCACCGCGGGCGCCGACTGCGTGGCCGAGTCCAACTTCCGCCGCGGCGTCTCCTGCCCGGACTTCCAGGCCCTCATCGCCGCGACCGGGGCCCGCACCGTCCAGGTCCAGTGCCACGCCCGCGGCGACGTCCTCCTACACCGCTTCGCCGCGCGGGCCGCCGGCCCCTCCCGCCATCCGGGCCACCGTGACACCGCGAACCTCGCGGAGTTCCGCGCCGAACTCCTCGCCGGCCGCTACGACCCCCTCGACATCCCCGGCCCCGTCCTCACCCACGACACCACCGTCCCACCCGACCCCGACCTCACCCCCCTGCTCGCCCCCCTCACCGCCTTCCTCCACCCACCCACACCCTCACGACCCCGGCCCCCCACGACCCCGGACCCGCGTGACCCCGGACCCGCGTGACCCCACGCCCCACAACCCCAGGCACCCATGACCCGACGCCCCACCGCCCTCGGCTGGCTCGGCGCCGCCGACGGCCGAGCGTCGATCGCGCTGGAGGAGCCAAGGATCCCGCTGGATCGTGGAACCACCCCGACCCGCAGCCTTGACGGATCGGTTCACGTGCGTCGGCCCACGGCTCCGGCGGACGAGGCGGAGGTCTTCGGTGCCTGCTGCCTGCTTGTACGGTAATGCCCGTGCTCGACCCCTTTCTCGCCGAGGCCCGCGCGCTCGACGCGGCGGACCCTCTCGCGGACTTCCGCGACGACTTCGTCATCGACGATCCCGGCACCGTCTACCTCGACGGCAACTCCCTCGGGCGCATGCCCAAAACCACCCGGGCCGCGCTGCACTCGGCCCTGGACACCTGGCAGAGCGACCTCATCGACGGCTGGCACTCCTGGCTGACCGTCGGGCGCGAGGCGGGCGACGCGCTGGCCGGGATCCTCGGCGCACGACCCGGCGAGGTCGTGCTCTCGGACTCCACGAGCGTGAACCTCTACAAGCTCGCCGTCGCCGCACTCGACGCCAGGCCGGGCCGCGACGTCATCGTCACCGACGCGGACGACTTCCCCACCGACCGGTACATCCTCGAAGGCATCGCCTCCGCGCGCGGCCTCGAAATGCGCAGGGTGCGGGCCCACACCGACGAGGGCCTGCGGACCGAGGACGTCGAGGCCGCCCTGGACGGCAGGGTCGCCCTGGTCTGCCTCTCGCACGTCTCCTACCGTTCGGGCGCGCTCGCCGACCTGCCCGCCGTGACGGCCGCGGCCCACCGGCACGGCGCGCTCGCGCTCTGGGATCTGTGCCATTCGGCCGGCGCCGTCGAGACCGGGCTGGCGGCGGCCGGCGCCGACCTCGCGGTGGGCTGCACGTACAAGTACCTGAACGGCGGCCCCGGCGCGCCCTCCTTCCTCTATGTCCGGCGCGACCTCCAGGACCTCCTCGCCCAGCCGATCCACGGCTGGTTCGGCCAGACCGACCAGTTCGCGATGGGGCCCGACTGGCGGCCGCCGCCCACGATCGACCGCTTCCTCGTCGGCACGCCGCCGATGCTCTCCGGCCTCGCCGCGCTCGAAGGCGTGCGGCTCACCGCCCGCGCGGGCATCGAGCCCGTCGCCGCCAAGGCGCGCACCCTCACCGACTACGCGCTGCGCCTCGCCGACGCCTGGTTGGCACCGCTCGGCTTCACGGTGGCGACGCCGCGCGATCCGGCCCGCCGCGGCTCCCATCTCGCCCTCCGCCACCCGGCCGCCTGGCAGCTGTGCCAGGCGCTGAAGGCCGAAGGGGTCGTGCCCGACTACCGCCCGCCCGAGCACCTGCGCCTCGGCTTCGCCCCGCTCTACACCCGTCACCGCGACATCCATACCGGCCTCACCCGCCTCCGCGACATCGTCGCCGCGGACCGCCACCTCACGTTTCCCGACAGTCCCCAGGGTCTCACCTGATCCCGGCTACGCCATGTGTCCTGACGGTGACAGTCACGATCCCTTTCGCAGGTCAAGGCCATTTATCCGAGCCCGGCGCGCGGGCCGCGGCCTACCATCGGCCTCGAAGAGTCATGTCCGCCGCCAGAACGGAACACGGTGCCCGAGTCGCTCACCTGGGATCGTCTGCTGCTCGCGACGGCCGCCATCGTCGGCATGCTCGCGGTGGGACTCGGCGTCCGGCTGCTGATGCGGATCCTGTCGCCGCGCGCGGCGGGCACGCGCTGGGCGTGGGACGACCTCGTGGTGCGGCTCATGTCCGATCTGGCGATCATCGCCTGCCTCGCGGGCGGCGTCTGGGTCGGCGTGCTGCTCGTCCGGTTCGACCCCGGGGTCCAGCGAACGGTCGGCCAGACCCTCATCGCGGTGCTCATCCTCGCGGTGTCGCTCGCCACCGCGCGCCTCGCCGGCGGGCTCGCCACCGCGGTCGCGCTCGCCCGCTCCGGCGTCGCCCATTCCGTGACGATCTTCGCCAACATCAGCCGCGCGGTCGTGCTCGTCATCGGCGCACTCGTGCTGCTCCAGAGCCTCGGCGTGTCGATCACGCCGATGCTCACGGCGCTCGGCGTCGGCGGCCTGGCGGTCGCGCTCGCCCTCCAGGACACCCTCGCGAACCTCTTCGCGGGCGTGCACATCCTCGCGTCCAAGACGATCGAGCCCGGCGACTTCGTGCAGCTCAGCACGGGCCAGGAGGGCAACGTCGTCGACATCAACTGGCGCAAGACGACCATCCGCACGATCACCGACAACCTCGTCATCGTGCCGAACGCCAAGTTCGCCGACGCGATCCTCACCAACTTCCACCAGCCGGGCCAGGAGATGGACCTCCTCCTCCAGGCCAAGGTCGGCTACCACAGCGACCTCGACCAGGTCGAACGCGTCACCTTGAAGGTCGCCGAGGAGGTGATGGCCGAGGTGGAAGGGGGCATCCCCGGCTACGAGGCCCTCGTGCGCTTCCACACCTTCGGCGAGCACAGCGTCGACTTCACCGTCGTCCTGCGCGCCCGCGAGTTCAACGACCAGTTCCTCGTCAAGCACGAGTTCCTCAAACGCTTGCACGCCCGCTTCCGCGCCGAGCACATCGAGATCCCCCTGCCGACGCGCCATCTGGTCTTCGCCGACCTCCCCCCGGCCCTCCCCCGCACCCCTTTCCGGCCCCGCCGGGCCGGCGGCCCCGTCCCCCGCCCCCGCTGACGCGCCGCGTTCCCTGTCACATAGCGGGCGCGTCGTGGAGGTGAGCAGACCCGACGAGCACGGAGGAACACGATGGACGCTTCGGTGAAGGGCCCCGCGAGCTATTTCCCGTCGATCGAGAAGAAGTACGGGCACCCCGTCGCGCACTGGATCGCCCTGATCGACGACAGAAGGCCCGCCCGGCACGGCGAACTCGTCTCCTGGCTGAAGGCCGAGCACGGCCTCGGCCACGGCCACGCCAACGCCCTCGTCGCCCACGCCCTCAAGTCCCCGCGATAAGTACCCCGGCGGACCACCGGCGCTCGACACCGTCCCCGTCGAGAGGCTCCGGGCACAGGCCGGTGCCCGGAACCTCGTCCAGCCCAGGGCAGGAATCACCCTGGACACCTCCGATCCGACAGCTCCGATGAAGCCGGCCCGATCACGGAAGCCGTGGTCGGGGCCGCTGCTCGTCGGGGCGATGCCGGTAGGGTCGGGGCCGGGTGGGTTGTCGAGTACGGAGGCGGCGGATGACCGGGGATGCCGCGCGCGGGCCGGTTTCCAGAACGCCGCTGTACCAGCGAAAGGCCGAGTTCTTCCGGACGCTCGGGCATCCCGCGCGGATCAGGGTGCTGGAGCTGCTCTGCGAGGGGGAGCACACGGTGGCTGAGCTGGCGCGGGAGGTGGGGATCGAGCCCGCGCAGCTGTCGCAGCATCTCGCGGTGCTGCGGCGGACCGGGCTGGTGGCCGGGCGCAGAGAGGGCACGAGCGTGCGGTACCGCCTCGCCGATCCGCAGGTCGCCGAGCTGCTCGCCGTCGCGCGCCGGATCCTGACCGAGGTCCTCGCCGGGCAGATCGACCTCCTCCAGGACCTGCGCGGCGACGATCCCCGCCGGGCCTGAGCCCTTCGCACCGCCGGGGACCCAGACCCGTGAGGTGATATCCGCGCGGGCCGCCAACCGACTGTGGTTGGATTCTTTCCCTATGACTTGAAGATATCTTCAAGTCACTCAGTCATGCGGGGCAGAAGGGGACAGCCGTATGCCGGTACCGCTGTACCAGGTCAAAGCGGATTTCTTCCGCATGCTCGGACACCCCGTGCGGATCCGGGTGCTGGAACTGCTCTGCGAGCGCCCCACCGCGGTCCGCGACCTGCTCGCCGACCTCGGCATCGAGGCCTCCAACCTCTCCCAGCAGCTCGCCGTACTGCGCCGCCACGGGATCGTCCGGGCGAACCGGGAGGGATCGAGCGTGATCTACGAGCTGGCCGGGCCCGACGTGTCGGACCTCATGCGGGCCGCCCGCCGGATCCTCACCGAACTCGCGGTGGGCCAGGAGGCCCTGCTCACCGATCTCCAGACCGCCCCGCCCGTGCACCTGACGGAGACGGCTTCTCCCCGATGATCCAGCGCCTCGCGTTCACCATCCCGCCCATGCCCGGGCAGTTCGAGCACGCGGTCCCCCTGCTGCTCCTCGCCCCGGACACCCTCGGCGACCTCTTCGACGTCACCTTGCCGAGGGGACTCCACCACGCCGGGCACACGATCGCCGCGCAGCCCGCCGACGCCGCGCCCTGGACGGTCGCCGTCGACGACGCCTGGCTCGGCGCGGCCGAGGAGTACGGCGGCCCGGACGGACCCCGCGCCAAGGTCGTCATCGTCCTGGAACCCGTCGACGGCGTCACCGCGCAGGACGCGCAGGCCCGCGAGATCGCGGCCCACCTGCCCGCGTCCGTGCCGCCGTGGGCACTGGCCGTCCTCGCGCAACGCCTGCGCGCGGCCCTGCGCGACGTCCCGGTGACCTCCGTCCCCGCGCTCTGCCGGGCGCCCCTGACCCCGACGGGCCTGCCCTTCTGGGCCGAGGACCTCATCGAGCCCCTCCCCGAACCCCTTTCCTGACGGTCCGCGCGTCAGGGGCCGGGACCGCGCACGATTCCGTCCTCCGGCCCCCACCCTCCGTGCCCGGCCCCTGAAGGACCACCGCCGCTCACGGGCCTTTCCGGCCCTCCCCGCCGCCGACCCCTACTCGCCGGTTCTCGCCGCGGTGACAACGGATCCGGCGTCCGTGTGGCCGAAGCCGCCTACCGCCGGTGTCCAGCGCACGGAAAAGTACTGCCGGGCCGACACCCGTAATCGCGTTACCGCCTTCTGAGAATCGCATATTCGTCAGCGCGGCGCCCGTGCGGGGCCGCGTCCGCTGCTCGTCTTCACGGTCCGAGCCGCCGCCCCACCTGGACTTCCCCACCGGCGAAGCCCGCATGGGCGACGGCGCCAGGCCGCGCCGCGCCCCTCCCCTCGGCCTTCCAGCGCGGCCCCACCCCGATCGCTAGGAGCACCATGTCCGTTCTCAGCCGCCGTTCCGTCCTCGCCGGCGCCGCCGCGAGCGCCGGGCTCGCCGTCGCGGCCGCCCCCGCCGCGCGCGCCGCGGGCAGGCGGGTCCCCCTGACCCGCGAGGAGCATCGCGTCGTCATCATCGGATCCGGCTTCGGCGGAGGCGTGACGGCGCTGCGCTTCGCCCAGGCCGGAATCCCCTCGCTGGTGCTGGAGCGCGGCGTCCGCTGGCCGACCGGGCCGAACGCCGAGACCTTCCCGCGCGTCACCACCTCCCCGGACAAGCGGCTGTTCTGGCTCGGCTCCCCCGTGGAGCTCTTCGGCATGAAGCTCAAGGGCTTCGAGACCCCCTACACCGGCCTGCTGGAGCGGGTCTTCGGCGACGGGATGGACATCATCTGCGCTTCCGGCGTCGGCGGCGGATCCCTGGTCTACCAGGGCATGACCCTCCAGCCGACCCGCGAGCTCTTCGAGGCGGTGATGCCGGCCGGGATCGACTACACCCGCATGGACGAGGTCTACTACCGGCGCGTCGCGCAGATGCTCCGGGTCGAGACCGCCCCCGACGAGCTGATCAACAGCAAGACCTACAAGCCCGCCCGGGTCTTCGCCCGCAACGCCGAGCGCGCCGGATACGCCGTCTCCAAGATCCCGATGCCGATCGACTGGACCTGGGCGCTGCGCGAGCTGGACGGCGAGATGAAGCCGTCGTACACCAACGGCGACTGCGCGATGGGCGTGAACAACGGCGGCAAGCACTCCGTCGACGTCACCTACATCGCCGCCGCCGAGGCGACGGGCCTGGTGAGCGTCGCGACGCAGCACAACGTCACCGACGTCGCCAAGCTCCCCGACGGCCGCTGGGAGGTGCGGGTCGATCGGATCGCCACCGACGGGACCGTCCTGGAGAACAAGATCCTCACCGCCAAGGCCCTCGTCATGGCCGCGGGCCAGGCGGGCACGACCCGCCTGCTCATGCGCGCCGCGGCCAAGGGCGCCATCCCCGACATGCCCGACGGCCTCGGCGAAGGCTGGGGCTCCAACGGCGACCGCATCTACCTGTGGACCAACTTCCTCGACGACTTCGGCGCCCCCCAGGGCGGCCCCGTCATCTACGGCAGCAAGGACTGGTCCGACCCGGCAGGCGCCAACACCATCATCCAGGCCTCGCTCCCGCCGACCCCGAACCTCCGCTCGACCATGATGGTCGGCTTCGGCATCAGCCAGGGCCGCGGCACCTTCACCTACGACGCAGCCAAGGACGACGCCGTCCTGCACTGGCCCGCCGACGCCGACGACGCCCTCTACCGGAAGATCCACCAGCGCGCCACGAAGATCGCCGGCCCCCTTTCCGCCCTCACCGACACCACCGCCCTCTACCCCTCGACCTGGCATCCGCTCGGCGGCGCCGCCATGGGCGCCGTCTGCGACCTCGACGGACGCGTGAAGGGCCACCCCGGCCTCTACGTCCTCGATGGAGCGCTCGTGCCCGGCACCACGGCGGCCTGCAACCCCTCGATGACCATCGCCGCCCTGGCCGAGCGCGCGACCGACCACCTCATCGCCGAAGACAAGGACACCGTCTTCTAGCCCGAGCCCCCGGCCCGCCTTCGCACGCGCGGGGCGGGCCGGACAGGGTGCTCTTCAATCCCACCAGCGCTGCAGGCGGAACGCCCCGTGGTGCTGGACCACCTCGGCGACCGCGACCGCCGAGCCGTCCTCCCCGCTCACCTGGAGGCGGTACAGCCTGCCCTCCCCTGGCGCCTGCCACTGGTGCAGGACCCGGACGCCGAAGCGCCGCCCCGCCCGGATGATGCGCACCGGACGGCCCGCGCCGGTGACCTCGGCGGTGATCGGTTCGTTCCTCAGCATGCGCACACCCTACCGCAAGAATCGCTCACCTGTTCGACGGGCGGGGGCGTTCCAGCAGATCAGCGCGTCGCGGGGGTCAGCCTACGGGTGCCGCGAGGCCGTCGGCGACAGGCGCGCCCGTCACCTTCCGCAGCGCGGCGAGGTCGACGCCCGGCGCGAGGCGGCGGGCGACGAGCCCCGACGGCGTCACGTCGAGGACCGCGAGATCGGTGATGATCCGGTCGACGACGCCGACCCCCGTCAGCGGCAGCGCGCACCGCTCGACGATCTTGGCGGTGCCGTCCTTGGCGACGTGGTCGGTGAGCACCACGACCCTGCGGGTCCCGGCGACGAGGTCCATCGCGCCGCCCATGCCCTTGACGAGCCTGCCGGGCACCGACCAGTTCGCCAGGTCGCCGTTGGCCGCCACCTGGAGGGCCCCGAGGATCGCGATGTCGACGTGCCCGCCGCGGATCATCGCGAAGCTCTCCGCCGAGTCGAAGAACGACGCCCCGGGGACCGTCGTGACGGTCTGCTTGCCCGCGTTGATGAGGTCCGCGTCCTCCTCGCCCTCGTACGGGAAGGCGCCCATGCCGAGGAGGCCGTTCTCGCTCTGGAGCAGCACCCGCACGCCGTCGGGGACGAAGTTCGCGACCAGCGTCGGGATCCCGATCCCGAGGTTGACGTAGTCGCCGTCCCGCAGTTCGGCCGCGGCGATCGCGGCCATCTCCTCACGTGTCCAGCCCATGTCAGGCCCCCTGTCCGACGGTCACGGGCCGCGGCCTGACCGTGCGCTGCTCGATGTCCTTCTCCCGGTGCGCCGACCTGACGACGTGGTCGACGTAGATGCCGGGCGTCATCACGTCGTCGGGGTCGAGGAAGCCTTCGAGGACCTCCTCGGCCTCCACCACGGTCACCCGCCCCGCGGTCGCCACCAGGGGGTTGAAGTTGCGGGCCGTGTACCGGTAGCGGAGGTTGCCCTCGGCGTCCGCGACGCGCGCGTGCACGAGGGACACGTCCGCGACGATGCCGCGCTCCAGGATGTGGGTCTTGCCGTCGAACACCTCGTGCGGCTTGCCTTCGGCGACCTCGGTGCCCACGCCTGTGCGGGTGTAGAAGCCCGCGATCCCGGCGCCGCCCGCGCGCAGCCGCTCCGCCAGGGTGCCTTGCGGGCAGAACTCCACGTCGAGCACGCCGTCCAGGTACTGCCGGGCGAACAGCTTGTTCTCGCCGACGTACGAGGCGATCACCTTGGCGACCTGGCTGTTCTCCAGGAGCAGGCCGAGGCCCTTGCCGTCCACGCCCATGTTGTTGGAGACGACGGTGAGGTCCCGCACTCCGGAGTCGCGGACCGCCTCGATGAGGCCCCGCGGGATCCCGGACAGGCCGAACCCGCCCACCGCGACGACCATCCCGTCGCGCAGCACCCCGGCCAGCGCCGCCGACGCGCCTTCGCGCAGCTTCCGCATCCGCGCACCCTCTCTCGCCGATCCTCGGTCATCGTCCGCTGAGCGGACGGCATCAGTTATCCGATAGCGCCAGCTCCACCGTCAAGAGAAGCGGGGATTCCTCCTGTCCAGCAGACAGGTCGGCCATCAAGTGTCCAGTGAGTGGACGCTAGGATCGACCGATGAACGAGACCTCGGGCGTCATCCAGCGTGCCGCCGCCCTCCTGCGCGAGTTGTCCAGGCACACCGCCGTGGGCGCCACCACCACGGAGGCTGCGCGCGGAACTGGACTGCCGCGCGCCACGGCCCACCGGCTGCTGGAGTCCCTGGCCGCCGAGGGCCTGGTGGACCGCGACGCCAAGACGGGCCGGTGGTATCCGGGCCCCGAGGTCTACGTCCTCGGCATGGCCGCCGCGGCCCGCTACGACCTCACCGACGAGGCCCGCGAGAGCGTGCTCCGCCTTGCCCGCGAGACGGGAGAGAGCGCCTTCTTCTCCGTACTGCGCGGAGACGAGACCGTCGTCCTCCTCAGGGAAGACGGGGACTTCCCCATCCGCTCGTACGTGCTCTACGAAGGCGCGCGCTTCCCTCTGGGCGTCGTCTCGGCGGGCCTGGCGGTGCTCGCCTACCTTCCCGAGCAGCGCATCGACTCCTATCTGGCCCGCACGGACCTCGTCTCCCGCTGGGGCCCTTCGCACTCCGCGGCGGAGGTGAGGCAACGACTCGCCTCCGTGCGGGAGAACGGCTGGGCGCTGAACCCCGGCCTGGTCGTCGAAGGCTCCTGGGGGATGGCCGCCGCGGTCTTCTCCCCCTCGGGCTCCCCCGAGTACGCCCTCACCCTCACCGGGATCGAGCCGCGGTTCCGCCCCGACCGCCGGCCCGGCCTCGGCCGCCTCCTCCTGGAGGAGTCCCACCGGCTCAGCCGGCTCATCCGCTGACCGGCCCGAAAAAACCGAGGACGGGACTTGTGGCCGTAACACGCGTGCACGAGGCTCGGGAGCGGTGATCAGCCGGCGAACGGGAGAGAACGACGTGATGTGGCGGGGCGGAGCCGTCGCGGTGGCGGCCGCGGCGATGGTGCTGGCAGGGGCGTCGGCGGTGCAGGCAGGCGGGAAGTTCACGCCCGGGGCGGCCGGAGGAGGCGACCCGTACTTCCCCGACAACGGCAACGGCGGCTACGACGTCCAGGACTATGACCTGTCCTTCGCCTACGAGCCGGCGACCGGCGCGATCACCGCGACCGCCCGGATCCGGGCCAAGGCGACGCAGAACCTCTCCTCGTTCGACCTCGACTTCCTCGGCCCCCTGGAGATCGACTCCGTCAAGGTCGACGGGCCCGCGCGGTGGGCGCGCGAGGGGGCTCAGGAACTCGTCGTCACCCCGCGCAAGGGCATCGTGAAGGGCCGGACGTTCGTGGTGACCGTCGCCTACCACGGCGTCCCGCAGCGGATCGACGACGAGACGCTCGGCACGTCCGGCTGGATCGCGACCGACGACGGCGTCACAGCGCTCAACCAGCCGTTCGGCGCGGCCACGTACTACCCGGTCAACGACACCCCGCAAGACAAGGCGACGTACAGCGTCACCGTTACGGCGCCGTCCGACCTGACGGCCCTCGCGAACGGAGAGAAGACGCGGGAGAAGACCTCCCAAGGCAAGACGACCGTCACGTGGCGCATGCGGCAGCCCATGGCGAGCGAGCTGGCGATGCTCACCATCGGGAAGTACAACGTGACCGAGGGGAAGACCGAGGCGGGCATCGCGTCCGTCACGGCCGTCGACACCGCGCTCGACACCGGCCAGGGCGCCGCGTTCTTCGCCACGACGAACACCGTCACCGACTGGATGGCCAGGACGTGGGGACGCTACCCGTTCGGCTCCACCGGCGGGATCGTCGACCGCGTGGGCGTCGGCTACGCCCTGGAGACCCAGAGCCGGTCCGTCTACGACATCGGCACACCCGGCCGCCTCCCGTCCACCGGGACGATCGCGCACGAACTCGCCCACCAGTGGTTCGGCGACAGCGTCACCCCCGCCCTCTGGAAGGACATCTGGCTGAACGAAGGCTGGGCGACGTACAACGAGTGGCTCTATACCGAGTCCACCGGAGGCCGCACCGCCCAGGCCGCCTTCGACGCGGCGTACGCGCGCGCCGCCACGAACCCGTCCTGGCAGACCGTCATGGACGACCCCGGACGCGACGGCATCTACGACTGGTCCTCCTACACGCGCGGCGCGATGACCCTGCACGTCCTGCGCAAGGCCGTCGGCGACGCGAACTTCTTCAAGCTCGGCCGCACCTGGGTCGCCCGGTACGAGGACGGCGTCGTCTCCACCGCCGACTTCCAGGCCCTCGCCGAGAGGATCTCCGGCCAGGACCTCGACGCCTTGTTCACCGCCTGGGTGAGCACCCCGGGCAAGCCCGCCCTCTAGGCGCCGCACGCGCAACGCGGAGGAGGGCGCGGCCCGTCAGGAAGGTATGAGATTCCTGGCCCCCGCCCTCCTCCTCCTGCTCGCCGCCTGCGGGACGGAGTCGGCCCGACCGGCCTCCACGCCCGGCCCTCCGGGCCGCCACACGGGCGTCGGAACCGTGCTGGAGAAAGCCGAGTCCGGCCCCCGGTTCTGCTCGGTGGTCCGGGAGTCCCTGCCCCCGCAGTGCGACGGCCCTGAGATCGTCGGCTGGGACTGGAACGCGGTGCCGCACAGGTCGCAGAACGACGTGCGATGGGGTGAGTACACCGTCGTCGGCACCTGGGACGGCACCCGGCTCACCCTGACCGAGCCGCCGGGTCGCCCCTGAGCACGGGCGCCGACATGATCGGTGACTTCGTGGACGGCTGACGGAAGGCCGACCGAAATCTCCGCATCCGCCCTGGCGCTTTTCGTGGCAGAGATTCCCGACTTCTGAGACGATCTTTCTCCTGTCACCGAACCATCCACGGGGAGTCGCGCATGTCAGAGTGGGACCGGACCTCGGTCGAACCGGACCGGGTGCCGCAGGACATCGACATCACCAGGCCGCACCCGGCCCGGATGTACGACTACTACCTCGGCGGCAAGGACAACTTCTCGGCCGACCGGGCCGCCGCCGACGCCGCCCTCGCCGCCGCTCCCGACATGGCCGTGACGGCCCGTGCCAATCGGGCGTTCCTCGGCCGAGCCGTCCGCCATGTGACGGCGGAGGCGGGCATCCGGCAGATCCTCGACATCGGCACGGGCATTCCCACCGCGGGCAACACCCACCAGGTGGCGCACGAGGTGGACCCGTCGATCCGGGTCGTCTACGTCGACAACGACCCGATGGTCCTGGTGCACGCGAACGCCCTGATGGCCGACGGCAGCCGCGGCACCACCTCGGTCGTCCAGGCCGATCTGCGCGACCCCGCCGCCATCCTCGCCCTCCCCCAGGTACGCGACGCGATCGACTTCGACGAGCCCGTGGCGCTGCTGCTGGTCGCCATCCTGCACTTCATCAAGGACGCCGAGCAGCCCGGCGAGATCGTCGCCACGCTCCGCGACGCGCTCCCCAAGGGCAGCCATCTCGTCCTGTCGCACTGCACCCTGGACTTCAGCGACCCCGAGACGGGAGACGCCCTCCGCGAGATCTACAGCAAGGCAACGGCTCCGCTCGTCCCCCGCACCCACGCCGAGATCCTCGCCTACTTCGACGGCTTCGACCTCGTCTCCCCGGGCCTCGTCCATCTCCCCAGCTGGCGCCCCGCCATCCCCCCGACCGCGAACCACCTCTCCCGGGTCCACTTCTACGCCGGCGTCGGCAGGCTCTCGTAGGCCGGCGTCCGCCCAGGCGGACCAATTCATCACTTTATTCGTTGATTTCCGATATGCCGATCGAATCTCTGCGAAGACCCAATTTACCTTTGTCGATCCGATGAACGCGGACGCCGCCATCGCAGTTCCCCTGGGTATCTCCACTGCGCCGGAGCCGATCTCCGGCCATGGAATTGGACGTCCGATCCGTCGGACCCACCAGGGAGCGGTCTTTGGACTCTCGAAAAGCCCCGCCGCCGTCGTCGCCCAGGCGCCACCGGCAACTGGCCTACGGCATCGCCCTCGCCGCCACCGGCGTGCTCGCGGTCGCCTCGCTCGCCTCGGCCACCGCGGCGCGTGCGGAGACGACACACGGTGCGGTCATCCGCGTCGCCGATCCCGAACCGCGCGCGCTCGCGCCCGCCGGGCCCGGTGAGGAGGCGACCTCACAGACCGACCTTTCCCGGGACAGCTGGGCGCTTCCCTCCGCGAACACCGCCGACGAGGGGCCGTGCAAGAAGTGCCAGGGCCGGCCCGGCCCTCCGGGAGAGCAGGGGCCTCCCGGAGAGCAGGGGCCTCCCGGAGAACAAGGGCCTCCGGGGCCGGCCGGAGGGGGCTTCGGAATCGACTCCGAGTTCCACGGAAATGTGATGTTCACCGCGATCGTCACCGGCGACGGGGAGACCTACATCCGGGATCCGCGCGACCTCATGCAGACGGCGACCTGGCATGCCTTCTCGGAAATGCCTACTTATCCAGATAACGTCGTTGATGTCACGCTCTCGTCTAGGGTGCGGGATCTGCTGGAAGTGACCGTCCTCACCGAGAACGGCGGGGTCTGGCTGACCGCATGCAGGATCAATCCCGAGCCGGAGCCGCCCGACGAGTGGCCTGACAACTGCACGGCCTTCCAGAGCATCTCGCCGCCGAACGGCTGATTCCGCACTGCCGGAACTGCCCGGGAAGAGCCCGCCCAGCAGATGGGCGGGCTCTTCCCGCACATGGCGGGCCGATTCGATCGGCACGCGTCGCGGCGGTCAAGCGGGGTAGGGGGCGGCGGCCTTCGCGGACCTGAGCGCGCCGGCCCACCAGGCGAGCTGGGTGAGGAGGGTCTTGGCCGCGGCGTCGCAGGCGGCGGAGTCCTTGGGCCAGGTGCCGGACGGGTCCCAATGGGACCACGCCCCGTGGAAGCTGACGGTGTCGCGGACGGTCACGGCATGGAGCTCGGCGAAGACCGCGCGCAGGTGCTCGGTGGCGCGCAGGCCCCCGGACAGGCCGCCGTAGGAGACGACGCCGACGGGCTTGGCGTACCACTGCCTGCCGTGCCAGTCGATGAGGTTCTTCAGGGCGGCCGGGTAGCTGTGGTTGTACTCGGGTGTGACCACGACGAACGCGTCGGCCCTGTCCAGCCGGGCGGCCAGCGGCTCGCTGACCGCCCGCACCTCGGCCGGCGGATCCTCCCCGTGCGCCGGCCACGCCAGCGGCAGGTCGACCTGCGCCAGGTCGACCACGTCCACGTCGAACCCGCCGAACTCCGCGACCCGGCCGGTGAACCACTCGGCCACCGTCCCGCCCAGCCGCCCGCCCCGCACGCTCCCGACGATGACGACGAGACGCAGATCCTGCTCGCTCATGAGCGTCCTCCCTTTCCGGATGCCCCGAGGCTAGAACCTCAACCTTCCTCAAGGTCAACACGAGCGACGCGGCGAACAGGACCCATGGAGGCGACGAGGTCACACCGCCGCGGTCTCCCGAAGATCCCCCTTCTCGTCGGCGAGCGCGTCCAGGAAGTCCGCGCCCTCCATGTCGACGCGGGGGACGAAGCGATCCAGGGACTTGGGGAACCACCAGGCCGCCTCGCCGAACAGGACCATCGCGGCCGGGACCAGCGTCATCCTGACCACGAACGCGTCGAGCAGGACGCCGACGGCCAGGGCGAACCCGATCGGCTGCACGACCGGATCGTGCCCGAGGACGAAGCTGCCGAAGACCGACACCATGATGAGCGCCGCGGCGGTGACGACCCTGGCGCCGCCGCGCACCCCGGCGACGACGGCCTCGCGCGGGCCCAGGCCGCGCGCGTGCGCCTCCCTCATGCCGGAGACGAGGAACAGCTCGTAGTCCATCGCCAGTCCGAACAGCACACCGATCAGGAGGATGGGGACGAAACTGACGACCGGGCCGACCTTCGGGACGTCGATGAGGCCGTCGAGCCACCCCCACTGGTAGACCGCGACGACCGCGCCGAGGGAGGCCGCCATGCTGAGCAGGAAGCCGGCGACGGCCTTCAGCGGCACCAGCACCGAGCGGAACGCGACGGCCAGGAGCACGAACGCCACCCCGACGATCACCGCGACGAACGGCGGCAGCGCGCGGCCGAGCCGTTCGGAGATGTCGATGTTGGCGGCGGCGGTGCCCGTCACGTCGATCGAGGCACCCGTCTCGGCCCGCCACTCGCCGCGGCGGTCGCGGATCTCGTGCACGAGGTCGCGGGTGCCCTCCTCGTCCGGGCCGGTCCGCGGGACGACGGTGAGCAGGGCGGTCCGGGTCGGGCCGTCGGCTTCCGGGGGCAGGACGGCCGCGACGCCGTCGAGTGCGGCCAGGTCATGCGCGATCCGGGTGTGGGCCCGTTCGGGGTCGGCGGCTCGACCGGCGTCGGCGACGACGATGAGCGGCGCGGTGAAGCCCGGCCCGAAGGCGTCGCGTACCAGGTCGTAGGCCTCGCGGGCGTCCGTGTGCTCGGCCTGGGAGCCGCCGCCGGGCAGGCCGAGGCTCAGGCTCGCGAGCGGCGCCGCCGGCACGGCCAGCAGGGCGAGTCCCGCGCAGAGCGCGGCCACCGGGTGCCGCACGACGACCCCGGCCCACCGCTCGCCGAGCGTCGTGCCGGCGCGCGGCCGGACCGCCCGACGCCAGACCGGCAGCCGGTCGATCGACGACCCGACGCAGCCGAGCAGCGCGGGCAGCAGCGTGATCGCGACCAGGACCGCGACGGCCACCGCGCCCGACGCGGCGAGGCCCATGACCGTCAGGAAGGGCACTCCGGCGATCGCCAGCCCTCCGAGCGCGACGACCACCGTCAGCCCGGCGAAGACGACCGCGTTCCCCGCGGTCGCGACGGCACGGGCCGCCGCCTCGTCCTGTGCGAGCCCCTCGCCGAGGTTCCTTCGATACCGGGACACGAGGAAGAGGGCGTAGTCGATGCCCACCGCGAGCCCCACCATCAGCGCGAGCACGGGCGCGGTCGAGATGATCTCGAACCGGGCGGTGAGGGCGAACAGCGCGGCCAGCGCCACGCCGACGCCGACCAGCGCGCTGAGCAGCGGCAGCCCTGCCGCGACGAGGGAGCCCAGCGTGATGAGCAGGACGGCGCCCGCCACCAGGAGCCCGACGGACTCTCCCCCTTCGACCTTCGCGAACTCGGCATAGGCGTCGCCGCCGAAGGCGACGGTCAGGCCCGCCGCCTCCGCCGGTGCCGCCGCCTCCTTGACGGCCTCGCGCTGCGCGTCCTCGATCTCGTCCAGCGGTACCGCGAAGGAGACGAGGCCGAGCGCGACCCGCCCGTCCGGGGAGACCGCGCCGGTGGCGAAGGGATCGGGGGCCGCTGCCACGCCGTCGACCCGGCTGATCCGGGCGACGGCCTGGCCGACCGCCGTCTTGGCGCGCGCTGAGAGGATCCCGCCTTCGGCGTCTGCCGCGAAGACGACCTGGGCGGATCCGTGGCCCTGCTCGGGGAACGTGTCCTTGATCCGGTCGAGTGCGGCCTGGGCCTCGGTGCCAGGCACCGTGAACGCGTCGCCGGTCTTGCCGGCGAACGCCCCCGCGAGGGCGCCGGCGGCGACGAGGAGCGCGAGCCACAGCCCGAGGACGGCTTTGCGGCGGCGGAAGCAGAGACGTCCCAGGCGGTAGAGGTATGCGGCCATGAGGAACCTTCGAGGGGAGGGCTTCGGGGGCGCGGCCTACCGTATCCCCGACTTGGTCACTCGACCAAGTCGTTCGACCTAGTCGTTTGCCCACATCAGCGTGAGACCGCTCACCCGGTAGCCTTGGCCGATGGCCCACGTCCCCACCGCCGAGCGACGCCCGCAACTCGTCAGGGCGGCCATCGACCTGATGGCGCGGGAGGGCGTCGCCGCGGGGAGCACCCGCGCGATCGCCGCCGAACTCGGCGTCGCCCAGGGCACGGTGCACTACGCCTTCGGCACCAAGAAGGACCTCTACCGGGCGGTCATCCAGCAGCTCACCGCCGACCTCGTCGACCGGGTCCGCGCCGCCGCCCCCGGCCGCGGCCCCTTCGCCGACCAGGTCCGCGCCCTCGTCGCCGCCCTGTGGGACGGCGTTCTCGAAGACGACGCCTGCAACGCGCTCCTCGACGAGTTCCAGACCCTCGCCGCCCGCGACCCCGACCTCCAGGACATCGTCCAGGCCCACCAGCACGAGATCGAGGGCATCGCCGCCTCGATGCTCACCGACATCGCCGAAGCCGACGGCATCGCCCTCGCCCTCCCCGCCGGCGACGCCGCCGCCCTCTTCCTCTCCTCCTTCTTCGGCCTCCTCTCCCGCCACCGCCTCCTCACCCGCGCCGGCGAGGACCCCGCCCCCCAGACCCTCGCCCTCATCGACTCCCTGGTGACCGCCATCACCGCCCTCTGCCTGGGCGCGCCCTCGACCTGACCCCGGGCAGCGCGAAAGCGCCCGCGGCGCGAGCGGCGCGGGCGCTTGCGGCGGCGGCCGTTACGGCGCCGGAGTGGAGCTGCGCAGGCGGGCCAGGAATTCGGACGCCCAGCGGGAGACGTCGTTGTCGACGACGCGGCGGCGCATGGCGCGCATGCGCCGCTGGACGTCGCGGGCGTCGGCGCGGACGGCGTCCAGCAGGGCGCGCTTCAGGCCGTCGACGTCGTAGGGGTTGACGAGGTAGGCGCGGCGGAGCTCCGCGGCGGCTCCCGCGAACTCGCTCAGGACGAGCGCGCCCCGGAGGTCCTCATGGCAGGCCACGTACTCCTTGGCGACGAGGTTCATGCCGTCGCGCAGCGGCGTCACGACCATCACGTCGGCCGCGAGGTAGAGGGCGGCGAGCTCGTCCCGGCTGTAGCTGGTGTGCATGTAGTTGATCACCGGGTTGCCGAGCTGGCCGAACTCGCCGTTGACCCGCCCGACCTGGAGCTCGATCTCGTCCCGCAGGATCTGGTACTGCTCGACGCGCTCCCGGCTCGGCGTCGCGACCTGCACGAAGACCGCCTCGCCCGGCTTGAGCGCCCCGTCGGCCAGCAGCTCGCCGAACGCCTCAAGGCGCTGGGTGATGCCCTTGGTGTAGTCGAGGCGGTCCACGCCCAGCAGGACGCACCCCGGATCGCCCAGCTCCTTGCGGATCTGGACGGCCCGCTCCCTCACCTCGGGGCGGTGCACGAGATCGGTCAGCTCGTCGACGTCCACCGAGATCGGGAACGCCTCGGCGAGGACGTCGCGGCCGTCGACGTGCACGACGGTGCCGTGCACCCGGACGTCCAGAAGACGACGGGCCAGGCGGACGAAGTTGGCCGCCGCCGCAGGCAACTGGAAGCCGACGAGGTCGGCCCCGAGCAGGCCCTCGACGATCTCCTTACGCCAGGGGAGGCGGAAGAACAGCTCGGCGGGCGGGAACGGGATGTGCAGGAAGAACCCGATCCTCACGTCCGGCCTGAGTTCCCGGAGCATCTTCGGCACCAACTGAAGCTGATAATCCTGCACCCATACCAGCGCGCCTTCGTCCGCCACCTCAGCGGCCTTCTCGGCGAACCGCCTATTGACGCGCACATAGGCGTCCCAGGTGGTCCGGTGGAACTCGGGCGGGGCTATCGCGTCGTGGTAGAGGGGCCAAAGAGTCGCGTTGGAGAAGCCCTCGTAGTAGAGCTCGACGTCTTCCGCGGTCAAAGGAACGGGCACAAGACGCAGACCGTCCTCGGTGAACGCCTCGGCCTCCTCGTCGGCCGCGCCCGTCCAGCCGATCCACGCGCCGTCCCGCTCACGCATCAGGGGGGTGATCGCCGTCACCAGGCCGCCTGGGCTCCGGCGCCATCCGACCTCGCCCTCCGGTCCTACTACACGGTCCACGGGCAGGCGATTGGCGACGACGACGAAATCACTCACAAGATCGAACCTACCCAGATACCGGGAACGGTCCCACATCGAACACGTGACCGTCACCACGCGACACCTGCGGCGTCGGCTAACTTCAACTCCATGAGAATGGGCGTCCTCGACATCGGATCGAACACCGTGCACCTGCTCGTCATGGACGCACACCAGGGCGGCAGGCCGCTGCCCGCCTACTCCCACAAGGTCGAACTGCGCCTGGCCGAGCACCTCGACGGCGACCGCCTCTCCGACGAGGGGGCCAAGCGCCTGCACTCGTTCGTCAAGGAGTCGCTGCAGGTCGCCGAGGACAAGGGCGTGCAGGAGATCCACGCGTTCGCCACCTCCGCGATCCGGGAGGCGGTCAACGGTGAGGAGATCCTCACCTCGATCAGGACCGACCTCCAGACGGAGATCCAGGTCCTGTCCGGCAAGGACGAGGCCCGGCTGACGTTCCTCGCGGTCCGCCGCTGGTTCGGCTGGTCCTCCAACCGCCTCCAGGTCTTCGACATCGGCGGCGGCTCCCTGGAGATCGCCACGGGCATCGACGAGGAGCCCGACGCGGCGGTCTCGGTGCCGCTCGGCGCGGGCCGCCTCACCCGGGCCTGGCTGACCGCCGACCCGCCCGACCCCGAGCAGGTCAGGGCCCTGCGCAAACACGTCCGCGCCATGATCGCCGCGCAGGTCGGGCCGATCACCCGCTACGGCCTTCCCGACCACGCCGTCGCGACGTCCAAGACCTTCAAGCAGCTCGCCCGCATCGCGGGCGCCGCCCCGAGCGCCGAGGGCCCCTTCGTCCGGCGCATCCTCACCCGCGAGGCCGCCAAGGACTGGGCCGACCGCCTCACCCGCATGCCCATCGCCGACCGCCAGGCCCTCCCCGGCGTCTCCGACGCCCGCGCCCCCCAGCTCCTCGCCGGCGCGATCGTCGCCGACGCCGTCATGGACCTCTTCTCCATCCCCGCCCTCGAGATCTGCCCCTGGGCCCTCCGCGAAGGCGTCATCCTCCGCCGCCTCGACCTCCTCCCCCACACCCCCTGACCACCCGCTCCCTCCCCACCCCCGCCCAACCGATGTGCGCCCCCGCCCAACCTGCGCTACAGTTAACCCCGTCGCCAACACCGGGGAAACCCCCACGAAGACGACAAATCCGGGACGTAGCGCAGCTTGGTAGCGCACTTGACTGGGGGTCAAGGGGTCGCAGGTTCAAATCCTGTCGTCCCGACGGATAACCGCAGGTCGAAGGCCTCATCTCCCTACTGGGAAGATGGGGCCTTGATCATTTGACCGCCGTTTGACCGTGGCATCGGACCTGCCGACCACCCCCGACTGGTACCCACCCATCCCAGCCCCGACCAGCCAGTCCCCGGTCAACGCACCAACTCCGCCTGAAATGTTCAAACGAACCCGTCCGAGAACGCGTCAGGGCAGACCGGATACCGACGGGGATGATCAAGGCGTCAACGAACGTTCGGAGCTTCCAAGAGCGACAGGGGCGCTCAGCACACTCAGGCACTACATCTACGAGATACCGACCAGCCACACCTCTCCGACCCCAACCGGGGCCTCTTGGCTTTCAGAAGACCAAGATCGAGACATAACGTCGGCACCTTGGCCAATGCCAGCCCCGGCAGACCAGGACCGCCGCCGGCAAACGCCTCGCCAGCCCGCCCCAGCATCCGCCCACCCCGGCCCGCCGCGCTACGGTGGAGCACATGCCACGCCGCAACCAACTAGAATCTCAAAACAATAACGCCCCCATATAAGCCCAGGTCGCGAAGGGTTCGCTCCGCGCAGGCGGAGGTGGTCCGGCACGGCCGTAGTGGTCCCGGATGATCGTCGCGTTCGCTCCGCGCAGGCGGAGGTGGTCCGTACGCCGTGCCCTCCGCCCCGATGCTGACGCCGTTCGCTCTGCGCAGGCGGAGGTGGTCCGCTCTCAGCCTCCTGGAGGCCGAGAGTTTGATCGGGGAGCCACGGCCTTCATCGGCTGGGGTGAACTGGGTAGATACCGGGTGGGGCACCTGGCGTCGGAGTCTCAAGCCATGCACTTCCCGAGTGCTGCACATGATCGGACCGCGCCCGGTCCCGTCCATAGCGGGTTCCGGTTCAGGGCGTAAGTTGCCTTTATCTATCTCTTGCCCCGCGAAGCGGCCTGCCTGGTCCCAGCGGCAGGGTCCATGCTCTTCTGACCATGACGGGCACGGGGGCATTCGTCATCGCTGCGCGGCGCGGCGGGCAGCCTGTGCCGATCAGGGTGAAGGCGCGATGAGCTGCTTGGCGCATGTTCGAGGTATCGGCTCTGCCGATCAGGAGACGTACAGGCTGCCGAAAGGCTCAGGAGCCGCCGCTTCGTAAGCTGCTGAGCGGCGAAGGGCCGGCTGTCGGGCCAACGGGGACGCCACACAGCCCGGGGAGATCACCTGGCGCGCAACGGGCTTCGGGGTTCCGCCAGGGCCGATGGCGCTGCGGTCGGTGTTGGCGGGGGCGGCCGACCCGCACTCGAGGGTGTCCCCGGCCCATCGTCGCGGGTCGTCCGCTGCGATCCGAGTCGATCCGCTCGATCCGGATCGTTCCGCAGCGTACGGAGAACTGCTCTTGCCCTCAACGCCGGAACAGCGTTGAGGAGCTCTCATGGAAGGAAAGCCGGATGCTCGTTGAGCCCCGCGCACCGAAAGTCTCTCTGGGGCGCCTCACCGGGCAAGCCGTCGCCACTCGGGATGATGCCGGGCCGTTCCGCACGTATCCGCTCCGCGGAACGGTGCGGAACGACGCGGAACGCCATGCTCAAGCTCTCGGAGAGGCGCCGTCACTCGCCTATCCCGAGTTCCTCGAGCGGCTGTGCCTGCGACGAAGGCCGGCAGGCGATATCGGACCTGAGTTTGCATCCTGCCTCTGACCAGATCCGAGCCGGGCATGTGACCTTCCAGCTCAAGGCTCCTGGTCGTCGTTGCGGAGGGAAAGGATCAGGGCATCGAAGGTGGGGGCGTGGGGTAGGTCGGGGCGTAGGTGGCCGACGGGGTGCCAGCCCCAGCGGAGGTAGGCGGGGTAGGCGGGGTTGGTGGGGCGGACCAGGAGGGTTGCGCGTTGTTCGGGGCGGTGGCGTAGGAGTTCGTTGTGGAGGGCGTAAGCGATGCCGCGGCCGGTCCAGGCGCGGCGGACCATGATCTCGGAGAGGGCGAAGGTGCGGGTGCCGGTTTCGGTGGTGAAGCCCGGTTCGGGCTCGGCGTCCAGGCCGTTCCACCAGGCGGTGTCGGGTGGGAGCGGCCAGCCCCATGCCTGGCCGACGATGTGGCCGCCGACCAGGACGAAGACGAAATCGAAGTTCTCGCGGCTAGTGTAGGCGTCGAAGCGGCGCATGAACTCGGAGCCGGCGCGGAACGGGTCTGTCAGCGTCTCGGCGTAGGCGTCGGCGTGGACGTCCTGGACGATGTCGCGGCGGGCCCGGACTTGGGCGGCGGTGAGCCTTTGGAAGGTCAGGTCGGCGGTCATGCGGTCAGAGCCGGGAAGTCGCGTGCGGCGGCGTCGAATCGGGTCGCGAACTCCTCATCGTTCGAGGCGGACCTGAGCGGAGCGAGCGTGCGCAGTACCCGGGCTGAACCGATGGAGGCGCCGAGAGCCGTCAGGACTTGCGTTCCCTGGGAGACCGCGAGGGTGACGTCGCCTGCCGTGCAGAGCGCGCCCGCCAGGTACGCGCGGTAGACGGCTCGATCGCGGGGTGAGCGGTTGTCGTCCGACAGGACGTCGCGGTAGAGGGAGAGGGAGCGGTCTGGCTCATCAAGAGCTTCCGCGCCCAATGCCTCGTAGCCGGTGATCTCGGAATGGGTGACGAACCGGGTCCAGGGCAGGGGTTCACCGCGATCGTGTTCGAGGGCGCGCCGGGCTCTGCCGATGCATTTCTCGTGGGCCATGCGGTCGCCGAGGCGGGCGTGGACGAGGGCTTGACGGAGCGCGATGAGGGCGTGCAGGGACGACGGTGTCTCGTAGCGTGCGGCTTCGGCTGCGCGGTCGCCGAAGCGCAGGGCTTCGCGGGCGTACCCGCGTTTCCCGGTGGCGGCGGCCAGGTGACTGGCCTGCTGGGCGAGGTTGACCGCGGCGTGCACCTGGATGGAGGCGACACCGCTGGCTGCCGCGAGGTGGTCGGCCTTCTCGTACAGGGTGCGGGCCAGGTACTGGTCGTCTGAGTCGTAGGCAAGCCACCCGGCGAGGATCGCGAGGTCGGCGGTGACGGCCAAGAGCTCCTGTCCGACCTGCTCGGTATAGTCGCTGTCGTCGAGCATCGCGTAAGCGCGCCGGTAGGTCGCGATGGCCTCGCGTAGGACGCCGCTTCCCCCGGCGGTGGCGTCTGCGGTGCGCAGGCGGTTCAGGCAGGCGTGCAGATACCGCAGATGCCCTTGGTCGACGCGTGCGGGCGGGGGTAGCGCGGCGGCTAGCGCAGTGCCGAGGGCCGCTTGGCCGAAGTGCCGTCGATCCACGTTCTCGTCCGTTCCCCAGAACCTGCGGGCTTCGTCTTCATCCTGCCCGCAGTGACCGGGATCGGCACCTAGGACCAGCGGGATCAGCGCGGGGCGCGGCATGCCGAGCGCGTCTGCGATCCGCAGGATCTCGCCGATGTCGTAGGCGGTGCGCCGCTCCCCGCGTTCGACTTTCGTGACCACCGACTGAGACCAGCCGAGGATCTGGCCGAACTCCAGCTGGGACATCCCGCACGCGCTTCGGATCACGGCCACGACCGCTGCCATGTCCGCGCGTGCCAGCGCCCGCCGCAAGAGTTCGGAATCCCACAACCACTGCGGCGCGTGGCCGCGCGCGCGGGCGGCGGAGAGGCAGGGCCCGCACAGCGGATCGGGGTTGTAACGCGAGACCCGCGTGCGTCGGCACGTCGGGCACAGCCGCTCTTTCGCCGTCTCACTCATCCGCCGCCTCCGCGCGCGTCCCCGTCGGCCGCCGCGGCGGGTCCTGTGGTGATCAGCCCTGCCGACACCGTAACCGCAGTACGGCGATCTGTTAGGCCGATGTGGCCTAACGGTCGGTCACAGCGCTATGACGAAACGCTGTTGGTCGTGCGTCGGTCCACCGCGAGGCTCCTGGGAGAAGGAGGTGAGGCGGCGATGCCCGACGAACAACGGATGGCGCGATCCGACCGCCCTACGACGTCAGTGGTGGTCAGCGCACGCGGAGCGAGCCGCGAGCGCCTGCCGGATCTGCTGGAGGCACTCGGCGAGCAGACGTTCGCGTCGGAGCGCATGGAGGCAGTGATCGTGGACAACGACCCGCCCGGGCCCGTCCGGCGGGTGCAACGGCTCGTCAGCGGCCGCATCCGGCCGTTCCCGGTGCGGGTCGTGCGTGAGCCGCGCGCGGGCCTGAGCGCGGGCAAGAACCGCGGAATCGGTGCGGCGCGCGGCACTTATGTGGCCTTCATCGATCCCGACGTGATGCCCGATCCGCTGTGGCTTGAGGCCCTGACCGCCGCGATCACTGCCGAGGAGGTGTTCGCGGTCGGCGGCCGCACCACCGTGGAGTACCCGCAGGGCGCGCGCTTCGCCTCCCCGGTGCTCGCCGAATGCCACGGTGCCGTGAGCTGGCCGGCGGACCGGGCGGAGGCGCTGTGGCCGTTCTGGGTGACGGGCTGCAACCTCATCTTCCACCGGCAGACCGCGCTGGAGATCGGCCTGCTGCGCACCGATCTCGGGCGGCGCGGCCGGTGGATGGGCGACTGCGAGGACCTGGAGTTCCTCGACCGTGCCCGTCAGCGCGGCCTGCGGATCCTCATCGAGCCTGCGGCGCACGCCGTGCACCCGATCTACCGGTCGGAGACGACGCTCGCCTACTACCTGCGGCAGGGCATCGGCCACGGCGTCAGCCTCGCCCGCATGCACACCAGCGTCCACGTCGAGCCCGCCGCGATCCGAGCCGGCCTCGGCGATGTCCAGGACGCGCTCGGCCACCTGGTCGGCTCGTGGGCGTTCACCAGCCCGACCGACGCGGTGACCGGGCTGCGCGATCTCGCCCGCATCGCCGCCTACCGAGCCGAGATGGCCCGGCTCGTGCTGTCCGGTCAGCACCTGCTTCCTCCCCGACCCATGAACGATCCCGCGAAGGAGAACAAACGATGAAGGTCTCCGCCGTGACCGTCCCGAGCGCGCCCGGCCTGGAGCTGGTCGAGCGCAAGGGCGCCGGGCACCCCGACACCCTCGCCGACGGCGTCGCCGAGGCGGTCTCCCGCGCCTACAGCACCTACTGCCTGGAGCGCTTCGGCGCGATCCTGCACCACAACACCGACAAGACCGCCCTGCTCGGCGGTGCCGCAGAAGTGACCTTCGGAGTCGGCCGCCTCACCGCCCCGATCCAGGTGCTGGTCAACGGCCGCCTCACCCCCGCCCTCGGCGGCCACCGCATCCCCGTCGACGACCTCGTCGACGGCACCGTCCGCACCTTCCTCGGCGACGCGCTCCCGCTCCTGGACGTCGACCACGACATCGAGGTCCGGCGGCGCATCAGCACGGCTTCCAGCCCCGGTGCCGTGCACGGAGACACCGACCAGCAGGAGGCAGGCCGCCGCTTCTGGTTCGCGCCTCGCACCATCGACGACCTGGCCGAGCGACGCAGGATGTTCGCCAACGACACCAGCGCCGGGGTCGGATACGCCCCCTACGGCCCCGCCGAGCAACTCGCTTTGGCCGTCGAGCGGCACCTCACCTCCCCCGGCTTCCTGGCCGCCCACCCCTACTTCGGGACCGACGTCAAGCTGATGGTCGCCCGCAACGAGCAGGACATCTCCCTCACCTGCTGCGTGCCCCAAATCGCGGCCCACACCCCCGACCTGGACACCTACATCGCCCACCGTGACCTCGCCCGCCAGACCGTCCTCGCCCTGGCGCACGACATCGCGCCGGGCCACCGGATCACGGTGGCGGTCAACACCCGCGACGACGAGGCCCGGCGGGAGCTGTACCTGACGGCGACCGGGTCCAGCATCGAGTCCGGGGACGAGGGGGTCGTGGGCCGCGGCAACCGCGCTAACGGTCTCATCTCGATGTTCCGGCCGTGGAGCGCCGAGGGAGTCTCGGGCAAGAACCCCGTCTACCACGTCGGCAAGCTCTACAACCTCGCCGCCCAGCGCGCGGCCGAGCAACTGCACGTGCTCACCGGGCAGGAGTGGGCGGTAGCGCTCGTCTCCCAGTCCGGCCGCGACCTCGACGACCCCTGGCAGGTCCTCGGCCAGACCTCCGGTCCCGCAGACCCGCGCCTGGTCCGCCAGGTCGTCACCTCCGTCATGGCCGATCTGGACGCGCTGCGCACGGAGCTGCTGGCCGGGAAGCTGGCCACCGCATGAGCGCTCTCACGCCCTGCCTCAACGCCGCGACGCTGTCCGGCCTCGCTCTGCCCGACTTCCTCCTGGCCGCGGCCGCCGCGGGCTTCACCTCGGTCGAGATCCCCATCCAGCAGGTCCTCGCCCACGGCCCCGACCAGACCGCAAGCCTGCTGGGCGAACTCGGCCTGAGCGTGGCGGCTGCCTCCGGTCTCCTGCCCGCCGGGCCCGTCCTGCCGCACCCGATCCTCGTCGATTCCTTCTCCGAAGCGTTGGAACGCCTGGATGAGCGGCTGGCCGCGATGAGCACGATCGGCTGCCCGGTCGCCACGATCGTCGTCAATCCCCGCTCCCACCGAACCCGCGAGGACGCCCTGGCCACCGCCGCCACTCGGCTGCGCTCCCTTGCCCGGATCGCGGGCGAGCACGGCGTGGTGCTTGCTGCCGAAGCCGTCGGCGTTCAGCGCGGTCTGCCCGCCGACCTTGATGGCCCGAACCCAGTCCTGTCGACGTTGCCCGAACTCGCCGAGCTGCTGGAACGCGTGCCACGCGTCGAGGCGTGCGTCGACGCCTTCCACTGGGCCGCCACCGGCGCGGACCCCTCCGCAGTCGCCGGTCTGAGGATCGGCCACGTCCAGATCGCCGACGCGCCGGCTCTGCCGACCGACCGGTGGACCGACGAGGAACGGCTGTTCCCCGGCGACGGCCACCTGCCCTGGGCCGAGTTCGCCGAAGCCCTGGCCTTGGGCGGCTATGCCGGGCCGGTCTCAGTCGAGCTGTTCAACCCCGCCCTTCGGGCGCTGCCGGAGAACGAGATCTGCACCCGCGCCCTGCACGGGGCCCAGACCTGCTGGGAGGCATCGTGAAGCCCCACAAGATCGCCGTGGCGGGATGCGGCGCCGCCGCGTTCGGCCTTCACCTGCCCGCGCTGACCGCCTCGCCCGCCTGGACCGTCACCGCCGTCCTGGACCGCCAGAGCGAGCGCGCCACGGCCGCCGCCGATCGGTTCGGCGTCGGCACCGTCGCAGGAACGCTGCCGGAGCTGCTCGACGGTGCCGACATGCTCGCCGTCCTCACCGGGGTGCACCACGTCCTCATCGCCGAGGCGCTCGCCGCGGGCGTCCACGTCTTCACCGAGAAGCCGCTCACCCTCGACGCGACCCTCTCCGCGCGGCTCCGCCGTGAGGCCGAGCAGCACGGCCTGCTCCTGGAGGTCGGTGCCATGCGCATGCACGACCCCTCCCTCCACGACCTCAAAGCGACGATGCCGTCGGTGCGGGGCGGCTGGCTGGTCAAGGCCGACGGCGTCGACGCCACCGCCCGCTCTCGGATCCTTCCGGAAGGGTTCGCGCCCTACACCTTCGCCGACGACCCACCCCAGCCCGTCCCCGATGGACTCGCCCCGCACCAGGAAGCCGCGCTGAAGGTGCTGCTGTGGGAGGGCTACCACCAGCTCACCTCTCTCCTGACCGTCGTCGGCCCCGCTTACCCCGCGGCCTGTGCGATCGGTCCGGACCACGCCGTGCACGCCATCGTGACCGACGACCACGGCAGGCCCTACTCGATCGTCATCGCCCGGCCCGGCCCCGGCGTCTTCACCGACTCCTTCCACCTGATCGGCCCCGACGCCCCCGCCGACGTGCATTGGCCCGCCCCCTACAGCCCCGCGGGCGACGCCGATCCGTTCCCCGCAATGTGGGCCGCGGTCGCCGACGCGCTGTCGTCCGGCACGTCGACCGGCAGCGCCGCCCTCTCCGTCCAGGTCGAAAACCTCGCCCTCGGCCTCGCCCGGATCACCACGACCCTCGGGAGCATCCATGTCTGAACCCGTGATCGCCGCATTCGACGGGCCACCCGGCGCGGGGAAGACCTCCCTGATCGCCCAGCTCGCCACCACCTACCTGGACGCGGCGGTGTGGTTCTCAGAGCCCAACCGCCACTGCACCGCTCACGACGCCACGGGCCCGGACCTCTCGCGCTGGTTCCTGAAGCGCGAGGCCGATCAGGCCCGCCGCACCCGCGAACTCGCCGAAGACCCGGCTACCGGCCTCATCGTCTCCGACCGCAACCACCTCGGCGCCCTGGCCTACTGCTACGCCGCCGACCCCGGCGACGCCATGCCCTACGACGACGCCCTCGCCTTCTACATGCGGCACGTGCAGCCGCACCAGTCGGAGCGGCTGCGCACCATCGTGTTGCTGGTCAGCCCCCAAGTGAGCCTGGACCGGCGCGGCAACTCCGCCGAACGGGCCCACTGGGACCGGTGGTACGACCGCGGCCTGCTGGAGCGGCTGCACATCTTCTACCGCGACATCGCGCCAAGCCTGGGCCCCAACCGGCCGCTCGTCATCAACACCGACAACCTCACCACCGGCCAGGTCTACGCCCACATCTCCGCCCATCTGACCGCCGCGGGGCTTCCCTTCGCCCCGACCTGGCCGATGATGCCCGGCCGCCCCGTGCTCCACGAGACGGTCGCCGACGTCTACGCCGCGCTCGGGGGCTTGGACATCCTCGGCCACCCCGTCACGGACCTGCTGCCCTGGCGGGGCGGGCACGTCCAGATCTGCCAGCTCGGCACCCTCCATCGACCGCCGTCCGGCCCTGCCGGGCTGTGGAACCCGGCTGCGGCAACGGAGGTCTCCCGATGACCGCGGTGATCGGCATCAACCTTGGACACGACGGCGGAGCGGCCCTTCTCACCGAGGACACCATGATCGCCATCAGCGAAGAGCGGCTCAACCGCACCCGCTACAGCCCCGGCTGGGAGTCGGCCCTGCTGTACTGCCTGCGCACCGCCGGCCTCACCCTCGACAGCATCGACCTGGTCGCCGTCAGTGGCCTCGGCCACACCCTTCCCGATCCCGCCCGCGTCGGCCTGCACCACCTCGCGCAGCTCCCGGTCCTGCCCGTCGATCACCACCTCGCCCACGCCTACACCGCCTACTGCCTCGGGCCCGCCGCGGAGGCGACCGTCCTGGTCGTCGACGGTGCCGGGAACGGCGGCGACACCGAGACCTTCTACGCCGCGACCCCCGACGGGATCCAGCGGCTCGGCGGCAACCCACCCCATCGGGCGCGCGCCGCCGGGATCGGCGCCACTTACGAGGCCTTCACAAACTGGCTGGGCTGGCACGAGCAGGAGGCGGGCAAGACGATGGCACTCGCCGCGCTCGGCGACCCCAACGCCTACCCCGAGCCCCTTTTCGAGATCACCGGCACCGATGCGCGCGGTCGCCTGACCGCCACCCATGCCCGCGGCATCGCCGGACTCGCACATACGACCGGCTGGGACTTCGGCCCGCCAGGCAGCCGTGGCCGCCATCCGCGCGGGACCGACGCCGCCGCCTACCTGCAAGCCCAGACCGAAGCCGCTCTCTGCCTCCTGGCGACCAATATCGTCACCGCCACCGGGCTGCCCGACCTGTGCTTCGCCGGAGGCGTCGCCCTCAACTGCGTGGCCGCCGACCGGATCCGCCGCCTGCCCGCCGTCTCGTCCTACTTCGCCCCCCGCCTGCGAGCGACCGCGGTCAGGCCCTCGGCTGCGCTCTGTGGGCCTGGCACCACCTCACCGGCATGCTCCCCCGTCGACCCCTGTCCGCCGACTCCTTCGGCCGCCCCTACAGCGACGCCGAGATCGAGACCGCGCTCCGCCGGGACCCGCGCTCCGGTCTCGTGGAGCGCCGCCGCACCGGCTTCGTGTGGCGGCGGGAGACCGACATCGCCGTCACCGCCGCCCAGCTCATCGCCGACGGACGACTCGTCGGCTGGTTCCAGGGCGGCAGCGAACTCGGCCCGCGCGCCCTCGGCCAGCGCAGCATCCTCGCCGACCCCCGCGACCGCACAGCCGCCGACGCCCTCAACGCCCGCATCAAGCACCGCGAACCCTTCCGGCCCTTCGCGCCCGCCATCCTGGCCGACCAAGCCCAACACTGGTTCGACCTCGACGTCCCCTCGCCCTTCATGCTCCTCGCGCCCCCGGCCCTGCCCGACCGCCCCGGAGACATCTCCGGCGTCCTGCACACCGACGGCACCGCCCGCGTCCAGACCGTCGACCACGGCCAGGCCCTCGCCCCCGTCCTGACCGAACTGCACCAACTCACCGGCGTCCCGATCGTGCTCAACACCAGCTTCAACGACCGCGAACCGATCGTGGAAACCCCCGCACACGCCCTAGCGACCTTCCAGGACACCGACCTGGACGCGCTGTGCATCGGTCCCTACCTCGTAGAGAAGGCCGACCTACCATGAGAGCCATGACCACGCCGCCCATCCGAGAAGCCGCCCGCGCCATCCTCCTAGACCCCGACCACCGGGTCCTACTCCTGCGCTACGACGAGAACGGCGGCTTCTGGGCCACCCCCGGCGGCTCCCTCGACCCCGGCGAAACCCCCCAAGCGGCACTCACCCGCGAGCTCCACGAGGAACTCGGCATCACCGCTGTCAACCTCGGCCCCGAACTGGCGACCCGAACCAAGGACCACGCCGTCGGCGGCCACCTCGCACGCCAGGTCGAGACCTACTTCGCCGCACACATCGCTCTCGACCAGGTCCGCCCCGAGCAAGCCACCCGCCCCGACAACATCCAAGAACACCGCTGGTGGACCCTGACCGACATCACCAAGGCCGACCAAACGATCTATCCCGGACAACTCGGAGACATCGTCCGGGACTACCTGGAAACCGGACCACCCGCACACCCGGTCTCCCTGACCTGATCACCCAAAGCCAGGCCAATCTTCGCGTAGCGGACGCAGAGATCGTCCGCCCACCACACCCTGGAGATATCGCGCTCCGAAGGAGCGTCGGTCGCGAACACGAAGGGTCCGGACAGCCGTCCGGTGCGCTACCGGCTGAGGACGTCAGACATCGGCGCAGACAACGATCACTGAACGTCCACACCACTCCAAGCCCAACCACTACCGTCAGCCATATGACGGCTCTACACACTCTCCCAACATCTCAAATCGATAACCCCACCCTTTAGCCGCAGGTCGCGAAGGGTTCGCTCCGCGCAGGCGGAGGTGGTCCGTGGTCGGCCGCTGCGGCTGCGATCGCCAGAGTGTTCGCTCCGCGCAGGCGGAGGTGGTCCGGATGCATACGCCCCCGACCGGGTCGTAGCCGCGTTCGCTCCGCGCAGGCGGAGGTGGTCCGACGTTGCCCACCATCTTGACCTCCACCCCGGTGTTCGCTCCGCGCAGGCGGAGGTGGTCCGCACCGCATGCCGATGCTCGGCATGTTCGGCGGGTTCGCTCCGCGCAGGCGGAGGTGGTCCAGCTGACCGACGCCGTCCGGCCCTCGCTGACCGGTTCGCTCCGCGCAGGCGGAGGTGGTCCGCTCTCGGACTGGTCATTGGCGATCGCGCGTCCGTTCGCTCCGCGCAGGCGGAGGTGGTCCGCCGCCGGCCTGGCGACGACGAAGCACGCCGAGGTTCGCTCCGCGCAGGCGGAGGTGGTCCGGTCGGTGGCGTCGCGGAGGCGCTGCGACTGCTGTTCGCTCCGCGCAGGCGGAGGTGGTCCGTTGTTGTACGCCAGGTTGGTGCCGGTGTGCGGGTTCGCTCCGCGCAGGCGGAGGTGGTCCCCCATCTGACGGGGAGCACTCGCGGTGACTAGCGTTCGCTCCGCGCAGGCGGAGGTGGTCCGCGCACCGTAGTTCTCCGCATGGTCGGCGCCGAGTTCGCTCCGCGCAGGCGGAGGTGGTCCGAACTACCAGCAGGCCTTGGCCAATCTCCAGGAGTTCGCTCCGCGCAGGCGGAGGTGGTCCGGCCGCCGCGACCCTCCGGGCGAAGGCGTCATGGTTCGCTCCGCGCAGGCGGAGGTGGTCCGTGGCTGCTGCTCTGGGTGGTCATGTGGGGCTCGTTCGCTCCCAGTATCTCAAATCGATAACCCCGCCCTTTAGCCGCAGGTCGCGAAGGGTTCGCTCCGCGCAGGCGGAGGTGGTCCGCGGTAGCGGCGCGCGCCGCTTCCTCACGAAGCGTTCGCTCCGCGCAGGCGGAGGTGGTCCGGTCAGCCCGTACTACTCCGCGCCCGTGGTCGGGTTCGCTCCGCGCAGGCGGAGGTGGTCCGGTCAGCCCGTACTACTCCGCGCCCGTGGTCGGGTTCGCTCCGCGCAGGCGGAGGTGGTCCATGCTGATCACACAGGCCCCCCGGAGGTAAGTCGTTCGCTCCGCGCAGGCGGAGGTGGTCCGTCCCTGACGTAGACGCCGGTGTCGAGGCCGCCGTTCGCTCCGCGCAGGCGGAGGTGGTCCGGCGATCCACCGGTCGGTCTCCTTGCGGGCCCGGTTCGCTCCGCGCAGGCGGAGGTGGTCCGGGGCGACGCGTACGCACGATGCGCGAGTGTTCCGGCCCGCGCAGGTGTGGAAGTTAATCCGTTGATGCCTGCAGCGACGGCTTCCTGCACAAGCAGATCTCGGGGCCTTCGACCGGGCGAAGCCGTGGAGCCTGACCATGCTCGCGGCCTATCGGAGCGCGAGCATGGTCAGGCGTAGTCGAGGAAGTCATCTGAAAGGAGCGCGTCCGGCAGAGATGTCGGACGGCTGGCCGCGACTGTGTCTTGTTTGCCTCCCAGTGTTATCGAGAGGCAGTGTGAGGGCTACCTGGTACGGGAGCGGGTGCGGGCCAGGGCGTCTAGGGCGGTGTCGTCGGCGTCGGGGAGGGTGTGGAGATATTTCTCGGTGGTGGAGATGCTGCCGTGGCCTAGGCGTTCTTTGACGACTTGAAGGTCGGCGCCGCCGGCTAGGAGCCAGGAGGCGTGGGCGTGGCGGAGGTCCTGCATTCGGACTTTGAAGTCCAGGCCGGAGGTTTTGAGGGCGGGGCGCCAGATGTGGTCGCGGAACCAGCGGCGGGGGATGTGGCCGTCGGTGTCCCAGGTGCGGGGGTTGCGGGGGTGGTCTTTGCCGGTGCGTCGGCGTTGGGCGCGGTAGGTGGCGTAGGCGCCTCTGCAGTGGCGGCAGCGGCATTTTCCGGCGGAGTAGGCGCTGAGGGTGCCGTGTCGGTAGCTTCGGCCGGCGGCGTTCGGGTCCGTTAGGCCGAGGGGAGTCGTCTGGTCGGGAATCGTCTTCAAGGCCGGTGCTTCTTCCTGGTGGAGGAAGAGCAGGTCTTCGGGGCCCAGCTTCTTGCTCTCAACGTGGTGCTTGAGCTTGGCGGTCATGTGGGGGCTGAGTTTGAAGCGGCGGAACTCGCGGTCCTTCGGGTACTGCTTGACGAGGAAGCGCTTGCCCTGCGGGTGGTTCTTGGGGTTGAGCTCGACGACCGTTCGGCTCACGGTGACGATGCGGGTCGTCAGGTCGATGTCCTTGACTCGCAGTTCGGTGAGTTCGCCCCAGCGCATTCCGCTCTCGATTGCAGTTTCGGCGAGGAGGCGGGCATCGTCTGAGGAGAGGGCGACGTAGAGCTTGTCGAACTCCTCGGGGGCGACGATGCGCAGGGGCTTCTTCGGGACCGTCGGGGTCTTCACTCCCTTGCAGGGGTGGAGGACGGTGATCTGGTCGTTCAGGGCGGTGGTGAAGATGCCGCTGAGGATGGACTTGTTGAGGCGGATGACGGCGGGTGAGCAGCCGCGGTCGTGCTGGTCCTTCACCCAGGCGCGCACGTCGCTCGGCATGATCTCGATCATGCGCAGGGGGCCGAACCAGTCCATGATGTGCGCGTAGATCGAGTACGTGTAGCCCTCTCGGGTCGTGGCCTCCATGACGTGGTTCGGGAGCCACTCCTCTTCCACGTATCTTCGGAACCTCTGTCTCTTTCGGGCCGGATCGCCCGTGTGGCCCTCGGCCGCCTTGGCCTCCTCCTTCTGCCAGGCTTTGTCGGCTTCTTTCTTGGTGGCGAACGTTCCTGCGGACAGTTCCCTGCCGCGGAGGTCGGTGTAGTAGGCCGTGTACCTCGGCTTGCCGTTCTTGGCAGCACGCTTCCGGGAGAACCCCATGTCGCACCTCATGATCGTCTGACCGTCGTTTGACCGTGGACTGTGAGCGAGCGCCTGGCACCGACTGCTACGGACCAACAGATGATCAAGCGCTCTACCTGCAGTTTCTCCCAAAGTCGACGATTACTCAAGGTGAATGATGAACCACACCAAGCGACTGGGGGTCAAGGGGTCGCAGGTTCAAATCCTGTCGTCCCGACGGATATTCGCAGGTCAGGCGGGGTGCTTGCAACAGCAAGCATCCCGTCTGAGCTGTTTTCAGCGGTTTTCGTGGTCCCCAGCTCTAGTGCACCACCTTGACCCGGATCTCACCCAAGGCTCTGACCTGCGGTTCCGTGGTCTATTACGTGTCGTTTCTGGTCAAGTGCGGTCCACGGTCGTCTCCGGGGAAGGTGCCGCTGACCGTGCAGGCAGACAGTCGGACGTCCGGTGGCGCGTGCAACGCTATGCTCGCGGCCCAGGTTGGAGATGTTTGCCTCTCCGCGGAACCAGCACAGAACCATGTGACCGCCTGTCGGGACAGAGCCAGTGTCGGCTGCCTTTGGGGGTTTCGGCGACTCCGCCTCTCAGCCAATTCCTCATAGTGCAATCAACCACCCAATTTGCGGTCCTTTATGAGCCCGCGCTACCTCGCTGATGGCCTGCCGCACCTCTTCCCCGCGCTCGGTAAACCGCCACACGCCGAACGGCACCTGATACATCCCGTCGAACGGATACCGCCCCAGCGAGATACGGCTCCACTCGACGACCCCGAAAAGCCGCAGAACTCTACCACCTCCTCCGAGGAAATGGCCATACGATCCCTAGCCGGCTCGTCGGCTATACGCGCCTTCCCCTTGCACCTCCAGACCAGGCCATGAGGACGAGCATTCCTGGAACGAAGCTGCTCCGTTCAACGCACGTTACACCGCGACCGCCAGGCATTGAAATCTTTTTGTTGCTGAAATCAACGGCTTCGGGGCGGGGCCTGTGGGATTGGCGTTGGGTTTGCCGAGAGGTTCCGGGGCTCCGCCCTTGATGGGAAGTTTTCGGGTGAGGAGGGCTATGGCGCCGTAGGTGACGGTCTTGGTGATTCAGGAGTCGTAGTCGCCCTTGCGGCAGTCGCCGACGACGTCGGAGACGGTGTCGATGAGGACCTGGGCGTTAATTATGGGGTCGCCCATGGGGCCGACGAGGATGTTCTTGTCCAGGTCACCGCCGGACTTCCAGTTGCCGCCAGCGCACTTGAGGGTGTTGGCCGCCGGATCGGTGACCATCTGGTCGATGCCCTTGGCGCTGTTCTCACCGACCTTGAAACGCCGTGCCGAGATGCGATCATGCTGTAACGAGCAACCCTGATGAAACCACCGGAAAAGTAATCAACTTCACCACTTCAAATAGTGTCAAGATCCAACACGGTCGCAGATTCCTGCGCATGCTTATCATCAGGGCTCCCATATCGGAGCTCAATCGAGGCAGGCCTGTATGGAATTGATTTCAACTGATCCTTTGCGATACTAAAGAGCAGATCGGCGTCGGGGCCATAGAAATAAAGGGATACCTCTGCGTCCCCAAATTCATCACCATCGAATTCTCCCGCTCCGGCCTCTGCGAGAAGATCACCTATTCTCCTGGCCCTAGCCCGGACATTCCGACTCTCGTGAACTCCTCCGAACTGACCTCCACGCAGCGAATACGTCAAAATCATCGCATGCTCTTCCAAGGCACCCCTTACACAACGCACGGACAACGGCGGCCTACCCCGACCGTGCGGAGACCGACGACGCTACTCTAGCAGATCGAATATGGACAACTGGTCGCCAAATTTAGAGTTTATTGACGCACCCGGCGATTCAATCTTATTCGAAAGCTCCCAGCCGTTCCTTTCCAGACGCTTCTTGAGTAGATCCTCGGCAGCGAACATTTCATCATCCCCTCCGCAGACATGGATCTTCACGATGCATTTGGGCGAAGAGAGGCGCCCCTTCCCCATGTACTCTCGGATCCTTCGCGCGAAATTGTTCGTCTTACCCACATAAAGCTTCCCCTTATTCGCAAGATCGCGGAATAGGTAGATCCCCTGATTTTTATTGCAGTTATGGACAAGGATCGGGGCCTTGTCATCAGCAAGGACGTAGTAGGTGTGCGGCGTTCAGGACGTGTGCGCGGCTATTGCGGGCTGTCGTATGGCTTCGACCTGCCCCGTTTCCAGAAGGTGACGGTCCGAGTGCAGGCTTTGACGGCAACGGTGACGGCAACCCAGACGAGCGATCAGGACGAGCAGATGCCGTGAACGTGCCAGCGACGACCGCGACCAGGAGACCACCGCCTCGGAAGCGTCGGGACCCGGATCGCCAGGCGGCCAAGGCGCGCGCGAAGACGGGCGCGACCGGTTTGGGCAGGGAACCCTCGCGGGAGCCCTGATCGGGCCTCAGCGGGCAGGCCAGGAGCCCGCCCGATACGCCGGGCCAGCGTACGGGCTCCCGCCCCTGCCAAACCGATCGCTCAGCTCGCGAATCCGAACAAGCCCCAACCACCAGAACGTACGCAGAGTAACCAAGAGTCACATGGGCTGGCTGAAACTTTCTCTACAAGTATCAAGTAGCGCGCTGACGCGCGCGCGGGCTACGCCCGCCCGGGACGGGCACGCCTCCTGCCTCCGGCCCAGCAGCCCGCCCGGCAACAAGATCCAGAACATCGCCGGCGACGATTCGATCATGGCCAGTCGTAGCCTTCACGCCCGCACTCGGGCATGGTCAGCAAGGCTCGTCAGAGCCGTATCAAGACCTCGGTCTCGGCCCGCGGATCCTCAGAAAGAAACGATCAACCCGGCAGATGTGTTCAAGGAGCATCCGCCCAGCTCACAGCGTTTGTAGGAAACCTCCAAGCACCCTCTCGCCTTGACGGCAACGCTGACGGCAACGGGGGCGCACGCGGGCCACCAAGCAGGCCCGACCGAGGCCCCGCGGCTGGCCACGCTGCTCACGTCAGTTGCCGACTCTTAGCCCTTTTCGGGCAAAAAAGTCCAAGAAGTCGAGGGGTGAATATTCCACCTGTCCGGTTTCGTGGTCCCAAAAGTCAACTGTGTTTCCGCATGCACCATCAACGACCAAGAAACCCCACCAGTCCCCAGTGCCCACCGGGGATACGGCGACGAAGTTCTCAATTCTATATTCGCCGCTGTTAACCCCAATAAGATCTTCAGCACGTCCATCCGGGGACACCACTGGAAGCAGGTCGAGGAAGAGAAACTCCCCTCCCCCGTATCCCTCCCCCGTATCGCATCATGAATGTCTTGTATTTCTCCGGAAGCCTGACACCCAGCAGCGATTCGGCGCGCTGGATGTCAGGCTCAGATGCGAGCCAGCAGGCGAAGATGGTGATCTCTTCGGGGTAGCCAGATCCAGACCGCCCAGCACGGGTGGCCTGTGGCAACTCCTCGAACTCTCCGAACTCCACGGCTCGTCTCCATACCTCTGATCTGCTGATCTGAGCTGGCCAGTTATTAAGCAAAGCTCCCGGACCCCGAGATCCCCGGCCTTCCTCAAACCCCAAGAGGGTGGCTGGAGATAAGTCCCATCCACCCTCTCGAGGTCTATCGGCAGCCTGAGCTACGACTACCTGGCGCCCCTGCTACTCGAGGTCAGCGTGCGCGGCATCCCACTCGACCTCGAACTCGGCGCGGCTGATCTCGGACGGCGTGAACTCCGGTTCGTCCGCCAGGTCCACCAGACTCGGTGCCGGAATTTCACCGAGCATCGAGTTTCCGCTCGAGTTCTGAGAGTCAGCGAAGAACCTTCGCCCGTCCTTGAAAACTTCGACCTTGCGAACCTCATATCTATTCTCATCGAGTTCGCTGTAGAGCCAGGTTGGCTCATCAGTGAATTCGTGATGCCAGATGAGCTTCAGATAGCTAGTCATTAGTTCGTCCCGAATCTCAGGATTCTTTCTGTGATGTCCAGGGCGCTGTCGTTGGGGATCAGGAAGACGCCTGGACGATCGGGTGCTGTGACGAGCGGTAGACCGCGAACATCGATCTCGATGAAGTGGCTGAAGTTTCTGCCACCCCACGGCGTTCCGTAGAACGCTCTGGCCAACTGGCCCAGCGTCTTCGTACCAGGCGCGATATCCGAGAGATATTGCCCATCGCCGAGCTTAGCATCCTGAGGCTTGGCAGCCTTGGTGGAGGCCCAAAGCTCCTTACTATCGAGGATCTTGTTCATTTTGTCTTCGGTTGTGTAGTGGTAGAGCTTCTCCGGAGGGCAAGGTCCGGAGTTGTGGACAAGGACGGGGGTGTTGCCGGCGAGCACGTAGTAGGTGTGCGGCTGCGCCGATGTTCCGGTGGTTTATGGGTCGCGGCTCATGGCTTCTACCTGGTGGGTGTTCGGAGCGTGCCGGACTGGTCGCGGTTATTGACGGCAACGCTGACGGCAACAGGGGCGGACGAGGGCTCTGGGCTTGGTGTTACGGGCGGGCCGTTGCGTGGCGAGTGAGTCGGTCGCCGAGTTCGGTGGCAGTGGTGGCGTAGAGGGTGCCCCAGTCGGGGCGGGTAGCGTTCCAGCGGCCGGTGGTCTCGCGGGTGATGAGCCAGCCGGGGAAGCGGGCTTCGAGGTCGGCTTCGAGGGTCTGGGTGAGAGCGGTCAGGTCGATCACGCCGTCGCTAATCGCGGCGGTTGGGGTGAGCTCGTCGTCGACGGCTTCGCGGGCGGTGTCGAGCTGGTCGGCGGGGCAGATGGAGACTCCTCCGGCGTGGGTGAACCAAAGGCGCCTGTCGTTCGGGCGGGTCTGGCACCAGACCTCGGCGGCGCGGGCGCCCGGGCCGCCTTGGCGGTCGGCGGCGATGAGGTGGTACTCGCGGACCTGGACGACGTAGCCCTGGCCGTGCAGCAGGTGTCCGAGTTCTTCGAGGCCCAGGACTGGACTCGGCTGAAAGCCGCCCGCCAGGCCATCGGGCAGGCCATGCACGACCACCACGGACTCCTCATCGGCGCCACCCTCTACCGCCACCGGCAAGCCGGCATCGACATCGACGCCCAGATCGCCGAAGCCAAGGCCGAAGACGACCGAGCAGCCGCCGAACGCCGCGCCGAACGGGACCAGCCGAAGCGCAGGGACACCAAGAGCCAGAAACCGCCCGCCTGACGACGAGCTGGCTGAGACTTTCTCTACAAGTATCAAGAGCGCGCTCCGCTCGCCGCGGGCTACGCCCCGCCCGGGACGGGCAGCCTCCTGCCTCCGGCCCAGCAGCCCGCCCCGCGCCGAAGACCCGAATACCGGGCAGGCACCGAATCCTGGCGAGCATTGACAGGACCAACATGCCCGACCGACGACAGTTCGCATTTACCCAGCTCACGGACGTTGTAGGTTTCCTACAACAGGCCCTGCGGCTTGACGGCAACGCTGACGGCAACGGGGGCGTCCGACCACGACGGTTGAGCACTCACTGCGACCGGACGGGAGCTGAACGAAGGCCGCCTAACCTGACATACAGGAAGCCCTAAGGCCAAATCCTCAGGAACCCGAGCATAGCTCGCAGGACCGGCCAAGGCATTTTGAATGCGACGATTAATACAAATCAATCGGTCCGCTCGATTTGGGACGTACCCTGGCCCATTCTCCATTCCGAGAATGGGCCAGGATGACGGTCAGGCTTCTGGAACTTCAGACGGGCGGATCGTCAGAGTCGGCTGCCGACCCGGATCTGCTGCGAGCACCAAGGCCCGCCGAACTTCTCCGACATGTTCCGAGGCCTCTTCGACCGTGAATCGTCCGTCCGTCACGCGCGGAGGGTTCACGTGGCCGTAGGCACCTTGGGACGTCAGTTGGACACCGACACCGAAGACGTGGACGCACAAGATCCGCACCTCGACGACACGCCCGACCAGGTCAGGGCCGAACTCTCCCCACTGAGCCGGAGGAAGTTCATGTATGTCTCGTATGTCTCGTATGTCTCGACCTTCTACCATGGCGCGTGGAACCACTCTCTGGATATCGTCAGCCGGTTGAACAGATCGATCTGCCCATGAGGTATCTCCCATTCCCTGCCGGGACCCGCTTCATAGCGGAATCCAGAACCGAAATGTTCCTCGAATTCGGAGCGGTTGAATGTGAACTTGATGTAGCCATCCTCGTGTGTACCGACCGAATAGTCAGCGTACTTCTGGGCAACATCCTCAGTCCCCACATAAGCCCTTCCACCTGGCTCCGAGTGCCTGGCAGGGTTCAGCCCGTTCGCGAGCTCGTCCGGTCCGTTACCCCGCTGCGGTGCCCGATACACGTGGACCGGGTCGGCAGGTCCGCAGTTGTGGACAAGGACGGGCGTGCTACCTGCGAGGACGTAGTAGGTGTGATAACCGGCTACCGTCAGGTTGTACACAGAAGTAGTACGGATATGACGCTCTGTGTCCGTGATCCGGACGCGGTTACCGTTTGGCAGTTGCAGCCATTGGCCAGGGTTTAAGAGAACGTCAGCGCTCCCGGCCTGCGCTTGCGCACCGGCGGCACGTAGCCGCCGTTGGACTTGAGGATCGTGAACACCGACCCCGGCGGCCTCCCCAGCGCCCGGGAGATCGCACTGATCGACTCCCCGGCCTTCCACCGATCCCACAACTCACGCTTCTGCACGTCCGACATACCCGGACGACCCAACCTCGCCACGCACAACCCCCTTCACCACGTCGGGTATTGCGCTGACCAGTTGACTCCACCGCCGCACGCTTGAGGATCTCGTTCTCCAATTCCAACTGCTTGTTCTTGCGCCGAAGACACGTCAGCTCACGCTTCTCCTCGCTCGTCAAACGACCGTCCCGGCCGCCTTTGGCATCCGCATCCGCCTGCGACACCCAATTCCGAAGGCACGACTCGCTGATCCCCAGCTCTTTCGCCAACTCGGGCACAGGCTTATCGCCGAGGCGAGCCAACGCGACAGCGCGCTCACGGAACTCGGTCGGGTGCGGTCTGGGGCACGAAGCTCCCCCTCCAGCTGACACAAGGTCAACTACTGTAGCTGTCCGTAACCACGGGGGAAGCTCAGGGAACAAGTGCCGACATGCCCGAATCTAGATCAGGCGAGGCCGCCATCGCTATAGCCAGCCTCCCAAGCCTCCCGCTGTTCTTGATCCAGAGGAATGTTTCTGAACGTCCTAAGGAAGGAATGCGCAAGGAGCACCAAACCATCTACCGTAATTTCTTCCAATCGGTCGAAATCATCCTCGGACACGTGCAGACCGAAGTGCCCTCCCGTCCCGTCGTCGAGCACGACAGTAACCGAACAGTGAAGATATCCACCCGCCTCCCTCCGAAGCCTCGTCACGAATATTCTGCTTGCTCTCGATCGATGCTCTCGCAGCCATGCCGGCCGACCCCTGCCAGTCCAGTGACGAGTCTCCGCCAGAGCACCGAGGCGGAGCACATCGTCTACTAGAGCCGATTTAATATCGCCCTTAACCTGGCCGCCCGTGCGACTTTGCACGGTCGGCCAACGAGGGTACCGCCTCCACGATCGCCAAACAGACATTCTAGAAACCCAGAATGTAGATAGGCGTATCGTCGGTAATGATCGAATTCGGACTATCGGCCCGCTTCAGCAGCTCCCTCATTCGGTGATTTCCATTACCCATGACTAGCTCATCTTCATAAAGCGACATTGCCTCAATTTCATCCGTCTGCCTGGATGCCTTAATTAGGTCATCGTCCGAAATTGACCTCATTATTCCCGTCTTCATTTTATCGAAGCTACCGTCAGACTCCAGGTTCCGGAGGTCACCGACCGTAGCGTTTGGCTCGGGACTGTTCCGCGAAGGGTGTGACTCAGAGAATCTGAGGAGACGCTGTGAGCGAGGATTCCCCCGAGATCGTGGAGGCCGGTCTGTCCGGTTCGCGGCAGGACAAGCAGAGGAAGCAGTCGGAGGAGCGGGCGCTGGTGGGCCGGCTGGTCGAGGCGGCCCAGGCCGAGGGCCGGGAGCTGGTCGGGCCGGGCGGGATGCTGGCGGGGCTGGTGAAGCTTGTGCTGGAGACCGCGTTGCAGGGCGAGATGGACGCCAATCTCGGCCGTGGCCACGGCGAGATCACCGACCCTGGCGAGAAGGTCAATCACCGCAACGGAGCCCGGCCCAAAACGGTCGTCACCGACGTCGGGCCGGTCGAGATCGAGGTCCCGCGGGACCGGAACGCGAGCTTCGAGCCGAAGATCGTCCGCAAGCGGCAGCGGCGCCTGGGCGGGGTCGACGACATGGTCCTGTCCCTTTCGGCCAAAGGCCTCACCCACGGAGAAATCTCCGCCCACCTGGCCGAGATCTATGGGGCGGAAGTGTCGAAAGCGACCATCACGACGATCACCGACCGCGTCCTGGAAGGCATGACCGAATGGCAGAACCGCCCACTTGACTCGGTTTATGCCGTTCTGTTCATCGACGCAATCCACGTCAAAGTGCGGGACGGCAAAGTCGCGAACCGGCCGATCTACCTCGTTATCGGGGTTACCGCCGACGGGTTCCGGGACATTCTCGGCCTCTGGGCCGGCGACGGCGCGGAAGGCGCCAAATTCTGGGCGCACGTCCTCACCGAGCTCAAAAACCGCGGCGTCGGCGACGTGCTCATGGCCGTCTGCGACGGGCTCAAAGGCCTGCCCGAGGCGATCAACGCCACCTGGCCGCGGACCGTCGTGCAGACCTGCATCGTCCATCTGCTGCGCAACACGTTCCGGTACGTGCCCCGCCAGCACTGGCCCAGGCTTGCCGAAGCACTCAAACCCGTCTACACCGCCCCGACCGAAGCAGCCGCCCTGGAGCGCTGGTGCGAAGTCGCCGAAACGTGGGGCGGCCGCTACCCGGCAATCGTGCGATTGTGGGACAACGCCTGGCCCGAATTCGTGCCGTTCCTCGCCTTCGACGTCGAAATCCGGAAGGTCATCTGCTCGACGAATGCCATCGAATCGGTCAACGCCCGGATCCGCCGGGCCGTCCGGGCGCGAGGGCACTTCCCCAACGAGCAAGCCGCACTCAAATGCGTCTATCTCGCCCTCATGAGCCTGGACCCGACCGGAACGGGCCAGGCCCGCTGGGGTCGCCGCTGGAAAGCCGCCCTGGGCGCCTTCGACCTCGCCTTCGACGGCCGCCTCACCCGCAACCATCACTAGACAGCAACAACAACCTGTCCCACCATTCGCTAAACAGACCCCCGGCCCGGCAGCCCGCCCGGCACCAAGCCCAAGACCGGGAATAGCCGCCCGAGAATGGCAAGCAGCGGGGCTGAGCCCACTCACCGCACAAAGAGCCAGTCCGAATCGACCGGCCTGTACGCCGGAGGGCGGCACTCAAGCCGTAGGCTCCGCCCAGCCCTGACCCGCCTTCGAGAGTGTCGCCCCGGCCAGGCATCGAAGAAACACGACGGATACCCGAGACCCGACACCCGCTCTGTACCCGGCCCAGCTCACAAGGCTTGTAGGAACCCTACAAGCGCCCCTCAGCTTGACGGCAACGCTGACGGCAACGCAGCCGCACAACGACACCCATGCACACCCAGTGTGACCAGTTGCGAGATCGTTCGGGCCAGTTTGCAACCGTTTTGCGAAGTGACACAAAGCACCTACAGAGCCACCGTAAATTCCCCCGAGCGGACCCATGTTTCCGCGTCCTCAGTAGGCCAGGAAGGATTTACGCAGCACCTAAAAATTTGTCAATGATAGTTGTGCGGGGAGTCGGAAACTTGACACCAAGGATCCTCGCAGTAACGCGAATTATCATTGACTACCTCGTCGCCGATACGGTGACCGCTGAAGTCACCTGGAATCCAGCCAATAGAATCCGGCCGCTTTCCGGTCCTCAGTCCACAGAATTCGTCGACTGCGACGCGTACCTTCGAGACTGGAAATGTACAACGAAGGTCGATAGTCAGACCACTATCCATATCTGCAACAACGAGCGGGTCGACGGCAGGCGGCTCCGGATTGTCGGAGAGCCACACGTTGCCTGCCAAGGATTCGTCCACCGAAACCACAGAACCTGTGGGAAGCAACCACTTTAGCGCACCATGCATACTCTGAAGATTTGCCATGACCTGTAGGTAGCTATCGAACTCCATATCAGGCCTGGTCGGGTTTCTATGCGGAGCAGCAAGAACGAACGTCGCAAGGGTCTCGCCCGTCCCACCACCAGGAAGGGGGCCGCCACCAGAATCAGATGGGCTGAGCACCTCATCTACAAAGCGATCAAGCCTGATGCCCGACAATGAATAGTAAACCTGCCCTCGGAAAAACGCATGCAGCGCAAGCATCATAATCACCTCTTCATCTCCAGCAAGGGACTGGCCTCCCCCTGGATATTCTACTCCAGGGGGAGGCCAGTCGAAGCGATCTTAACGATCAACCTCTTCCAAGAAGGGTCAACCCGTTCCAACCGTCACTATTTCTCCACCAGATGGTCAGACTGGATCCGCTAGGAAGGATAGATGGCACCGCCGTCGAGCAGGAATAGGGGCCAGGGCAGACCCCAGCTGGATTGTTGATAACCGCCGTAGCTCTCGTGACGCCGTTGTTACGCATCGCCAGCGCGATCTTAGTTTCCACGTGACTGGCCGCAGCAAAGGAGCCAGTCGGGTCGTGAGGAAGGCCAGACTCCTGGATTGCGTCTCTGACCGCTGGGAAGGATCCGTGCTCACCGCTTGATACGGGGCCGCCGATCTTATTTCCAGCGTCATCAACAACCTGGCCTGTTGTGACTTTGCTGCCAGCAAGATCGTCTGCGACACCGTCGAAGGCATCGCCCGGTCCGCAGTTGTGGACGAGGACCGGGGTGTTACCGGCGAGGACGTAGTAGGTGTGGTTGGTGGCGACCGTGAGGTTGTGGGCCGGGGTGTAGGTGGTGTGGGGGCGGAGGGAGGTGAGTTGGACTGAGGTGCCTGCGCTGGTGCGGAGCCAGGTGCCGGGTTTGAGGTCGGCGGCTTTTACCCATTCGTGGAGGGTGGGGACCCAGAAGGGGTGGTTGTCGGTGGCGGTGAGGGTGGCGGTCTTGGTTCCCTTGGCGCCGTCGGTGTCGATTGTCAAGGTGGTGAGGGACTTCGCGCCCGCGCCGGCGATGGTGGCGGTTACCGGGCGCGGGGTGGTGGTGCCGGTCGTCTCGTCTGTGGCGAGGACCTTGTCCCCGAGGTCCACATCTTCGATGGCCTTGGCGGAGCCGTCGGCCATGACCACCCGGGTGCCGGGGACGAAGCTGTTGCAGCCGGGCTTGGTGGCTGCCTTCTTTGCGCCGCCGGATGCTTTGTCCGCGATCTTCTTCGAGACAGGACCGCCCTTGCTGGCAAGTTTGCTGATCGCGGATTTGCCGACGGTCTTGAGGCCGTTAGCGGCTTTTCCGAGCAGTCCTCCGCCCATCGCCCCGAGTCCGCCCACCGCAGCGTTGACCAGGAAGCCGGTGGCATTCCATTGGTCCCGGGGGGTCGACATCGCGTAGTTGACGGCGCCGACCAGGGCTCCGCAGCCAACGGCGCCCACGCCAGTCCAGCCGACGGCGAGGCCGCAGCCGACACCGAGGGCCGTGCTGACGATCGCGGTCTTGTGCTCGACCACGAACTTCTTGCTCTTGCAGATCAGGTCCCAGGTTCCGCACTTCTTCTCAACCGGCGCGGGAGCCGGGGCGGGAGCCGGGGCGGTCGGGGCCGGGCCGGTGATGCCCGGGTCACTCGGAGCCGGGTTGGGGAGCGGAGGCGCTTCCGGCGGTCGGTAGTCCTTGCAGCCTGGAAGGGTCGAATCCAGGCTGCAGCGCGTTGTGCCCGTCGGGTCGCTGTAGTCGATCGGGTTGTAGCCGGCATAGCCGTAGTTGGTCCAACTGGCTGGATCGGAAGCGACGAAGACGGGGTCGACGCTGAGGAAGCGGGCGGTGTCGGGGTCGTACTCACGGGCGCCCAGATGGGTGAGGCCTGTTGAGTCCTTGGTGCCGCCTACGAAACCTTTGTCGAAGGCCAGGGGCCAGAGGGTGGGGGTGGCGGATGCACGTTCGGCGCCGAAGGGTTCGTACCAGCGCTGGGTGTACTGGTCCTGGTCTACGGCGTTGACGGTAAGTTCGCTGGTGCCCTGGGGGTCCGCGGTGAGGAACTGGAGGCTGGTCGAGGCGGTGGCGGTGCGGTAGGCCACGGTCATTCCGGCGTGGCTGTAGTAGCGGATCGCGCTCTTTTTGCTGGTGGTGCGGTCGGCCGAGGTGTAGGTGATCTTCACCTCCTGGCCGGGGAGGTAGAGCGTCGCGCCGGTGGAGTCCTTGGCGATCAGGCGGCTGCCGGAGGCGTCGTAGATGTAGTTCGCCGCGGACTGGAGCTTCCACTGCTGGTACCGCTGGGTGTTGCAGACGTCCTGCTGCAGTTTCAGGCCGTTGGTGTGCGCACCGCCCGGAACGTCGAGGCACAGGCCGGAGTGCTTGGCCTTCAGCTTGTAGTGGTCGCCGGAGCGCTCGAGGACCCACTGCTGGTTGGTCTTGCCGTTGCAGGCCCATTGCTGGACCGCGGCACCGGCCGCGAGCGACTCGGCGGCGACGTCCATGCACTGGCCGCTCACCGGGCTGACGAGCGTGAATGTGTCCGTCGTCCCGGCCACGGGCACGATCCGCCAGTCCTGCTTGGCGGTCTCGTCGCAGTTCGCCTGCTGGAGCTTGGCCGCCTGGTCCTGGGAGCTGTTGGGCAGTTCCAGGCATTTCTTGCTGCCTCTGCTGATCACCCGGAAGGCGCCGGCGGTGGCGCCGTCGCCACCGACCGATGACAGGTCTCCTTCGTCGTTCCACGCCAGTTCCTGGCCGCCCGGACGGGAGATGGTGTTGCCCGTCTGGTCGTAGGTGTAGCCCTGCGTGATGGTGGTCCCGGCGAACGTCTCGGAGATAGACTGCAGGGCATGCGGGCTCGCCGGCCCGTTCGTGCCCAGCGGCGCCCCGTAGTTGTAGGTCCGGACGATGTCGGTGGCTAGGTTCGAGCCGGTGAAGGTCTTGATGGTCTCGGTCTTGCGGTTCCCGGTGTCCTCGTCGTAGCCATAGACGTTCCAGTACGGCGCGATTCCCGCGATGGTGCTCGCGGAACCCTTGGCCTGGCAGGCACCCGCCTTGGTCGTCCAAGCCTCCTCGAGCCGCTGCGCGTAGTCGTAGGTGTAGCACTCGCGCTCGGAGAGGCCGTTCTGCTCGTTGAGCACTGAGGTGATCGAGCCCGAGTCGGTGTAGAAGTAGCTGGTCTTAGAGTCGGCGAAGTCGTTCGACGTCTGCCGCTTCACCTCTGCGGAGGTCAGCCGACGGGTGCTCTCGTCCCGGTTGAAGGTCTGCCAGATGAACCGGTCCGAGACGGCCGCCATCGAGAGCTGGCTGATTTCACCGAGCGCGGTGTAGGTGGTGTCGGCGACATACGTCGACAGTCCGGTGTTCCACGTGGGCAGGCCGTCGCCGTTGTAGTAGGTGGTGACGTTCTCCAGCGGAAGTCCGGTGGTGCCGGCCACCGCGGGGTAGCTCAGGGTGCGGGGCGTGCCGTCCTCGTTGTAGGTCTGGGCGGTGGTGAAACTGGTGGTCCCCGTCGTGGATGTGCCGAAGCCTTCGGACGCCGGAATCGTGAGGATCGATCCCGTCGGCCGGTACATGACGTCGTAACCGCGCACCTTGGTGACGTAGGAGTGCGCGGCGTCGGTGCCGCCGACATAGCGGGTGGACGATGTGGGCAGGCCCTTGGCCAGGGTGTCGTAGAGGGTTTCGGTCAGCTTGGTGGAACCCTGCCACGTGCCCGTCGCCCTGCCGAGCTTGTCGTATTTCGTGGTGATGGTCTTGCCGCGTGCGTCCGTGGTGGAGATGACCTCGTCGAAGCTGTTGTAGGCGAGCGTCGTCTGGCCCTTGTCCGGGTCCTTCGTCCACGCGACCTGGCCGAGCGCGTTGTAGCCCGTCTCCCAGGTGTTGTCCGCCGCGTCCTTCACCTTCGAGGGACGGCCCAGCGAGTCGTACTCGAAGGTGCTCGCCACGAAGTTGGCAGCGTTGTTGGCCGCCGCTGTGGTAAAGGCCTGTGGGTGACCGTCTGCGCCGACCGGTGCGTTGATCTTGTACTGGCGCTGTTCGACCAGGTTCCCTGCCACGTCGGTGATCTGCATGACGGGCTTGGCACCGTCCGGCGGCACGGTGGTGGTCCGGTCTCCTTGGAAGATCGTGTTGGTCTCCCAGAGCCGACTGCCGTAGGAGTAGGAGATCGTCCGGAAAGGCCGGCCCGTGTGGTCGTACTTGGTGATCGTCTGGGCCGGGACGGCATTGTCGGCGGACTCCCACAGCTGGGTCTGGCCGACCTGGGCGGGGAAGCCTGAGCTGATCGGGTAGCCCGCGTTGGACTTCCAAGCGAGGCCACGACTGTCATAGAAGGTGTCGGTGATGATCCGGCCGCCGCCGACCGCCTCGGTCTGGGTCTGCCGGGGCCGCAGGAGACCGTCGTAGATGTCGACGGAAGTGCGGTATTTGCCGGTGGCCTTGTTGACGAGCGTCTGCGTGATCACTTCGACGGGGTCACCAGGGTTGGCCCAGGTGTCATAGGTGTACTTCGTCGAAGGTATTCCGCCCGCGCTCTCCTTGTTGTCGGGCAGCCACGCCTCGGTCATCCGACCGAGGCCGTCGTAGTGGGCGGTCGCGATCCGGGCGTTGGCGTCCTCGACCTTCACCGGAACACCAAAGGCCGGGTTATAGGTGGTCGTGATGGGGTGCCCGAGCGCGTTATCGACTGTGGAGTACCACAACCAGCCGCCGTCGCTGTGCTCGAAGGTCATGGTCGTGGTTCGGTCGGGGTCGTCGGCGCTGCCGTCGCCCTTGTCGGTGACCGTCTTGCTCCGGCCGTAGGCGTCGTATGTGGTGACCGTGGTCGGCGCGGTCTGGGAGTAGCCGCCGACGACCTGGGTGAACGCCTCGATGGTGGTGGCGTTGCCCCGAGACGGATAGTCGCGGTAGCCGCGACCGTCATAGATCGTCTTCACATCGGAGACGACCTTCTTACCCGCGAGCTGCCCGTCGAGGGTCAGGGTCCGGTCCACCGTGCCGAAGACCCGACAGGGGGCGTTGACGGACAGGACCCTGCTCGGAACGCTGTAGTAGGTGAGGAGGTTCTTGCCCGGTGAGACGTCGAGCAGGCGGTCGAGGAACACCGCGCTGGGGTTCTCCCAGTCGAACTCCCCGAGCGCGAATTCGACCTCTCCGTTGGTGAAGTTCTGGTTCGGGTAGGACGTGCGGGTGCAGATGTTGTCGTCGTCAGTGTTGGTGCTGCCCTGGTCCTCGGCGACGACGGTGCGCCCGGCCTTGTCATAGACGAAGGCCTGCTTGGTCCAGGTCCGCACGCCCGCGTGGTCGAGCCGCCAGTCCTGCGACCATTCGGTGCGGACGTAGCCGGGCTGGACCTTGCCGCCCCAGCGTAGGGTGCGCTCCGCGCCGATCGGGTAGAAGGCGGGTTTGCTGATGGTCCCGGAGACGGCGTCGGCGTCGGCCCAGCCTGACGCCTTGAAGGTCCGGGTCTGGATCACCTGGCCGGCGAGCCGGTCCACGTCCCTGACCCCGTCTCCTTCGAACATGCCATAGTCGTCGTTGACGTATCGGACGGGGTAGTTCGCGTTGCCCACTCTGATGGGGTCGGTGTCGGGGTTGCCGGACATGCCACGTGCGTACTTGGCCTCGGTGTAGATGCGGTTCTCGTTGGCCTCGTCACCGGTGATGGTCCGGACTGTCGCGTAGCCGCGCCACTGGTTGTAGGTGCGCAGATAATCCGCCAGGCCGTCGCGTGCCTCGAACTTCCAGGCGCCGCCGCCGACATAGGAGTAGTCGGTGGTCTTGGCCTCGGAGCCGGCCACGCCGTAGGAGGTCTCGACGACCTTGTCCACGACGTACTTGTGGAACCAGTCGTCCTGGACGATCTCCTTGCGCTCGGCCCAGGTGTCCATCGCGTCCGGCTGGGTGTCGGCCGGGATGTACTTGACGGGGTAGCAGCGCTGGGTGTTGGTGGCGGGCCAGATCCGTGTGGTCCCCGTCGTGCCGCCGCCCTGGCCGTTGGACGTCCAGGGGAACGGTGCCTTGTCCGCGGGTTTCCAGACGCAGTTCGTCGCGGCCCAGTTCACTGTGGTCGAGCCGCCGGAGCCGTTGTGAATCGAAAGCATGCGGGGACGGAACGCGGCGGGCCGGTCGTCGGCGCCGAGGCCCGCCCCGCCTTGCGGGTTGTTGGTGACACGGTTGGGAAGCGAGATGTTGTCGAACGTGTAGGGCCGGGCCGAGGCTCCGGCGCCGTAGGCGTTGTAGGAGCCGAACTGCTGGAGCTGCGCCAACCAGAGCACGCCGTTGCGGTAGTCGTGCTCCAGATCCCAGTGGTTGACCGTGTCGTAGGTGATGCCGTTGAAGTCCCGGAGCTTGGTAGTGATCTGGGAGAGCTTCTCGCGTTCGAAGAACGAGGGGCTGCGACGCTGGTCACCGCACGCTTCTCCGTCGGTGCAGCGCTGGTCGGTCGGGTAGTCGGTGCGGCCGGTCCGACTGAAGATCACTTTTGCGGTCGGTTCCTGTCCGAAGGTGCCCCCTTCGTCTCCGTTCTTTCGCCGCTGCCCGTACCAGATCTCCTTCAGGTAGCCGCCGGAGATGTAGGGCGTGTTGTTGAGATCGTCGTCGATCTCGTTCTCGTTGTCGCGACCGCTGTTCTTGGCGTAGTTGTTCCACTCCTTGTCATAGAAGTAGGTGAGGGTGTTGTTGTTGGAGTCGATGACGTGGTCGAGATTCCAGCGCCATGCCTGCTTGTCGCAGAAGGAGTCCAGATAGGTATCGGCGTCGTGGCAGGGCTCTCCGGCGTCGTCGCCGACGACGGGCACAGTCCACACCGAGTTCGTGCCGGCTCCGGAGGTCCAGTCATCAGGCTTGTCACGGCCGAAGAAGTAGCGGGTGCCGTCCGGAGTGGCCATCACCCACCACTCTTTGTTGTTGTCGCCGTTGTCGTCGTTGGCCTCATCGACGCCGTCAGGGTCGCCGGTGTAGCGGCGCAGCACGGTTCCGTCGTCGTCGGCGAGGCGCCAGATGTCCTGACCGGGGTAGTAGATGAGCTCACCGGAGCGGCCGCCCATCGACAGGTGGGCGTTGTCGTTCCACCAGCACATCTCGCCCGCGATGGGTGCGGTGGCCGGGATGTCCGCACCGTCGTTGTCGTCGGTGCAGGTACGGTAGCGCCGCTCGATGAAGCCGGGCGAGTAGTCGAAACCCTCGCCGATCCAGGAGGCCTGCTGGTTCTCGGCCGAGGTCTTGCCGTCGCTGGAGGCCGAAGAGTAGGCCAGGACGATGGAAGGCACCAGCTCGCCGGGGACGGGCGGAACCTGGACCTCGTAATTCCAGGCGAATCCGCCGGTGTTGCTGCCCGCCGACCAGGAGGAGGACGCGGACAGCTTGGTCGCGGTCCAGTCTCCGCCCGGACCTGACTGCGCGGCGGCTACCGCGAAGAGCGCGGTGGCCTGCGGCGCGGTCTCAGCAGGGGTGGCCGACGTGCCGTCTGAGGGCGCCGCGGCCGAGGTCTCAACGGCATCCGTCGACGCGATCTCGACATCGGCGCTGACGGTGCTCGTGCCCGGGTCGTTCACCGACGGGATCGGAGTGCCGACCTGGCACTCGGCTTCATCCGGCGTGGTGGCCGCACAGTCGGGCAGCCGTAGCAGTCGGAGCCTTGACGCCCAGTCACCTCCGTACGCGGTGGCGAACTCGGCGTAGTTCACGCCCACCTTGACGCGGCCCGGCACCTGCGCTGACAGCTCGACGACCACGCCCTTGACGCCCGCCTTGTGCGCGGCCTCCTGGTCGAGGACGCGAGCGGAGACCTTCGCCGGGATCTGCTCGGGGACCTGGCTGCTCTTCTTCCCTTTGTCCCTACGCGGCCCCGGTCGGTTGAGCCACACCGGCAGGTCGCCCGCACGGATCCAGTCCTTCTTCGCGGCGTCACCGAGCGGAGTCAGGTCGGCGTCTTGTTCTCGGGCACCCGGCCAGTCGGCCTTCGACCGCTCCTGGTCGGGCTTGCCCTGGAGCTTCATTTTGCCCGGCTTGGCGTTCTTGCCGGGCACCGGATCGACGTCGGGGGCCTTGGGCCGCTTCTTCTCACCGGCCGCGGACAGCTTCGGCCGAGCACCCTCCGCCGCCGCTTCAGCCGCTGTTCCGACGAGCAGCGACAATGCCGCCACCACCGACACCAGCGCGGCAGAGCCCCGGGAGACCCGCATCACACCAGCCACAACTCACAACTCATTTCTTGGGGGGAGCTCCGCCGCGTCGCCGTCGGCGGAAGAAACGAAGGGGAGACGCGAGGGCGGCCGAGAGGGCCGTCGGAGAGACACCGACGACCCGGCCGCCAAGGGCTACAAGGGGAACACCTTGATGTCGTCGAACTCGAGTTGAGCGAAGTCCCCTCCGACACCGACGCTTCCGGCGGCCGCGATGGTCCTACCGCCCAGCGTCGCATCGGGGGTGTCCGTGACCGACAGGACCTCTGCCCCGTTCACGATCACCTTGATCACGACCTGAGTTCCGGTCCCGGCGACGGTGATGGACACGTTCGTCCAGTCCACGCCGAGCGGAATGTCGTTGGCACCGCCGACCCACCGATGGGTCGAATCACCATCAAGGACCTTCTTCACCGAGATGGCGCCGTCGCGGCGGAAAGTGACGTAGTAGTACTCGTCGTCACCGCGCTGCCGGAGCATGAGGTGCGCGCCGTCGTAGGATTGCGTTCCGCCCGAGAAGCCGAGGTTGCGCAGCCGCAGATCCACCCGGAAGTCGGTGAAATCGTCGCGGCGGCTGCGCATCCGGAACGAGTTCGATCCGGTTCCGTTGGCGGACGTCGCATTCGGCTCAATCCCGTCGGGGACGCCGGTCCAGCCGACGTTACCCCGCCGCATCAGCGTGCCTGACGTCGTCTCCCACACCGGGGAGGTCACTTTGGCCGGGTCCTCGGGGTTCCAGTGGCCGTACTCATTCGTGATCATTCCGTCGGCGCCGGTGAAGTCCTCGGCGAATGAGGGCTGCGGCGCGGCGGGCGGCGGCGCTGGCGCCTCGGACGCCAGCTCCAGCTTCCACGTCTGTGCCTGCGCGGCGGGCTGCGCGATCGCAGCCTGAGTGATCTTGACACCGTCGCCGGGAGCTCCACCGGTCGGCTGAAGTGCCATGCCGCTGACCCGACTCACGAGCTGGTAGCCCGAGAAACGCTGCTCATGGTTGGCGACCTGGCCCACGTAGAACATCTGCCGCTGCGTGTAGTCGCAGCTTCGCTGCTGGATCCGGGCGCCGGCGGCAGTGCTGCCGTCTGCCACCTCCAGGCATTTCTCCGACACGCTGTTGCGGAGCGTGTAGGAGCCGTCTCCGACTGAGGCGAGCGTCCAGTCTTGGGCACCGGAAGTGTTGCAGCCGGCCTGCTGTACCTGCTCGTTCTCCGCGGTGCTTCCCCAAGGGATGTCGATGCACCGGTCGTTGGCGGTGTCCACGCTGCGGATCCGAACGGTCTGGGCGTCAAGGTAGGTGTCCTTGCCCTGGCTTATGTCCCAGAGCTGGCTCGCCTTGGCCGTTCCGCCGCACTCGGTCTCCAGAACGCCGATGTCGCTGTAGAGCGAGTTGTCCTGCACCGACAGGCACAGCTTGTTCTTCCGGTTGATCAGCCAGTACCCGCCGGGTTGCTTGACCGCGCGGAACTGCTGGGCGTCGCGGCCGTTGCAATCCCAGATGTGCATGCCCTCATTGATCCGGACTTCACCGTCGTAGGGGGCGTCCACGCAACGGCCCGCCGCGGGGTTAGTCAGCGTGAACATGTCGGTCGCGGTCTGGGTGAGCCGCCAGTCCTGCGCGGTGCTGGAGTTGCACACGTACTGCTTGAGCTTCAGCCCGTTGACGCTCGCCCCGGGCACGTTCAGGCATAGGCCGGAGTTCACGTTAACCAGGCGGCGTTCCACCCCGTCGGCGAAGCGCGCGACGTCGCTGTTCGACGAGCGCAGCTTCCACACCTGCTGAGCTGCCCGGGGGGCATCCTCATCGGCGTCGGTCGGCCCGGTGCACGAGGCCGACACGACATCGGAGCCATCTGCTTTTGCGCCGTTCTTCGACTCGAGACAGAGTGCGTTCCCGTCCGCGTCAGGTGCACGGGAGACGAGTTGGTAGCCCCCGTCGACCGGGGCGATCACCCAGGTCTGGTCCGGCGCGCCGTCCTCGCACGGCCACAGGTTGACGTTGGCCGCGGCCTCGTCTGGCGTGCGGTCGCTGCCGTCGCGGTTCTTGCGGTCCACGTCCTGTGCCGGGACGCGGTCGCCATTGATCGTGACGCATTGCGGCTGGCCGGACTTGAGGCTGTTCATCGACGTCAGCGAGTACTCGTTGAAGCCGACCTCGGTGACCTTGAAGTCCTGGGACGGCCAGGCGGAGGCCGCCTGATCGGTGAAGCAGCCGTACTGGCCGAGTTCGGCGCCACCGGTCAGCCGCGAGTCGATGTTGTCCAGGCACTGGGGCCCGTTGGGGCCGTCCACGGCGTTGATGTTCTCCAAGCGGAAGATCATTCCGTCCGGGGACGAGCCGAGTGATCCGCCCTTGAGCGGGAGCGGTTGCACCGTCTCCCCGTAGATGGCGTTGAGCGTCGCCTTCTGAGTGCGGCTGAGCGGCCACACCTGGGTGTCATCGATCCAGCCGTTCCAGTTCGCCCAGTTGCCTCCGTCCTTGCCGGTGGCCGCACCCAGGACGAAACCCCCTGAACCCGGTGACAGCGGCTCGTTGTCGGTGACCGGCTTGATCGGGTCCTGCGGGTCGAGAACCGGGTAGACATCGCACTGTTCGTTGTCAGGATGGGCCTTCCAGCCCACGATGCATTTGGTGCCGAAGTTGTCCGGCGACTGGGTACGCAGCCAGATACTGTCAGTCGCCGGGTCGAATCCGGCCATCAGCGAGACCCAGTTCGCAGTCCATTCCGTCCCGTTCGACGGCTTGGCCTGATCCCGCACAGCCTGTGCCGCCACCGAGCCGTCCACCCGAATATGCCGGAACGACCATTTGCCGCCAAAGAGACCGAGTTCGAACCGCGAGCCGTTCTGCGAGCCGAAGCCCACGGCGGCCTGATCCGTCGCTGTCGATCTCGGCTTCACCCAGGTCGACACCATGAAGGGCTTGGAGGTGTCCACCAGCGGGATCTGCTGCCCGTCCGGGCCTCGCGCGGGGACCTCACCGTATGAGCCCACCACTCCCCTGAACGACACGGACCTGTCGTCCATGACGCCAGCGATGTTGCCGTCGGCGTTCCGGTCCGCGTTGTGCAGGATCAGGTTCGCATCGGGCCGGGCGTTGCCCGTGCCGGACACCGCCACGGCCGTCGCACCCTCCTTCTCGTCCATCGACCAGGCCGCGTCGCGCGGCGGCTGCTCCAGGCCGAACTCGAAACGCGTCTTGTCCGACACATTGCCGGCCTCGTCGATCGACCACACGTCGAGCCACTGGACGCCCGCCTTCTTCGGCTGCCAGGAGACGCCCGACGATGTGCCCTTGGGGACCGTGACCGTCTTGACGGTTTCGTCGTTGAACTGGTATCGGAATGTCGTCACGTCGCCGGAGTTGTTCGGGCCGAACCCGAACCAACCCCACCGATAGGCACGGGTCGCCGGATCGTAGCCGCCGAACCGGTTCTGCGGATAATCACGCGACCAGACGGCGGGTGCGTTGGGTCTGACCTCGTCGACGGTAAACGTGCATTGGCTTTCGACACTCCAGAGATACGTGTCGTCCTCACCCCACACTCTCGCGGTGTAGGGCGTTCCACCATCGGGCCCGTTGACTTTCAGGTCCGGCATACGGGAGATGCCCACATCGTGGATCACCTCCGCCCTATAGATCGTGTCACTGCCGTTCTGGAAGTTGGCGGGTTGGAAAGCGTCGTCGAGCTGGTCTGGCTCGTCGTTGCGGACGATGACCTCTTGGCCCCGGTCGATCTGCCAGCGACCGCGCAGAAGCTGGTTCTGCTGGGGATTCGAGTTGTCGGAGTCGGTGTCGGAGATCAGCGCGCGGAAGCGGCGGAAGCCTGTGGCGATTCCGACCTTGGACCCTTCGCAGACGGTCCGCTTGTTCCAGTCCCCCCCTGCGGTCCCCGTGTCGCCCACCTCCAGGCCGGCCGGCGCGTAAGGGTCGCGGGAGTACGTGACGACGATGCGCGGGTCAGCGCCCAGCCGCTTCAGCGAGGCGTTACCCGCCGAGTCTCCGACCACATAGGTGTGGGACGTATCGTCGTAGTAGGTCGCAGAGGGGAACACGCCGACTGTGACGAAGTCGCTCTCCTGATTGACCGCCGTCTGGAACCAGGCCGCCATCGCGGCGGAGCTGAACTCCAACCGCTGACTGGAGTCCTTCGTACAGCTGGTGGTAGTGCCTGTCCAACCCTTGGCGACGGCGCTGTCCAGAAGCCGATGGGTCTGCCAGCCTGTCGCGGGACCCGCGTTCCACGTCCAGCCGCCCGCCTTGGCCCGGTTCTGCACCGCGAACAACCGCAGGGTGCGCTCGTTACAGGCCGCGTAACTGGAGATCCCGAAGCTCACCAGCGCCGAGTTGATCTTGATGTCGAGATTCCTGCCCATCTCGCTCTCGTTCGTCCACGTCCAGATCGGGGAGGCATCGAGGCGCACGTAGCCCAGCCACTTCTGGGTCGCGGACTGGTAGCCGACGTTGATCGGCATCTGTGGTGCACACGAAAGGACGATGGTGCCCACCGCATAAGCGCAGTCGTACTCCACCGGGTAGGTGGTGTTGGGCGCCTCGGCATTGGTCGAGGCCGCGTAGTTGTTGGTATTGTCCGGTTCCACGATGTCCGGGTCTACTCCTTCGGCATCACCGCTCCAGGTCTGCCAGACCGGAGCGATCACCAAGGGGTAGTTGACGTCTTCGTTCGAGAGAAGCGCCTGGTCGGGCAGCAGCGAGACCTGCGCTGCGTCTGCCTCGACCTTGAGTGGAGCCTCAGCGGCCTCGCCGATCGCGCCGGCCGTGAGCGTGTCGAGATCGGTCTCTCCGGACTTCGGCGCCTCCCACATGCGCGGGCGGGGAGCCGCCGCCCAGGCGGTGCCGCCGTCAGAGACGGTGAGGGTGTCACCCTTCTGCCTGGCGACTTCGAGCCCCGCGGCCGCCACATCGAAGTCGATCCGATCCAGTGAGGGGCTCTGCGCGGCCTCAGGTGTCTTGACGATGATGTAGTGGCTGACGCCGACGGGGGTGGCCTTGGCGACCAGGTCGAGTCCTGGGCCGAGCGCATCGGGGTAGCGCGCGGTGTCACCGTCCAGAACGGGTGCGGGCAGGGTCTCGACATTTGGAGTCAGCGACAGCGACTTTCCGCCTTTGGACATCTCGATGAACGGATCGGCGCCTCCCGCACTCAGCGTGACCGGTGCGGCGGTTTCCTTCGGCTGGATCCGCCCGCCTCGTTTCACGAGCGTCAGGTCGACGTCGCGCCACTTGCCACCGCGCTTCACCCGCTCCGGAGACGCGGACTGCTCGAATTTGAACTCGCCGCTCGGCAGCGCGGTGAGCCTGCGCGTCTGCGAGGTTCGCTGGACGACCTCGACCGGCTTGCGCGACTTCTTTGCCTCGGCGGACGCCACGTCCTCCGGCGACTTCTTGCGCGGTTCGGCAGCCGCAGGGGTGGCAGGTGCCTGAACGAGCCCGAGAGCGATTACGCAGGACAGAACGCCGGCCAGTACAGCCCGAAAACCCTCAGACCGACGCCGCGCCGAACGCCTCCGGATCGCGACCCCGGCGCGCCCGACCTTCGCCAGAGCACAGAGGGCCCTCGAGAACAGGACCTCGGTCCCAGCTCCACCCATTCGTTGCATCGACACCCCAAACCGCCCATGAACATAAGAAGCGGATAAGAAGTACCTGAGAAAAACGAAGCACCACAAGATCGTCTTTTCGGATGTGAAGTTACACAACGCAACGGCCACACCTGCCCACGGTCCATACCCTCGGCAAACTCACAGCCGACACCACAAGCCGAGACCTATTCGAGATCAATTCGTTATGCTTCTTCTCGAACTTTCGGTGACGAACCTGCCATCCCGACGGGATACCGATGCCCCACCGTGCTGCGGCCGCCCAAGGCGGGGAACCTCGTCCGCCGCCCGGCAGGGAACCTCGGCCGCGTTCGCACCGCTTCCTACTCCCCGACCTTGCCGCGGAAGTCCCGACCGTGCACCCGGGTCTGCTTAGCGAAGAGTTCTGATGTGGGTCCGGTGGCGACTCAGGGCGCTCGGCTTTGTTCCAAGCATTTGCCCGCCTTCATGTCTCCGCGAGCCCCGACTATCCCGAAATACCGATCACCGGGTCGTGGACTATCACGTCGAACCACCCATCTCGGGGGCTCACGCTCTGTCACAGATAAATTTGATACAGGGCGTAGCCAAGGGCGGTCAGGGTGTTGCTGCTGATAGTTATGGTTGACAGCCAAGCGGCCGTCGAGAACGATGTCGAAGGGGCCCAGATTCGCTTTCCAGCGGTGACCTCGGTGAACCCGACCCACCCGCGTCGGGCCCGAACCCATAGGTGCGAGATGGGCGCATTTGAGAGCGTCATATTTTTCGGTGAAATATCCTCTAACTCGGATGGGCTAGCGAACGCGGGAATTGACCGCGATTCAATGGCGCCAGCGGATCAGATGAACTTCCGAATCTCGATTTCGAATGCGAGAAGTGGCACCAATGGCGACCAGGCTCTGCCCGTAGTCGCACGATCACCGGATACCGGCCTCCCCAGATTGCGGCGACCTCACAACGGCGTGCCGGCACCACGGGCCCACTCACGGAGCGCAGCTTCGGCGAGCGGGCCGACAACCACGCCACCACCTCGTTCACGTACCTCCACGCGGTCGTCGTCCCCACCCCGAAACCCGCTCCGAGCTGCGCGAACGTATCCCCGTTCTTCAGATACGCCAGCGCCATCAACGCCTGCTGCCCGGCGTTCAACGCCCGGCCCTTGCTCTTCAACTTCGCCCGTTCCCGCCGGACAAGACCGGTCAGGTAGATCAGGGTCGAACGCGACAACGGCAGCGAAGCACGATAGAAAAGCACGTGAAACCTCTGGTCGGGGGCGGTTGGAGGTCAGAGACCACCTCTCCTACCAGGGGTTTCTTCACGTCCACGACCAACCGCGCCGCAACGCAATCAGGTCGTGATCAACAGCCCCTCAGAAGCTGCTGGAAAACGCTCAGTGATCACCTTCGCGTGCATGGCGTCACTGTCGTAATTCCGGCAATCGGCAGTGGCAGTGCCACCGCAAGTAGCTGCTCCCTGGGAGCGGTGCAGGGCAGTGAGCCCGGACCGGTGCACGACCGATGGCGGCTGGTCGAAGCCCGAACTCCCGCGGTGACCGCCCGGCCCCGCCGTGGGTGGACGCGTGTCCGGCCTCGGGCGGGTCCTTATGAGGGGAGAAGGGCGGCGCGCATGGTGACCGAGAGCCATGCCGTGAAGGCGTCGGGGCTCCAGGCCCGTTCGCCCACCAGGGCGTTGAAGTGCGCCGGGTCGTTCAGCATCCACAGGACGTCCACCGCGGCCGTGGTGGTGTGGGAGAGCGGCCCGAGTGTCCCGGCGTGCTCGACCACCATGCGGGCCCCGGCGAGGCGGTTCTGCTGGAGGGTGTGCCACAGCTCGGTGAGCTCGGGAGAGCTGTCCGCGGCGCGCCGGACGGTCTCGAAGACCGGTGCGGCCCGGTCGCCGATCAGCGTGCACACCCGCGCGTAGGCGTCCAGGACCCCGGCGGGGCTGGAGGCCTCCCACACCGGTCGGAACCAGGGCCGCTCGGCGACGGGGACCGGCTGGTCATCTCCGGCGAGCGCCTCGTCCAGCACCTGCTTGAGCAGCATCGGCTTCGAGCCGAAGGAGGCAGTGACCGTCGGCCGCGCCACCCCGGCGGCCCGTGCGACGTCGCTCAGCGAAGTGCCCAGGTACCCCTGGGCGACGAACAGCTCGGTCGCCGCGGCGATGATCGCGGCCCGAGTGCGCCGCGCCGCCTCCTCCCGCACCGGGGATACGTACTGCCTCTTGACCACGTTGACCATACTAGCCTTATATTGAACATAACAGCGTCTACTGAAAGCTGGTCGCCATGACCGCCTCCATGCTGGGCCCCGAAGAGGGCGAGACGTTCTGGTTCCTCGGCAGCCTCGCCACGATCAAGGCGGGCGGAGCCGCCACCCACGACCGGCTCACGGTGGTGGAGTTCCTCAACCCGCCGGGCTTCGCCCCGCCCCTGCACCGCCACCTGCACGAGGACGAACTGTTCTACGTCCTCGAAGGCGCGGCCGAGTTCCACTGCGAGAACCAAGTCCTCAAGGCCCAGCCGGGTCACTTCGTCCTGCTCCCCGCAGGCAAGCCCCACACCTTCAAGGTCGGCACGGAACCACTGAGGGCCCTCCAGATCACCTCACCTTCCGGATTCGCGTCCTTCATCAAGGCCGCCGGCACCCCAGCCCCCTCCCACCATCTCCCCAGCCCGGACACCGCCGCCCCCATCGACCCGGCCGCCCTCGGTCACGCCGCCGCCCTGCACGACATCGAGATCCTCGGCCCACCACCCATGTGAGCGCAGGGCGTTCCGACCCCCGCTCCTCCCGACGGCTGGTCACGCCCCAGCGGTTCGCGTAGAACCAGACGCCTGGCTCCCTTCACGTTGATCTTCATCCATTCTCCCCGGATTTGCTGGATGTCTCAGTGCGGAGAGCGTCACAGATCGGACAGGCGTCTGGTTCTACACGAACCAGTGAAGCGAGAGTTCCGCATCCACGCGAGGGCGTCATTCTGGGAGAGCCGGTCCGTGGCCGTCCCGCCTTCCGTCAGTGGGCGAACCTGCTGGCGGTAGGCGGTCTCCGTGGCCGACGACCCGGAGCGCCCAGGCCGGTGGCGACCACTTCGAGGGGATCCCGGAGTCGGGCCTTTGATTCCGGCGGGCTTTTCTGGGTGTGGAAATGGGGCTTGGTTTTGGGCATGGAGATCGGGGGGGGAGTTCTGGTGTTCATCTTTGGGGTGCTGTGGGGGTGGGGTGTTCGGGGTCTAGGATCGCTCAGTCTGGGAGGTGTCATGCGTCGAGGGCAGTGTGTGAAGTGTGGGTCGGCTTATGTGATGGGCGAGGTGGAGATTCAGGAGTACGGGGCGGGTGGGGCGGTGATGGTTCGGGCGCATGTGGAGGAGCGCGAGCCGGAGGAGCGGCCGTTCATTTGGCGGCAGGCCTCGGCCGATGGGGGTGTACGGGCTTGGATCTGCGCCTCGTGCGGATATACGGAGATGTACACCGGCAATCTCGCGGAGCTCTGGCGGGTTTATGCGAAGTCGCTGCCTGAGGGGCATCCAGGGCGGCGGTAATGCCGGGGGCGCGGGGCGGTCGGTGCCGCCTGGTCGGCGGCGGACGACGGATAGCCTTTGGCGGAGCGGGGTGCGGCAGAGCGTGCCCGTGGGGGCGGAACGCCCCGTTCTTTCTGGGGGTGCGTGTGGAGATCCTGCGGTACAGCGCGTTCGCGGACGGGCCTGGTGGGGGGAATCCGGCCGGGGTGGTTCTCGACGGGAGCGGGCTCTCTGAGGAGGAGATGCTGGAGGTCGCGCGGGAGGTCGGGTATTCGGAGACCGCGTTCGTCACCGAGGGGCCGGTGCGGGAGGGCGGGGCGGCGCGGGTCGGGGTGCGGTACTTCTCGCCGGGGGCGGAGGTGCCGTTCTGCGGGCACGCGACGGTGGCGCTGGCGGCGGCCTTGGCGGAGCGGACGGGGCCGGGAGCCTACGTGTTCGCGACGGCGGCCGGGGACGTCGCCCTCGACACCGTGCTTGACGCCGAAGGGACCGCCGGGGTCTCCTTCCGGAGCGTGGACACCGCGACGCGCCCGCTGGAGGGCGCGAAGCTGCGGGAGTTGCTGGCGGCGCTCGGGCTGGAGGCCACTGACCTCGACCCGGCGTTCCCGCCGCTGGAGTCGTTCGCCGGGAACTGGCATCCGATCCTGGTGCTGCGGGACCGGGAGCTGTTCCACCAGTTCCGGTTCGCGCCGCGCGAGGTGGCGGCCCTGATGCGCGCGTACGGCTGGACGGGCACCGTCACCGTGCTGAGCCTGCTCGGCCCGGGCGAGTACGAGGCGCGCAACCTCTTCCCGGTCGGCCGCATCACCGAGGACCCGGCGACGGGATCGGCCGCCGCCTCGACGGGCGCCTATCTCCGCGCCATCGGCCGCGCGGGCGCGGGCGACCGCATCGTCATCCGCCAGGGCGCCCACGTCGGCCGCCCGAGCCTCCTCATCGCCGACATCCCCGCGGAAGGCGGCATCACCGTCGCCGGCGGCGCGGTCCCCCTGGCCTGACACCGGGGTCAGCCCGCGGCTGCGGCCGCGTAGGAGTCGATGGTCTTCTTGAGGGCGGGGGCGGCGGGACCGGCGACCTCGGTGAGGGCGGCGATCTTCCGTTTGTGCTCGCGGCGCTTGGCGCGGGGCACGACGTGGTTGAGGCGGCCTTGGACGGCCAGGGCGACGAGGGCCGCGTCGACGGGATCGGCCCGGCTCACGGGGTCGCGCAGGACCGCTGCGACGGTCGAGACCAGGCGGGTGCGGACGCGGGGGTCGCGCAGCAGGTAGCGGGTGGTCGGGAAGATGCCGAGGATCCTTCGGCGCTCGGCCTTCAGCACGCCGCCGTCGAGGAGCTGCTGCCGGACGGCCAGGTGGGTGTGCCGGTTACTGCGGCCGACCCAGTGCTGCCACCTGCGCGGGCGGCCTGAGGCGATCTCCTCCAGGACGTCGGCGAGGACGGTGTCCGCGCAGGGGCCTTCGACCTCGACGGCGGGCTTGCCGTTGTCGTCGCGCAGGTATCCCGTGAGGTACAGCTCGGTGAGGGCGGCGGAGCGGATGAGCGGGCGCAGGTAGAGGCCGGTGGTCGTCTTGCCTTTCGCCGGGTTCAGGGCGAGCAGGAACATCCGCTGGGGAAGGCTGTCCGGCTGGTTCATCGCTTCTCCTCCTGTTCTGGGGGTTCGTACGGGGGGTCGGTCTCGGCGGTCGGTTCTCGCTCGTCGTCCTGGACGTCCCGTGCGGGGCGGCCAGGGCGGCGCATCCGGGCGACCCCGGAAGGCAGCCGTCCGGCTTCGGCGAGGGCCCGGCGGAGCAGGAACTCGATCTGCGCGTTGGTGCTGCGCAGTTCCTCCCCGGCCCAGCGGGCCAGGGCGTCGTGCACCGCCGGGTCGAGCCGGAGCAGGAGCTTCTTACGTTCCACGGCCATGGGTCAGGAGTACAGGGTTCCGGTGTTCACGACTGGCTGGGCGTCCCGATCACCGCACAGGACGACGAGGAGGTTGGAGACCATGGCCGCCTTGCGCTCCTCGTCCAGGTCCACGATCTCGTCCTCGGCGAGGCGGGTCAGCGCCATCTCGACCATGCCGACCGCCCCTTCGACGATCTTGGTGCGGGCCGAGACGATGGCCGAGGCCTGCTGGCGGCGGAGCATCGCCTGGGCGATCTCGGGGGCGTAGGCGAGGCGGGTGAGCCGGGACTCGATGATCTTCACGCCCGCGGCGTCGACGCGCAGGCCGATCTCGGTGGACAGCCGCTCGGTGATCTCGTCGGCGTTGTCGCGCAGGGACAGGCCGGTGTCGTGGGTGTCGTAGGGGTAGCTGTTGGCGATGTGCCGGACCGCGGTCTCGGTCTGGATGGCGACGAACTCCACGAAGTCGTCGACCTCGAAGACGGCGCGGGCGGTGTCCTTGACCTGCCAGACGACGACGGCGGCGATCTCGATCGGGTTGCCGTCGGCGTCGTTGACCTTCAGGACGTCGGTCTCGTGGTTGCGGATCCTGGTCGACACGCGGCGGCGGTCGGTGAGCGGGTTGACCCAGCGCAGGCCGTCGGTCCGGACGGTGCCGGTGTAGCGGCCGAGGAGGGTGACGACGCGGGCCTCGCCGGGGGCGACGGCGGTGAGGCCGGCCATGAACAGCAGGCCGGCGATGGCGATGACGACGCCGGCGACGAGGACGCCGATGCCCGCGCCGCCGCCCATGGCGATGCCGCCGACGACGGCCGCGGCCCCGCCGAGGAGGGCGACGAGGCAGAGGCCGAGGACGGGCCAGCCGGAGGCGCCGAAGGCGATCTTCTCTCGGATCTGGGGGGTGGGCATCAAGGTCTCGCTCATGGTTGCTCCTTCTGTTGCGATGTCTCCAAATTAGCAAAGTGATATCACTTTGCCAGCTCCGGATTTTCGGCGATGGTAACCAAGCGCTCGCTTGCTACAGTGGCCGCATGCTCGACGGTCTGCGGGTCCTCGACCTGACCATGTGGCGGCCCGGCCCCTACGCCACGCTGCTCCTGGCGGAGATGGGCGCCGACGTCCTCAAGGTCGAGCCGCCGGGCGGCGAGCCGATGCGGGCCTTCCCGGGGCACTTCGGCCCGCTCAACGCCGGAAAGCGCGGGATCGTCCTCGACCTGAAAAGCGCGCAGGGCAGAGCGCGCTGCCTGGGGCTGGCGGCCGAAGCGGACGCGGTGGTCACCGGGTTCCGTCCGGGTGTGGCGGAGCGCCTCGGCGTCGGCCCGGAGCGGCTGCGCGCGGCCCGGCCCTCGCTCGTGACGTGCGCGCTCACCGGCTACGGCGAGACGGGCCCCCTGGCGGGCGTCCCGGGCCACGACGTGAACTACCGGGCGACGGCCGGGGCACTCCCGCCCGGGGGCCTGCCGCCGGACGCGGTGGACCTCCCCATGGCCGACATGGCGGCGGCGGCCACGGCGGCGTTCGCCCTCACCGCCGCCTGCCTGCGCGCCGCCCGGACGGGCGAAGGCACCCATCTCGACATCGGCCTCGCCGACACCCTCGCCCACTGGGTCTCCACCGCGCCGCCCGCCCTTCCCGGCGGTGACGGCATCGGCCCCGTCGCGGGCTACGGCGTCTACACCTGCGCCGACGGCCTGCGCGTCGCCTTGGGCGTCGTGTCGGAGGAGCACCTATGGCGGGCCGTTTGCGAGGCACTGGGGCTCCCCGCTCTCGCCGAGGAGCCTTTCGGCGCGCGGATCTCCCGCGTCCGCCAGCTCGACGACCAGATAAGGCAGGCTCTCAAGGAGTTCCCCCGCGACGTCGCCCTGGAGCGGCTGGAGAATGCGGGGGCCCCGGCGAGCGCCGTGCTCGACCGCGCCCAGATGCTCGCCCATCCGCACTTCCAGGCGCGGGGCGTCATCGCGGAGGGGAGAACGGGCTCCCTGGTGCCCGGGACCTCGACGGGCCCCGCCCTTCCCGCACCGGCCCTGGACGAGCACGCCGGCGAGGGCTGGCGGACCCGCTAGACGAGCGAGGGCAGGACCCCCGCGGCCTCGATGAGGAAGTCGCGCAGCTCCCGCGGCCACAGGGGCAGGCCGGTGAAGGACTCGCCTCGGCAGGGGATCCTCTCGACGTCGTAGGCGCCGCGCGTCGGATCGGCGAACTCCGGACCGGAGCGCAGCGCGAGGTCCATCGAGGTGAGCCGGCAGACGAAGAAGTGGTGCACGTAGGTGGCGTGCGGACGGTGCTCGGAGAAGGTGAAGACGGGCTTCACGGGGCCCGCGGTGGCGCCGAGCTCCTCCATGAGCTCCCTGCGCAGCCCTCCTTCGACGTCGGCGTCGCTCTCCTCCACACCGCCGCCGGGGGTCGTGTAGTACGGGGCGCGGCCCGGCCGGGTGCGGCGGAAGAGCACGAGGGAGTCCTGGTCCAGGAGCAGAGCGCGCGCCTTGAGCACCCGGGGGCGCTCCGCTCCCGCGATGCCCCGCAGGACCAGGCCCTCGGTGAACCCCCCTCGGGCGGCCTCCTTGGCGGCGCGTACGCGTTCCAGTTCGAGGAGGTCGCAGCCGATGCCGTCGGCGAGGGCGCGGACGACTTCGAGGACGTCGGCGAGTTCCTCGGCGGAGGGTTCCGCGGAGAACTCGTCGGCCTCCTCCCAGAGCTTGGCCAGCAGCAGGCGCCGCATCTCCGAGGGATCGGCGGCGCGGATGTCGGGCTCCCCTCCGGAGGCCCTGATCAGCTCGGGGATCCGGTCCCGCACGAGCTTCTCGTTGCGTTCCGCGTATGGATCGCGGTGATCTTCGCGGTCGGTCATTGCGCGCCCCCTCGTCCCGACTTCCGTCCAGCCTAGGCAGGAATCGGGTGCCGCGCCGGGTGTTCGCGGGGCGGGTCGGCGGGCTCCGGCCGAGGCCGCCCCCGCCACCCGGCACCGTGACGTTTTTGTCGCCCCATGACAGAGCCATCCGTGATTTCTATAACGGGAGCCAAACGAGCGGTATGAGTGGTGCATGGTACTTTCCGGCCCTATCCCCCAGGAGGCCGCCGTGCACCGTGTCGCCGTCACCGGAATGGGCCTCAAGAGCCCCGCGGGCAACACCCCGGAGGACGCCTTCGCCGCCGTCCTCGCGGGCAAGGGGACCGCGGCCCATCTGCCCGCGCTGCTGGAGGCCGCGGTCCCCGTGACGTTCGGGTGCGCCGTGACCGGTTTCGAGCCGGACGACTACTTCCCGCGCGCCCGCCAACGCCATCTCGACCGCCCGACCCGGCTCGCCGTCGCCGCCTCGGCCGACGCCAGGATCGACGCGGGCCTGCCGGACCTGCGGACCGAGGACGCCGAGGGCGACCCCCGCACCGGCGTCTACGTCGGCACCGGCGGCGCGCACACCTCGGCCATCGCCGATCTCGGCGCGCTCCCCCGCGAGAGGCTGCCCGTCGCGTCCGTGCCGATGATCATGCCGAACGCGACGGCCGCGCGGATCGCCATCAGGCACGGGCTCCAAGGCCCGTGCCTGACGTTCTCGTGCGCCTGCGCGAGCGCGGCGGTCGCGCTGGGCGAGGCGATGACGGCCATCCGGTACGGCAGGGTCGACGCGGCCGTCGCGGGCGGGGTCGAGGCGATGCTCACGCCCTTCGCCGTCGCCGCGTTCGCCCGGATCAACGCGCTCTCGCGCCGCGCCGACGCCCCGCACGAGGCGTCCCGCCCGTTCGACCGGGACCGCGACGGGTTCGTCATGGCCGAGGCCGCGGCGTTCCTCGTGTTGGAGCGGATGGACCTGGCCGAGGCGCGCGGCGCCCGGATCTACGGCGAATTGGCCGGATACGCGGCGGGCGTCGACGCCGGGCACATCGTGCAGCCCCTCGACGACGGCAGGGTGGCGGCCCGCACGATGCGCGCGGCGCTGGCGGACGCGGGGGTCCGCCCGGAGGAGATCGGGCACGTCAACGCGCACGCGACCGCGACGACCTACAACGACCGGGCCGAGGCCCGCGCGATCGAGGCGTGCTTCCCCGCCGGGTCTCCCCCGGTCGCGGCCACCAAGGGCGTCACCGGCCACCTGCTGGGCTCGGGCGGCGCCGTCGAGGCGGTCTTCGCCCTGCTCGCGGCCGCGCGGGGCACCGTCCCGCCGACCGCGAACTTCACCGGCGGCCCGGACGCCGACGCGATCGACGTGGTGCACGGCGCGCCCCGGACGATCGCGCCCGCGCCCGTCCTGTCCAACTCGTTCGGGTTCGGCGGGCACAGCGCCTCGCTGGTGTTCCGGCCGCTCTGACGGGCGCCCCGCGATCTCCCTCACGTGAGGGAGGCGGCGGGTCGTCCGGCCGCGATGTCATGGATCCCGTCGGCGGGGGTCCGGCGGATGCGGAGGGACGGCCATGCGGTGGTTGCGAAGTGCTTTGCGATGGATTCGGGATGCTTTCACCGGCGGAACGCGAGAGAGAACGGAAAATGGTGTCCCCGGCGGCTCGGGCTGCCACCGGGGACACCTGGTTCCGGCCGGAACTCCTAACGGCCGGAGCCTTTGGACGGGCGCCCCGCTCCGCCCGCCGCGCCGGAGAGTGGGATGGCCGGCGTGGCGGGCCCAGCCGCTCACGCGGAGAGCGGGGCCGTCCGTGGGGACCTTCCGGCTATGCGGCCGGAAGGAAGTTCGTGGAGTTGAGGTCGCCTGCCCGGGACCCGGGCCCGAAGACGATCTCGTCGACCGGCCCGGACTGCGGGAAGACCGTGTCGCCGAGGGAGCGCATGAGGCGGCGGGTGCGGGCCGACTCGGCCGCCGAGACGGTCAGCGCGCTGGCGACCAGGCGGGAGCCCGCCTCGGCCGCGCCCTGCTCCTTCAGCCAGGCGGTCATGTCGCGGGTGCGCTCCAGGACCGGGGCCCCAGCGGGCAGGACGGTGACCGAAGCCGATTCGCACGGGACGATGTCGGGGTCGAGGTTGACGTTCCGGGCGGCCTCCCCCGCCAGCCACAGGCCGCGGTGCCCGCCGATCAGGACGGGGCCCGCCGGGTGGGCGAGGCGGGCAAGCGGAGTGCCCACCGGCACCTCGTGGACGCCCGGCTGCGGAACCGCGCCGGTCAGCGTCACCAGCATAGTGCCGGGCGCGGCGGCAGTGCCCTGGCCGCGGAACCAGGCGGCGCCGTGCCGGGCGATCAGCGCGAGATGGGCCAGGGTCTCGGCGTTGCCGACGAACCATCCCTCGTCCGAGGGAAGGAAGGCCGACGGGCGGGCGGGCCCGCCGCGCAGGGCGCTCACCAGGGCGGTGTCCTCGCCCGCGAGGTAGCCTCCGCGGCTCTCGGCGACCTGGACGTGGTGCCCGTCGCGCTCGGCGAAAGCCTCCTTGAGGAGCGCGCCGAGGCCGTCGATGCCCTCGGGGACGGCCACCGTGGTCTCCCGTGCGCCCAGCAGGCGGGCGACGGCGACGGCTCCGTCGGCGACGAGGTGGGGAGCGTGCTGGAGCAGCCAGGTGTCCTTGGCCGACAGCGGGTCACCCTCCATACCGTTCACCACCACGGTGTGGCAGTGTCGGGCGGCCTTCAGCCGGGCCGCCGCGGGCGACCATCGGCCGCCCCTGCCGCGCAGTCCGGACCGCTCGACCTCGGCGAGCGTGAGCTCGCCGGTCGGGCCCACCAGGTCCAGGTGGTCCCGCAGCCTGGTCCCGGCCGCCGCTTGCATGAGCCTCATGGCCTTCTCCCTCCCCTTGCCCGAGATCCACTGTCCGACGTGTCCGTGAGAACCGGGTGAACCGGATGTGAGAAGGGTGGGTGCTCCGCTCTGAGAAACAGGTGACGGAGGTCTCATCGGACTCTCATGCGCGATGCCTACGCTCCAGGCCATGGGGACGAGATCAGGGGAGCCCCGGTGGGCGCGCCCGGCGCTGGCCGTACTGCTGGCGGCGACGGGCGCGCTCTACCTCTGGGGACTCGGCGGGTCCGGATGGGCCAACGCCTACTACTCGGCGGCCGTTCAGGCCGGCGCGGAGAGCTGGAGCGCCATGTTCTTCGGCGCCACCGACGCGGCCGGGGCGATCACCGTCGACAAGGCGCCGCTCGCGCTGTGGCCGATGGTGCTGGCGGCGCGGGTCTTCGGGGTGAACTCCTGGAGCGTCCTCGTGCCGCAGGCCGTGGAGGGCGTCGCGGCCGTCGCGCTGCTCTACGCGGCGGTGCGGCGGGCGCTGACCGGCACGGTAGGGCCGCGGGCCGCGGTGGCGGGCGGGCTCGTCGCCGGGTTCGCGTTGGCGACCACCCCGGTGGCCGCCCTGATGTTCCGGTTCAACAACCCCGACGCGCTGCTGGTCCTGCTGCTGACCGCCGCGGCCTACGCGCTCGTGCGCGCCTTCCCCGAGGGGGCGACGCGCTGGGTGCTGATCGCGGGCGCGCTGGTGGGCCTTGCCTTCCTCGCCAAGATGCTCCAGGCGTTCCTGGTGCTGCCCGGATTCGCCTTCGCGTGGCTGCTGATGGCCCCCGGGTCGGTGCGGCGGCGGCTCGGCCAGCTGCTGGGCGCGGGCGCGGCCGTGGTCGCGGGCGCGGGCTGGTGGATCGTCGCGGTCGCCCTGGTGCCCACCTCGTCGCGGCCCTACATCGGCGGCTCGCAGAGCAACTCGGTGCTGGAACTGGCGTTCGGCTACAACGGCATCGGCCGGCTCAACGGCGCCGACTACGGCGGCCTCGGCAATCTCGCCCAGGAGGCGGGCGTGGGCCGGATCTTCGCCTCGGAGCTGGGCGGCCAGATCTCCTGGTTGGTTCCGGCGGCGCTCATCCTGCTGGTCACCGGGCTCCTCGTGACGCGCGGGGCCGCCCGGTTCTCGTTCGCGCTCTGGGGCGGCTGGCTGGTGGCGACCGGCCTGGTCTTCTCGTTCATGAAGGGCATCTTCCACGCGTACTACGCGGTCGCCCTGGCCCCTGCCGTCGCCGCCCTCGTCGGGATGGGGGTCGCGGTGTGCCTGCGGCGGCGCGAGGTCCTGTCCACGACCGCCGCGGTGACCGCGGTATGGGGTCATGTCCTGCTCGGGCGCAGCCCCGATTTCCTGCCGTGGTTGCGCTGGACCATCGTCGCCGCGGGGCTCGTCGCGGCTCTGCTGCTCCTCGGCCGGGGCCGGATCCTCGCCGTCGGGGCGGTGGGCGCGCTGTGCGCGGGGCTCGCCGGACCCGCTGCCTACGCGGTGGACACCGCCGCGGCCCCGCACACCGGCGCGACCCCGACGGCAGGGCCCTCGACGGACACCGGCTTCCCCGGACGGCCCGGCGGCGGAAGCGGCTTCCGCGGCGGCGGACCGGCGATCTCCTTCGGCTCCAACGGCCCCGGCGGCGGCCCCGCGAGCATCGGCCCCGGCGGGGCGACGGGCACCGGCGGGCCCAATGCCGGCGGATCGGGAGGCGGTTCCGGCCCTGGCACCGACGGCGGCGGCTTGGGCGGCGGGGCCGGAGGAGGAGGCCTCACAGGCTCCGGCGGGTCCGGGGACGGCGGCTCCGGCTTCGGCGGGTCCGGAGGCAGCGGGTCCGGCGGGTCCGGAGGTGGAGGCTTTGGAGGCTTCGGCGGGGGGATGCGCGGTGGCGGTATGTCCGGTCTGCTCAACGCGCCGGAGCCGGGCGCGGAACTCGTCGCGGCGCTGCGCGCGGACGCGCGTTCCTTCACGTGGGCGGCTGCCGTCATCGGGTCGAACAACGCGGCGGGCTACCAGCTCGGCTCGGGCGAGCCGGTGATGGCGATCGGCGGGTTCAACGGCACGGATCCAGCCCCCACGCTCGCGCGTTTCCAGCAACTGGTCGCCCAGGGCCGGATTCATTACTTCATCGGGAGTTCGATGTTCGGATCTTCGGAGTACGGGAGTGACGAGGCCCAGCGCATCTCGGACTGGGTGGCCGCGAACTACAAAGCCGAGCAGATCGTTGGAACGACCGTATATGACCTCTCTTGATGGAGATCGTTCGTGAAGAAGTGGACTTGGTGGATCGTCGGCGCCGTCGGCGTGCTCTTCCTCGGATTCGTCGTCGCCCCGTTCGTCTACACGCGCTTCATCGAGGGCGACGCCCCGGAGAAGCTCGCCGTCGGGAGCGCGAGCCCCTCCGCGGCGGCCGCGGGCCAGTCGGTCTCGGCCGACGGCGCGTGGAAGGTCGGCGCCGGATCCCAGGCCGGATACCGCGTCAAGGAGGTGCTGTTCGGCCAGAGCGTGGAGGCGGTCGGCCGCACCGAGGAGGTCACCGGCGACCTCACCATCACCGGCAGCACCGTGAACGAGGGCTCGTTCACCGTGCAGATGGCGAACGTGAAGACCGACCAGGACCGGCGCGACGCGCAGTTCCAGGGCCGGATCATGGACGTCGCGCAGTTCCCGACCGCCACCTTCAAGCTGACCTCGCCGATCGACCTCGGCGCCGTCCCGGCCGTCGGGGCGCAGGCCGAGGCCGAGGCCAAGGGTGAGCTGACCCTGAAGGGCCAGACCAAGGCGGTGACGTTCCCCGTCACCGCGTCCCGCACGAGCGCCGACATGTTCGAGGTGGCCGGGCAGATCCCCGTGGCGTTCGCCGACTACGGCATCGCCAACCCGTCGTTCGGCGGCATCAAGGTGGAGGACGACGGGCAGGTGGAGTTCCTGCTGAAGTTCACCCGTTGACCGCGTCCGCGCGGCATCCCGGGCCCTCCCCGCCTTCCGGCGGGGAGGGCCCGCGGCTTTACAAAGCGTTCCCGATGCCCGTATCTTCTTTTCCGACCTGTTTGATTGGTTTTGTAGGAGATGGGGTAGCGGTGGCGCGTGCGTTGGCGCTGCGCGCGGGCGGGGTGCTCGCCCTGCTCGCGCTGTGGTGGGCGGTCGCCGCCGCAGGGATCTGGCCCGAGGTGTTCGTGCCCAAGCCGTCGTCGGTCTGGCACGCGCTCATCGAGACCTCGACCGTGCAGGAGAACGGGCAGCGCGGCTACGCCGGGCACCTGCTGTGGGAGCACCTGGGCATCAGCCTCAGGCGCATCGTCCTCGGCAGCCTGTACGGCATCATCGGCGGCATCGTCATCGGACTGTTCATCGGACTGGTCCCGACGGTCCGGGCACTGCTCGGGCCCCTGGTGACGTTCGTGCGGACCCTGCCGCCGCTCGCCTACTTCAGCCTGCTCATCATCTGGTTCGGCATCGACGAGACGCCGAAGGTGATCCTCCTGTTCGTCGCGGCGCTGCCGCCCGTCGCGGTGGCGACGGCCGACGCCGTCCGGGGCGTGCACGAGGACTACCTGAACGCGGCGCGGTCCCTCGGCGCGAGCAGGTTCGCGCTGCCCTGGCGGATCGTGCTCCCGTCGGCGCTGCCGGAGATCATGACGGGCGTGCGCGTCGCGGTCGGCGTCGCCTACACCACCGTGGTGGCGGCCGAGACCGTCAACGGGGTCCCGGGCATCGGGGGGATGATCCGGGACGCCCAGCGCTACAACCAGTCGGACGTGGTGGTCCTCGGACTGCTGGTCATCGGGGCGTCGGGCCTGCTCATCGACGCCCTCCTCCAGTACGGCGAACACAAGCTCGTGCCGTGGCGCGGCCGGGCATGACCCTCCCCCGAAAGTCGAGAAACACCGTGAAGCTGACCTCGCTCATCGCCGGTGCGGCCCTCCTCCTGGGCGCACTCACCGGATGCTCCTCCAGCGGAGAGGAGGGCGGCGGCGCCAACGCCGACGGCACGCCCAAGGAACTCCGCATCGCCTACCAGCTCATCCCCAACGGGGACCTGATCGTCAAGAACCAGAAGTGGCTGGAGCAGGCCCTGCCCGACACCGAGATCACCTGGTCGAAGTTCGACTCCGGAGGCGACGTCAACACCGCGATCATCGCCGGCTCGGTCGACATCGGCCTCGCGGGCAGCAGCCCCGTCACGCGCGGCCTGTCCGAGCCGCTGAACATCCCGTACCAGGTGCCGTGGATCTTCGACGTCATCGGGGAGAACGAGGCCCTCGTCGCCAAGGACGCCGCGACGATCGCCGACCTCAAGGGCAAGAAGATCGCCGCGCCGTTCTCCTCGACGGCGCACTACAGCCTGCTCGCCGCGCTCCAGGACTCCGGCCTGGCCGAGTCCGACGTGACGCTGGTCGACCTGGAGCCGCAGGACATCCAGGCCGCGTGGACGCGCGGGGACATCGACGCCGCCTACGTGTGGACCCCGGTGCTGGGCGAGCTGGAGAAGGACGGCAACGTCCTCATCACCAGCAAGGACCTCGCGGCCAAGGGCAAGGTGACCGCCGACCTCGCCGTCGTGCGCACCGAGTTCGCCGAGAAGTACCCGGCCGCGCTGAAGACCTGGCTCCAGCAGCAGGACAAGGCCGTCAAGCTGGTCCGCAGCGACCACACCGCGGCCGCGACGGCGATCGGCCAGGAGCTGAACCTCGACCCGACCGAGGCCGGCCGCCAGCTCGACCAGCTCGTCCTGCTGGACGGCGCCGAGCAGAAGGGCGCCGAGTACCTCGGCACCCCCGCGGCGCCCGGCAAGCTCGCCGACACCCTCTTCAGCGCCGCGGAGTTCCTGAAGGGGCAGAACCAGATCGACGCGGTGCCGCAGCTGTCGGTGTTCCAGTCCGGTCTGGCCACCAAGGCTCTGTCCGATGCCTTCGGTTCTTAAGTCCGGCGGGGCGGTGACCCTGCGCGGCGTCTCCCTCGTCTACGGGGGGCGCCGCGACCCGGTCACCGCCCTGGAGGGCATCGAAGCCGACCTGGCGCCCGGCTCGTTCACCGCGATCGTCGGGCCGTCGGGATGCGGCAAGAGCACCCTGCTGCGGCTGGTCGCGGGGTTCGCCGCGCCGACCGGCGGCGAGGTCGCGGTGTCCGGCGCCCGGGTGACCGGGCCCGGGCCCGACCGGGGCGTGGTGTTCCAGCAGCCGCGGCTGTTCCCGTGGCTGACGGTGCGCGGCAACGTCGAGTTCGGGCTCAAGGGGCTGCCGAAGGCGGCCCGGCGGGCTCGGTCGGCGGAGCTGCTGGAGTTGGTCGGCCTCGCCGACGCGGCGGCCCGCAGGCCGTACGAGCTGTCGGGCGGGATGCAGCAGCGCGCGGCGATCGCCCGCGCGCTCGCGCCGGACCCGGCGATCCTGCTCATGGACGAGCCGTTCGCCGCGCTCGACGCGCTCACCAGGGAGCGGCTCCAGGAGGAGCTGCGCCGGGTCTGGCAGGCGACGGGCAAGACCGTCCTGTTCGTCACGCACAGTGTCGATGAGGCCGTCTATCTCGGCACCCGGATCCTGGTGCTGAGCAAGCGGCCGGGCCGGGTCGTGCTCGACGAGGCCTCGGAGCTGCCGCACGCCGAGGACCCGCACCTGCATCCGGACCATCCGGCGTTCCGGGACAAGATCGCCTCAGCGGTGCGGGCCGCGGCGGCGTAATATCGGCCCAGGGGTAATCCCTAGCAAGCCGACCGATTTTAAAGAGAGGCGCGTTCTCATGCGTTTCCACTGGTTCCTGCCGACGACCGGCGACGGCAACGAGGTGCGTGCGGCCATCATGACGACGGACGCGGGCCGCTCCTCGCGGCGGCCCGGCAGCGTCCGCTACCTGTCGCAGGTCGCGAGCGCCGCCGAGGACGCCGGCTTCGAGGCAGTGCTCACCCCTGTCGGGGCGGGCTGCCCGGACCCGTGGATCACGTGCGCGGCCGTCGCCCAGCACACCGAGACGATCAAGCTGCTCGTGGCGTTCCGGCCCGGGTTCGTCCTGCCGACCCTGCTGGCCCAGCAGGCCCAGGCGTTCCAGGAGATCTCCGGCGGACGGCTGATGCTCAACGTCGTCACCGGCGGCGACCCCGTCGAGCAGCGCGCCTACGGCGACTTCCTCGACCACGACGCGCGTTACGCGCGGACCGCCGAGTTCCTGTCCGTGCTGCGCCGCTCCTTCGCCGGGGCGCCCTTCGACCACGCCGGCCCGCACTACCGGATCGAGGGCGGCGGCCTTGAAGCCCCGCTGGAGCAGGTCCCGCCGCTGTACTTCGGCGGGTCCTCCCCCGCGGCCGTCCAGGTGGCCGCCGAGCATGTGGACGTGGCGCTCACCTGGGGCGAGCCGCCCGCGGCCGTCGCCGCGAAGGTCGCGCTGCTCAAGGAGGCCGCCGCGGCGCGGGGCCGCGAGCTGCGGGTGGGGCTGCGGATCCACGTCATCAGCCGCGACACCTCCGCCGAGGCGTGGGGCGAGGCCGACAAGCTGCTGGCGGGGATGGATCCGGCGCGGATCGAGGCCGCGCAGGCCCGGTTCGCCCGGTTCGACTCGACGGCGCAGCGCGCGATGACCGAGCTGCACGGCGGCGACACCCGCGATCTGGAGATCTCGCCCGGCCTCTGGGCGGGCGTGGGCCTGGTGCGCGAGGGCGCGGGCACCGCGCTCGTCGGCAGCCACGAGGAGGTCGCGGGCCTGCTGCGCGAGTACGCGGAGCTGGGGATCGAGGAGTTCATCCTGTCCGGCTGGCCCCATCTGGAGGAGGCCTACCGGATCGGCGAGAACGTGCTGCCGAGGCTGGCGCCGGCCCTCGTCTGACCCGGCCGGGCAGGCGCACGCCCGGCGTGGCCGCCTCCCGGGACCGCGAGCCCATGGGGATGGGGAAACGCGCGCCCTTCGCCGTCGCACGGCGAAGGGCGCGCGGGGTTCATCCCTCGACGAGTTCGGCGAGGACGTCGTGGTCGGTCCAGTCCGACGCCGCGGTGTGCGCGACGCGGAAGGCCGCGGCACCACCGATGAGCTTGCGTGCGTTCATGATCGTTTCCCTTCCCCCCGGCGGTTCCCGCACACCGTGCCGCCGCCCCTCCCAGTGTGTCAACGGCCTGTGCGCGACCGTGACCGGGGCGGTGCGCAACCGTTCTCGCGCAGGCGGGACAGGGGTTCAGGCGGGCCGGTGCACGAAGTTCGGGCGGAGGTCGGCGTCGGTGTAGAGCCGGTGGAAGACGGGGGTCGCCGAGGCCGACAGCGGGGGGACGATCCAGGACCAGTCGGCCGGGCACATCCGTCCGGCGGTCTCCTCGCGGTCGAGGTGGGTGAGGAAGCGCCTGGCCTCGGTGTGGTGGTCGGTGATGGTGACGCCGGCCTCGCGGAAGGAGTGCAGCACCGCGACGTTCAGCTCCACGAGGGCGCGGTCGCGCCAGAGCGTCGCCTCGTCGCGGGTGTCGAGGCCGAGGAGGTCGGCGACGGCCGGGAGCAGGTCGTACCGGTCGGTGTCGGCGAGGTTGCGGGCGCCGATCTCGGTGCCCATGTACCAGCCGTTGAACGGGGCCGCCGGGTAGCGGACGCCGCCGATCTCCAGGGTCATGTTCGACACCGCGGGCACCGCGTACCAGCGCAGTCCGAGCCCGGCGAAGGACACCAGGTCGGGGTGGGTGAGCGGTACCTCCAGCACCGCGTCGGCGGGCAGGGTGAACCACCGCCCCGGCTCGTCGCGCCCGTCGACGACCAGGGGCAGCACTTCGAACGCGCCGCCCCTGCCGCGCCAGCCGAGCCGCTCGGCGAGCCTGGTGACGGCCGCCCCCGCGGGGTCGCCGGTGGCCGCGCCGAGAGGCCCGGGATATCCGGCGTACCGGATGAGCTGGTCGTTGTGGATGACCGGCCCGCGGCCCTCCGGCCCGTCGGGCGCGAAGACGGTCACGACGGGGCGGACCCGGCCCCCGTTGGTCGCCTCGCGCAGGTGCTGGACGCACTCGGCGGCCACCCCGGCGGCCGAGTGGACGGTGCGCCGGTCGCGGATCCGCAGGCTGCGCCAGTACAGGCGGCCGATGCAGCGGGAGCTGTTGCGCCAGGCGACCCGCGCTCCGTACTCCAGTTCCTCGGGGGTGTGCCGGTAGGTCCCGGTGCGGCGGATCTCCTCGCGAACGGCGCGCAGTCGCGCAGAGGCCCGCTCCGAGGCTCCGGACTCGTCGTGGAACTCCGCGAGGAACCGGGCGGCCTCGTCCTCGTCGACGGCTCCGCTCCTGCTCCGGAATAGCAGCATGACCCCCCTGCCCGGGACCTGACGACAATGGACGGTTCCCCTGACGGACGGATAAATAACTGCAAAACGCGCATTAGCCGTCACGGGAAGTCACAGCATGGCATGGGCGGCATGGGCCCGTCCGGAGCTTCGGGAACTTCCCCGCGAACGATCCCGCTTCACCTCGCCGAACCGTCCGACCCCTCCCACCTCGGCATTCATCGGGTGATTCGCCAGATTCGTCGGGCTTGCCCGGCGGGCGCACGCCGCGTCCCGAGCGGCGTGCGCTACAGCGTGCGGAAGGTCAGTCCCGCGCGCTGGAGGCGGGCGATGAGGGCGTCGCCCATCGCCTGGGCGGTGGTCACCTGGCCCGCGGTGAGCGGAAGGTCGTCGTGCAGCAGGCACAGCGCGGACTCGGCGAGCATCTTGGCGGTCTCGCCGTAGCCGGGGTCGCCGCCCGAGACCTCCGTCGCGATGCGCACGCCGCCGCCCTCGCCCTGGAAGCGCACCTTGAACCAGTTCTTCGCCCGCTGCTCGGCCGACGGGCCCTCGCCGGAGGTCTGCCGGAGCGTCGCGCGCAGGCCGCCCGGACCGCCGAGCCCGCCGCCCTTCACGAGCGCGAGGAAGTGCCCGTAGGTGAAGTCGGGACCGTAGCGCTCCAGCGCGCGGGCGCTGCGCACGACGATCTGCGGGTCGAGCGTGAGCAGCGGCACGGGGACGCCGCCGTGCACCCGGGTGCGGGGCAGCGGACCGCGCGCGATCCGCGCCCGCCGCCCCTGGAGCGGCGGCTCGGCCTCGGCCCGCGCGGCGGCGGCCCGGCGCATGCCCCACGGGTCGCGCAGCACGCCGAGGAAGGACGCGACGGTCCCGCCGGAGGCGCTGCCGCTGGCGCTGACGAACCCCTCGACCCGCAGTGGGACGTTCTCGGGCAGCCGCTGCACCGTGTAGTAGGCGCCGAGGTCGTGCGGGATCGAGTCGAAGCCGCACGCGTGCACGAGCCGGGCCCCCGACCGCACCGCGCGCTCGTGGTACTTCAGGTACATCCGGTCGACGAACTCGGGCTCGCCGGTCAGGTCGACGTAGTCCGTCCCGTGTTCGGCGCACGCGGCGACCAGCGGCTCCCCGTACTTCAGGTACGGGCCGACGGTCGAGATGACGAGCCGGGCCGAGCGGGCCAGCTCCGCGAGGGAGCCGGGGTCGCCGGAGTCGGCGTGCAGCAGCGGCACGTCCGCGCCGATCCGCTCGCGCACCCGCTCCAGTTTGGCCCGGTCCCGCCCGGCCAGCGCCCAGCGGGTCCCGCCCGCGTGCGCGGCCAGGTACTCGGCGGTCAGCCCGCCGGTGAAGCCGGTCGCCCCGTAAAGCACCGCATCGTAACGACGCCCCATGACGCACTCCTCGCTCGGCACGCGTTCATTGGACACTCTGTCTACCAGAACGCGGATCGCGGGGCGAGGCTTGGGGGCGCCGTACGTCAGCGCACCGGAAGGACCAGAGGACGGCCGGTGCGCGGATGCGGGACCACCTCGATCGGATGGCCGTACACCTCCGACAGCAGATCGCCGGTGAGGACCTCCGCGGGCGGGCCGCACGCCGTCAGGCGCCCGTCCGACAGCACCGCGACGCGGTCGGCGTGCGCGGCGGCCAGGCCCAGGTCGTGCACGACGGCCACGATGGACCTGCCGCGCTCGGCGAGCCCGCGCGTCACCGCGAACACCAGTTCCTGGTGCCTGACGTCCAGGGCCGCGGTGGGCTCGTCCAGCAGGACGACGGGGGTCCGCTGGGCCAGGACCCGGGCGAGGGCCACCCGGGCCTGCTCACCGCCCGACAGGCTCGGGAACGGACGCCCGGCGAACCGGGACACGTCGGCGTCCTCCAGCGCGGCGGAGACCGCCGCGTCGTCCTCGTCCTCCAGCGGGGTGCCGATCCAGGGCGCGCGGCCCATCCGGACGATCTCCTCGACGGCGAAGGGGAACGACACCGAGTGCGTCTGGGTGAGGATGGCCCGGCGCATCGCGAGTTCGACCGGCCTCCAGTCGGCGAGCGGCAGCCCGTCGACCCGCACCGCGCCCTCGAACGCGACGTCCCCGCAGAGCGCGGCGAGCAGCGTCGACTTCCCCGCCCCGTTGGGGCCGACGAGCGCGAGCACCTCGCCCGGCTCGACCGCCAGGTCGACGCCGGTGAGCACCGGCCGCCCCCCGCGCTTCACCGCGACGCCTTCGGCGGTGAGGGTCACCTTCTCTCCGGGCAGCCGTACTTTGCGGCGCAGCCCTTCGAGGATCGCGCTCAACTCCAGCCTCCCGAGCGGGCGCGGGTGCGGCGGAGCAGCCAGAAGAAGAACGGGCCGCCGACGACCGCCGTGAGGACGCCCAGGGGGAGCTCCTGGTAGGGCACCGCGGTGCGGGCGACGAGATCGGCGGCCACGAGGAGGCAGGCCCCGCCCAGCGCGCTGGCGGGCAGCAGGACGCGGTGCCCCGGCCCGACGGCCATGCGGATGAGGTGGGGGACGACCAGGCCGACGAAGGAGACGATGCCGCTGAACGCGACGGCCGCCGACGTCAGCAGCGCGATGACGACGATCCCGGTGAACCGCAGCCGCTCGACGCCCACGCCGAGGTGCCGGGCCGTCCGCTCGCCGAGCGCCAGGAGGTCGAGGCTCCGGGCCATGCCCGAGGCGACGGCGCACCCGGCGACCGCGATCGGGCCGACGACGTGGACCGAGTCCCAGGTCGCGCCGGCGAGGCTGCCGAGCTGCCAGGAGGTGATGGAGCGCAGCGCGTCGTTGCTGGACAGGAACATCAGCAGCCCGAGGGCCGCGCCGGCGACCGCGTTGACGGCGATGCCCGTGAGCAGCAGCGTGACGACCTCGGTCCGCCCGTTGGACCGTGCCATCGCGTAGACGGCGAGCGTCGTCAGCAGGCCGCAGGCGAACGCGGCGGCGACGACCGTCCAGCCGCCGAGCGCGTTCAGCCCGAACGCGATGACGGCGGCGGCGCCGACCGCCGCGCCCGAGGAGACGCCGATGACGCCGGGTTCGGCGAGTGGGTTGCCGAAGACGCCCTGCATGAGCGCGCCCGCGCAGCCGAGCGCGGCCCCGGTCGCCGCGGCCATGAGCACGCGCGGGATCCGCACGATCCACAGCGCGTTCTCGCCCTGCGCGGCGGTCGGCAGGTCGCCGAGGGGCAGCCCGAGCCGGTGCAGGACCGACCCGAGCACCTGCCCGGGCGGAATGTCGACCTGGCCGCTGCCGGCCGCGACCAGCACGAGCACGGGGAGCGCGACGGCCAGCCCGGCGACCAGCGCGATCCGCCTGGCGCGCCCCTTCCCGGGCGCCGGGACGGCCGGGGGCGCCTTCGCCATGGGAGGTGTGTCTTCTACCAGGGTCATTCTTCGCACGTTTCGTAGACGGCGTGCGCGAGGGCGGCGATGGTGTCGCCGGTGCGCGCGCCGAAGTTGAGCAGGGAGCCGTCGTCGGCGTCGATGACGCGGCGGTGCTCGCCCGCGGGGGTCTGCGCGACGCCGGGGAGCTTCAGCAGGCCGTCGACGCCGCCGACGGACTCCAGGCCCGAGCTCATCACGAGGAGGGCGTCGGGGGCCGCGTTGATGAGGCCCTCGCTGGTGAGCGGCCGGAAGCCCTTGAGGCCGATGGCGGTGCCCGCGTCGCGCGCGCCGATCGCCTCGATCATGGCGTCGGAGCCCGCGCCGTCGCCGCCGATGAGGTAGACGCCCGCGGTGCCGCGCACGTACAGGAACGCGATGGTCGGCGCGGCGCCCTCCGGAGCGCTCCGCTTCGCCTCCTCGATGCCGTCGGTGACGCGCGCCGCCAGCTTCTCGCCCGCCCGCTCGACGCCCAGCGCCTTCGCCACGTCGGCGATGTGCTCGGTGACGGCGGGCAGGGTCTGCTCGTCGTCGACCATCACGACGGGGACGCCCGCCTCGCGGATCTGCGCGATCGCCTCGTCGGGTCCGATGCTGGCGTCGGCGAGCACGACCGTCGGGTCGAGGCCGAGGACGGCCTCGGCGGACAGGTCGTGGCCGTGCGTGGTGACGAGCGGCAGGCCCTTCGCGGACGCGAACGTGGTCGAGGCGTCGCGGCCGACGACGTGGTCGCCGAGGCCGAGGCTGAACACGATCTCGGCGAGGGAGCCGTACATGTTGAGCGCGAGGATGCGGCTGGTGTCGGCGACCGTCGCCTTCCGCCCGTCGGCTCCGGTCACGGTGACCGGGAGCCGCGGCGCGGGCGCGGGCAGCGGGTCGACGTCCTCGGGCAGGCCGGTGACGGTGGCCGGGCCGCAGCCGCCGCCGGCCGCGGGGCCGGCGGCGTGCTCGGCGGCGGG
>NZ_BAAGPQ010000014.1:0-258243 GCF_054783995.1 Actinocorallia aurea
AGCTCTGCTCCGGAACCGGCGTCGCGTAGCTGGGCTGCGCGGGCGCGGGAGCCTGCGGCGCGGGAGCCGGGGCCGGTGCCCCTGGGGCGGGCGCGGGCGGCTGGGGCGCGGGGGCGGGCGCCTCCGGTTCCGGGGCGGGCGGCTGCGGCGCGGGCGCGGGGGCCTCGGGCTCGGGCGCCGGTGGCTCGGGTTCCGGGGCCGGTGGCTGCGGCTCGGGCGCGGGCGGCTCGGGCTCGGGCGCGGGAGGTTCCGGCTCGGGGTCGGCGCACTGGCCGGGGCCGATGATGATGACGATGTCGAGCTTGATCAGGACGAGGTCGGCGCCCAGGCAGATGACGATTCCGGGGTCGGCCGCGCGGGCGGGCTCGGGCGCGAGCGCCATCCCGCCGAGCAGGGCGGCGCCGAACCCGGCCGCGGCCAGGGCCGCTGCGGGTCGGCGCCTCATGGGACCCGCGCGAATTCCTGCTGGGCGGTCCGGAAGGCGTCGTCGCCGACGCCCAGCGGCCCGGTGAAGGTGTGGTTGATCGAGAAGACCAGGTAGACGCTGACGGCCATGGACACGGCCATGAGCAGGTAGGACAACCGGACCTTGCCGCGCGGGCGCGCGCCCGACAGGAGCGGGAAGGCCAGCACGAGGGCCGCGGTGATCACGGTCAGCACGAGGACGCCGAACGGGAGCGGCGCCCCGGCGTCGACGGCCCGTTGCCTGCGCGCGGCGAAGACCGTGGTGAGCTGCTCGTCGACGGTGTCGCGGGCGTCGGTCTGGTCGCGGCCGGTCAGCTTGAGCTCGCCGAGGTCGTGCCGGAGCGTGTCGAGCCTGGCCCAGCCCGCGTCGTCCAGGTGCCCGTCGGCCATGGGCTCCCACTCGGAGTCGGCCACGAAGGCCGTGTAGTCGCGCAGCGCCTCGCGGACCATGAGCGCGTCGGTGTCCGGGAGGTCGCCCGCCGCCCAGAACGCCTCGGTGAGCGCCTGCGCCTCGGCGTAGGTGTTCTGCCGGGCGGAGTCCGCGACGGTCCACGGGACGATCACCGCGATCGCGAAGACGACGAGGAACAGTGCGGAGAGCATCGCGCCCGCGAAGCCGGCGGTGGGTCCGTCCGGGGCGTCGTCCAGGGGTGCGTCGTCCCGGCGGGTGCGATGGCCTTCGTCCTGCCCGCCGTCTCGGCGTCGGGGCGAGGGAAGCTTGAACATGGCCGACTCCCGGAGCAGGGTGCTGACTTCAGGTAGCCAACGCTAACCCCTGCGTAGAGTCGGTGACACGCAAAGTGATCGAACAGTTTCGCTCAGGTGAGGCGGGTCGCCGGTACCAGGTGAGCCGGTGCCAGGTGAGCCGGTGCTAGGTGAAGCGAATGGGGTTGATCAGGTCGGCGTAGACGAGCAGGGCCCCCATGACGAGCAGGACGAGGCTCATCGCGTAGGTGAGCGGCAGGAGCTTGGCCACGTCGACGTAGCCGGGGTCGGGCCGCCGCAGCACCCGGGCCGCGCCGCGCTTGATCCCCTCCCACAGGGAGCCGGCGATGTGGCCGCCGTCCAGGGGCAGCAGCGGGATGAGGTTGAACATGCCGACCGCGAAGTTCAGCGACGCGAGCAGCCCGATGAACCAGGTGAGCTTCTCGATGCCGGGGTTCTCCGAGGCGAGGATCTCGCCGCCGAGCCGGGACGCGCCGACGACGCCGATCGGCCCCTCGGGGTCGCGTTCCTCGCCGCCGAAGGCCGCCTGCCAGACGCCGACCATCTTCTCGGGCAGGTTGACGAACGCCTCAAGGGTGCGGGTGGTCATGTCGCCCATCTGGGTGGCGACGTCCAGCGGGCTGCCCTGGACCCGGTCGGTGAGCGGGGTGATCCCGACGAATCCGACGGTGACGGTCTTGTCGGGTTCGTCGAGGTCGGGGAGCTGGTTGGCGGTGACCGCCAGGGTGACCGGCACCTCCTTGCCGTCCCGCACGACGACGGCCTGGACCGACTTGTTCGCCGACTCCCGGATCAGGCCCTGGAGCTCGGGGTAGTCGTCGATCTTCTCGCCGTCGAAGGAGACGAACCTGTCGCCTGCCTGCAACCCGGCCAGCGCGGCTGGGGTGGAGCGGGCGGTCTCCTCGGCGGTGCACTCGCGCGGGGTGCCGTCGGCTTGGTAGGCCTCGGCGGCCGGGATGGTGCACTTGGCGACCGAGGAGACGGTCGGGGTGGCCTGCATGGTGCCGAAGCCCATGATCAGCACCGCGAAGAAGACGAACGCGAGCAGCAGGTTCGCGGCGGGGCCCGCGAACATGATCAGCAGCTTCTGCCACCACTTCTTGGAGTAGAAGACGCGGTCGCGGTCGTCCGGGCCGACCTCCTCCAGGGAGCCTTCGCGCGCGGAGTCGATGAGCATCTGGAACCGTCCGGTGGACGCGTTGCGCAGCATGCCTTCGGGGTCGTCCTTGCGGGGAGGCAGCATGCCGATCATGCGGATGTAGCCGCCGAGCGGGATCCACTTGATGCCGTACTCGGTCTCGCCCCGCCGCCACGACTTGAGGGTGGGCCCGAAGCCGACCATGTACTGCGGTACCCGGACCTTGAACAGCTTCGCGAACGACAGGTGCCCCAACTCGTGGAACGCGATCGAGGCCATGAGCAGCACCAGGAACAGCAGCGCCCCGCCCAGCACGATCAGTGTTTCCATTCCCCGTCCCCACTCCACGAGCCGTGAGCGGCCGGACAAGGCGGCCACTTCACCGGGTTCCCAACTCCCTGCGGGTCCCGGATCCCCAGGATTCCCAGACAAACGTACCGGCCCGAGGGAATGGTTCCTAGCGGAGTGCGGGCAGGACCGCCCCGGCGAGCGCGGTGAGCACCATGAGCACCATGACCACGACGAGGACGGACTTCAGGGGTTCCGGCCGGGTCTGCAGAGGCCGGAAGCCCGGCACCCCGATCCGCGCGGTCCGCCCCCGCTCCCGAGAGGCCGCTTCGCGCCGCGCGGTGTCCGCTCTGGGCGAAGCCCCCGGGCCGCCCGGACCCCTCGAAATCCGCGGCGAGGCGGCCGACCCGGGCGAAGGCGCGGGGGAGGAGGGAAAGGCGGCCTCCAACCCTCCGATGACGGGCGGGGCCACAGGCTCCAGGGGAGGCACATGAACGGGCGCGGGCCGTGGCGACGGCTCAGGGTCCGAAGACCCGGGCGGCCCGGGTGCGGTCGGCGAGGTTCGGTGGGGGAAGAGGTCTATGTCGAGCCAGTAGGTGGGGGAGGGGGGTGGTTCGGTGTGGAAGGCCGTGGTGGTCAGTGCGGCGAGGAGGGCCAGGGCCGCTGCGGTCAGCCTGCCCATGGGACCCTGTCGAACTCGGCCAGGGCGGTCTGGAACGCGCTGGGCGTGACGGCGAGGGCGCCGGAGAAGACGTGGTCGATGTCGAAGGCCAGGTAGACGCCGACGCCGAGCATCGCGGCCATGACGCCGAGGGGGAGCAGGGCGCGGCCCTGGGGGCGGGCGCCGAGCAGGAACGGCAGGACGATCATGGCGAGGCCGGTGAGCCCGGTGAACAGGAGGACCCCGGCGGGCAGGGAGGACTCGGCGTCGGAGGCCCGCTGCCTGCGCGCGGCGTAGACGTCGCGGACCTGGTCGCGGATGTCGTCCAGGGCGTCCTTGCGGGTCTCGTCGGTGAAGGAGAGCGCGTCGAGGCGGCCGCGGAAGTCGTCGAGGCGGTGCCAGCCTTCGGCCGACAGGCGGGACTCCTCGCGCATGACCGGCCATTCGTCTTCGATCACGAAGCCGGTGTAGGAGCGCAGCCCGTCCCGGACGGCCTCGCGGTCGCCCTGGGGCAGGACGCTCGCCGCCCAGTAGGCCTCGACGAGGGACTGGGCCTCGGCGTGGGTGTTCTGGCGGGCGGCGTCGGCGGTGGTCCACGGGACGATCACGGCGATCGCGAAGACCAGGAGGAACAGGGCGGAGATGGTGGCTCCGGAGTGGCCGGCGGTCGGCCCGTCGGGTGCGGAGTCCCCGTCGGAGTCCCAGGAGGCGCGCCGGTTCGTCAGCTTGGCGAGCAGGAGCACGAGCGCGACGGCCGCCAGGGCGCAGAGGATCGAGCGGACAACCATGGGCCCATCCAAGCCTCCCTTCCCCCGTGCGCCGGGTCGGACACGCTCGGTGACCGCCGGTCTTTTGCTCGGGCGGGGTGCGCTGACGTGCACGAATAGTCTTATGGCGGGATCCCGGCGTGAGGAGAGGTTCGATGGGCGTCGAGCAGGACGGCGAGAAGGGCGACGCGCGGCCGGCGCACGCGGTGGACCGCTGCGAGCCGTCCCGGCGGGCGTGGATCGCCGAGGCGATCCGCAAGGTCGAGGCGGACGCGAACCGGAGCGCGGACACCCATCTGCACGTCTTCCCGCTGCCGCCCGAGTGGGGTGTGCAGCTGTACCTGAAGGACGAGTCGGTCCATCCGACGGGTTCGCTGAAGCACCGGCTGGCCCGGTCGCTGTTCCTTTATGCGCTGTCCAACGGCTGGATCCGCGAGGGGACGCCGGTGATCGAGGCGTCCAGCGGCTCCACGGCCGTCAGCGAGGCCTATTTCGCGCGGCTGCTCGGGCTGCCGTTCATCGCGGTGATGCCGCGGACGACGAGTCCGGAGAAGTGCGCGCTCATCGAGTTCCACGGCGGCCGCTGCCACTTCGTCGACGACCCGGCGACGATCTACGCCGAGGCGGCGCGCCTGGCGGCGGAGACCGGCGGCCACTACATGGACCAGTTCACCTACGCCGAGCGGGCGACGGACTGGCGGGCCAACAACAACATCGCGGCGTCGATCTTCGAGCAGCTCGCCTTGGAGCCGCATCCTGAGCCGGCCTGGATCGTGGTGAGCGCGGGCACGGGCGGCACCGCCGCCACGATCGGGCGCTATGTCCGCTACCGCAGACACCAGACCCGCCTCGCCGTCGTCGACCCCGAAGGCTCGGCGTTCTACGAGTCCTGGGTCTCCGGCGACCCGTCCCTGACGGCGAAGGGCTCGCGGATCGAGGGCATCGGCCGCCCCCGCGTGGAGCCGTCGTTCCTCCCCACGGTCATCGACCGCATGTACCGGGTCCCCGACGCCGCGTCGCTGGCCTGCATGCGCTGGACGTCCGAGGTGACGGGCCGCAGCGTGGGCGGCTCCACCGGCACCAACGTCTGGGGCGCGCTCCAGATCATCGCCGACATGCGCGCTCGAGGCGAGCAGGGCAGCGTCGTCACCCTCATCTGCGACGCCGGCGACCGTTACACCCACACGTACCTCTCCGACGACTGGCTGGCCGCCCAGGGCATCGACATCGCCCCGTACCTCGAAGAACTCCGCTCCCTCCTCCCACCGACCTGAGCACGCCGGGCCGACGGGAGCAGGACCCGGGTCAGCGCGGCCGAGGCACGGAGACGAGGACCGCGAAGGCACGGCCGGAGAGGAGCGGTTTCCCGGTCGTGTCGACCTTGGCCTCAGGGGACCGGGCGGAGAAGGTGTCCGGTCCGCCCCGAAAGACGGCGAGGAAGGACGAGTCGCAGTAGGTCTTGGCCTTGATCTTGAAGCGGCCGTCCGCGTCGGTGCGCCCCCTGGCGCTCCTCCAGTGCTTCTGCTTGCCCTTGCAGTGGAAGATGATGTCGATCTGCCGGTTCGCGTAGCCGAACGGCTCAGCGCCGCCCTCCTCGTAGCGGGTGAGACGGCCCTGCACGGTGACCTTCTTGCCCGCTCTGACCTTGCGCGGCGCGACCTTGATCCTGCTCATCTCGGTCCTCCACCGCCACGCTTTGCGGACCTCGCTGACGACGGAAGGGTAGAGCGCGTCCGCCTTGGACTTCAGCCGCCAGTAGCCGGACGTGGGCCACCGCTTGCGCAGCCTCCCGCAGTTCACCTTGGTCGTGCGTTTCGTGGACCATTGGGTCCTGCCGTCGGGGGAGAACTGCAGGTAGACGGGCCCGGCGGGAGCCTTGTGAGGCGTCTGCGCGGCTAAGCAGTAGTCGGCGGTGATCCTGGCGTCGGCGTCGTAGGTCAGGGCGTCGAAGCCCAGGTACGCGGACGGGCGGAGGGCGACGGAATACGTCTGGGATGTGGCGCTGAAGTCCGCGGGGTGCGCGGCGGTGCCGTCGGCGGTCGCGGTGACGACGAGGGAAGCCGGCTGGTACATGGTGAACTGCGCGGTGAACTCACCGTTGTTCTTGATCGCGCTGTCCGCGGTCCCGTTGGCTCCGGCGCGGACCCTGATGCGTGCTTCCTCAAAGAACGCGGCGGTCCATACGCCGCCGACGAGGAACTGGACCCGGCCGGTGACGATCACCGACTCGCCGAAATCCACCGGCGAGGGCGGGGCGTCGAGGAAGACGCGGAGGTCCGTCGCCGCCTCCGGCGCGGCGGAGGCGGGGGCCGACGGGCTCAGCGCGGCGGTGAGCAGCGCGAGCGCGGCGGCCGCGCGCGGGAACGTGCGACGCATGGGGGCTCACTTGTGGTTCGGGGGAGCCGAGATCCTACCGGTTCGAAGATCCGAAAGCAGGGGAACCGGTCACGGGTGGAGCGGGTTCCGGCTGGTCCCGAAGCCGTCAGGGCTCAGTCAAGATCATCTGCGCTCGGGTGGTGGAGGCGGGGGCGCGGGTAGGGCGCGGGGTGTGATGACGGTGTTCGGGATCCTGTTGTTCTTCGCGCTGCTCATGGCGTCGATCGCGCTGCACGAGCTGGGGCATCTGATCTTCGCGAAGTGGTTCGGGGTGCGGTGTCCGCAGTACATGGTGGGGTTCGGGCCCACGGTGCTGTCCTGGCGGCGGGGGGAGACCGAGTACGGGGTCAAGTGGATTCCGTTCGGGGGATATGTGCGGATGATCGGGATGCTGCCGCCGCGGGCGGGTGATCCCGAGGGGAGGCTGCGCAGGTCGTCCACGGGGCGGTTCGCGCAGCTCATCGACTCGGCGCGGGAGAGCGCGCTCGAGGAGGTCGGGCCGGACGACGGGGACAGGGTGTTCTACGCCAAGCCGTGGTGGCAGAAGGCGCTGATCTCGTTCGCCGGGCCGCTCATGAACTTCGTGCTGGCGCTGGTGTTCCTCGGCGCGGCACTCATGGGCATCGGGGTGCGCGAGCCGTCCACGACGATCGGGACGGTCGCGGCGTGCGTCGTCCCGGCGGCCGAGACCGGGCGGGCGTGCGCCGCGGGCGACGCGCCGACGCCGGCCGCCGCGGCGGGCCTGCGCCCGGGGGACGAGGTGAAGGCGTTCGACGGCACGCCCGTCACGTCCTACCGGCAGTTCCAGCGGCTGATCCGGGAGTCGGCGGGCCGGCCGGTGGCGCTGCGCGTCGCCCGCGACGGCAGGGACCTCGACCTCACGGCGACGCCCATCGCCAACCAGGTCAACGACCTCGCGCACCCCGAGAAGACCGTCACGGCGGGCTTCCTCGGCATCACCCCCGTGCGGGTCTTCGTCCGGCAGGGGCCGGGCGACGTGCTCGCCCAGTTCGGCACGATGGCGTCCGCCACGCTGGGCGCGTTCGCCCGGCTGCCGGAGAAGATGGTCGGCGTCTGGAACGCCTCCTTCAACCACGCCGAGCGCGACCTGGAGGGCCCCGTCGGGATCGTGGGCGCGAGCCGGATCGGCGGGGAGGTCCTCGCCTCGCACGACGAGGCGCTCGGCAAGGCGGCGCTGTTCCTCATGGTCCTCGGCTCGCTCAACTTCGGCATCGCCGCCTTCAACCTGGTCCCGCTGCTGCCCCTGGACGGCGGCAACATCGCGGGCGCGCTGTGGGAGGGCGTCAAGCGGGCGTTCGCGTCGGTGACGGGCCGGCCCGCCCCCGCCCCCGTCGACGTGGCCAAGGCGCTGCCGCTCACCTACGTCGTCGGCGTGGTCCTGGTGTTCATGGGCCTGCTGTTGGTCTACGCCGACCTGGTGAACCCGATCCGGCTGCGCGGCTGATCCCCCGGACGGCTCAGCCGACCGGGGGCGGCGCGCCGGCGAGCGCCCGGACCGTCTGGAAGGTGTCGGCCTCGGCGGCGCTCTTGTCGGCCCGGTACCGCAGCACCCGCGCGAACCGCAGCGCGAGTCCGCCCGGGTACCGGGTGCTGCGCTGGAGCCCGTCGAACGCCACCTCGACGACCTGGACGGGTTCGACCTTCACGACGAATCCGTCGTCTGACAGCTTCAGGGAGAGGAACCGCTCGGTCTGCCAGTCCAGAAGGGCGTCGGTGAGCCCTTTGAACGTCTTGCCGAGCATGACGAACTCGCCCGACCCGGCGTCGCGCGCCCCGAGGTGCAGGTTCGAGAGCTTGCCCGCGCGCCTCCCGTGCCCCCATTCGACGGCCAGGACGACGAGGTCGAGGGTGTGCCGCGGTTTGACCTTCACCCAGCCCGCGCCGCGCCGCCCTGCCGCGTAGGGCGCGGTCAGGGACTTCAGCACGACGCCCTCGTGGCCGCGCGCGACCGCGTCGGCGAAGAACGCGGACGCCTCGTCGGGTGAGGCGGTCACCAGCCGGGGCATCCGGGCCGCCTCCGGGACCGCCTCGGACAGCGCCTCGTGCCGGACGCCCGCGGGCTCGTCGAGGAGGTCGGATCCGGCCAGGTGCAGGACGTCGAAGAAGAAGGGGCGCAGCGACCCCTGCGAGGTGTTCGACGCGGTCACCTGGAACGTCTCGGGGGAGCCGTCGGGGCGCAGCGCGATCACCTCGGCGTCGAGGACGGCGGCGTCGAGGTTCAGCGCGCGGGCGGCGTCGGCGACCTCGGGGACGCGGACGGTGATGTCGTCGAGGGTGCGGGTGAAGATCCGGACGTCGTCGCCGCGGACGTGCACCTGGGCGCGGATCCCGTCCATCTTCCACTCGACGCCCATCTCGCCGGCCAGGCCCGCCGCGACGTCCGGCGCGGACGAGGCGAGCATCGGCCGGACCGGGCGGCCCACCTCCAGCGTGAACCCGGAGAGGGCGGCGGCGCCGCCCGCGAGCGCGGCCTCGGCGACGGGGCCGAGCGCGCCGCGCAGCATGACGGCCCGGCGCACGGCCGCCAAAGGCACCTCGGCGGCTTTGGCGATCGCGTCGACCATGACGCCTTCCAACGCGCCCTGGCGCAGCTCTCCGGCCAGCAGGTGCACGAGGAAGCCCTGCTCCTCCGACGTCGCCCTGCCGAAGACGCCGTGCAGCAGTTCCCTGCGGGTGGCGACCGAGCCGGGGCCGGAGACCTGCTTGATCCGGGTGAAGGCCGCGTCCACCTCGGCGACCGTCAGGCTCGGCGCGGACGCGGGCGGCGGCGACGCGCGCAGGGCCGCGTAGCCGACCCCGATCTGGCGCTGCGGCAGTTCCCCGGCCAGCCAGTGCACGACGACGGAGGCCGCTCCCGGCCCCGCCTTGCGCAGGGCGGCGGCGATCAGCGCGGTCTTCTGGCCGCGCGCGGAGGTCCCGGCCACCGCGCGCCAGGTCGCGGCGAGGTCCGCGACGGTGATGGGCGGGCCTCCCGCCGGGGTGAGAGTCGGATCACTGGGCCGCACACTTCCCTCCTTTCCCAGGAGCGGCGGGACAATCCGGAAAGAGAGCAAGGGACGCGGTGATATCCCCACCGGGTACTGACAGATGCCCCTCGGGTCCGTAGTTTCGTGGGCGTGCGCGCAGATTTCGACAGGGTCTATTCACCGCCGGAACCTCCGTCCGGGGGCCGGCGGATGCCGCGTCCCCGCGGCTGGCAGGTCGCCGCGGTGTTCGTGACGATCGGCGCGGGCGCCGTCTTCCTGGTCGCCCCGCTCGTCATGGACGACGGCGAAACCGTCGTCCCGTCGGCGGCGGGGCCTGCGGGGTCCTCGAGGCCGTCGGGGACGGCGGCCTCGGAGCCGTCTTCGGAGTCACCGTCCTCGGAGCCCACGTCGGGCTCCCCGGCACCGGAGTCCTCACCGCCTGAGTCGGTGGCGCCCGCGTCGCAGTTCTTCCCGGAGCTGCCCGCGGAGGTCTGCGACAGCGTCTCGGACGAGACGTTCGTCCGGTTCGTCCCGGGTGGTGCGCCGGAGTCCCACGGCGGCCCGCGGGCGGGATCCTGCGGCTACGGGGGCAAGAACGCGGTGCCCTACCTGCGGCTGGAGACCCGGCTGGGCGACGCCGTCGGCGACTTCGACCCGGCGGCCGCGACGAAGTGGTCCTACGACCAGGAGTTCGCGAGCGACAGCGAGGACAAGACCGCCTCGACCCTTCTGCTGGAGAAGGTGCCGAGCCTGGGCGAGGAGGCCTACCGCCGCGTCTTCGTGGAACCGGGCACCGCGAAGGCCGCCACCGCCCGCGTCGTGCTGCGGGTGCAGAACGTCATCATCACCGTCTCGTACTCCCGGCCTTACGAGGGCAAGCCCGCCGACCAGGTGGATGCGTGCCTGGACGGAGCCGAGACCGTCGCGCGGGAAGCGCTGAAGATGTACACCTGACGATGTGCATCCGACCATGTTCTGACACCGAGCAAATCTGACTACCGGCTGGTATGAGATTATCCGTCGAAGATCTGGTGGAATATTCCGCTCCGGTTAGCTTTCTCGGCTGCCCGCTTCTACTGTTATGCCTGGTATTACGGGGCCGGGGGGTATTGGCCACGTAATGCATTGGTTTGGCTACATAAGTTGCTGGTTAGTACGACATGACCAGTCTGTACGAGGAGGCGAAGGACATGGCCGCCGAAGGCGCCGGGGTGTCCTGGACATAGCCAGGTACGCGTGAAGAAAGGCCGGCGCCCTTTGCGGGGGCCGGCCTCCGTCGTCTCTCCGTGGTCTTCGGAGTCTCCGTCGTTTCCGTCAGGGGTCGATCAGGCCGGCGCGAGCCGCTGCACCGTGCCGTTCAGGCTGAGGACGTACAGCTCACCCGAGGCGTCCGTGCCGAACGCCGAGACGCTGTTGACGTTCTCCAGCAGCGTCACCGGATTCGGGTCGTCCCGGGACATGGCCTTCACCCAGCCCGCGCAGAAGTCGGCGAAGACGTATCTGCCGCGCAGGCTCGGGAGCGCATTGCCCCGGTAGACCTGGCCGCCGATGACCGAGCACTGGCCGTTCTCGCGCAGCGCGTACTCGTGCAGGGGTTCGATGCCGACGGGCTTCTCGGAGTGGAAGGCGTGCCTGCCCTCGCGCGCGCTCCAGCCGTAGTTCTCACCGCCTTGAGAAGTGCCGGACTGGAAATTCACCTCTTCCCATGCGTCCTGCCCCACGTCGCCGATCCACAGGTCCCCGGTCTCGGCGTCGAAGGAGAAACGCCAGGGATTGCGCAGCCCGTAGGCCCAGATCTCCGGCTTGGCGCCGCTCTCGCCGACGAACGGGTTGTCCTTCGGCACCGTGTACGGCTTGCCGCCTGAGGCCGCCGGGTCGATGCGCAGGATCTTGCCGAGCCAGGTGCCGCGGTCCTGGCCCGTCCGGTCCGGGTCGCCCGCGCCGCCGCCGTCGCCGAGCCCCAGGTACAGGTAGCCGTCGGGGCCGAACGCGAGCTGGCCGCCGTTGTGGTTGGTGCGCGGATGCGGCTGCTCCAGGACGACCCGGCGGCCTGCCGCGTCGATCGCGCCGTCCGAGCCGACGGGGTACTCCGCCAGCGTGATCTTGCCGTCCTTGGCGGTGTGGTACAGGTACAGGCGCTTGCCGTCGGGAGAGAAGGCGATGCCCAGCAGGCCGCGCTCCCCGCCCGACCCCGTCAGGGAGACGAGGTCGAGCACCGGCTCGGCCGCGCCGTCCCGGACGGCCAGCACCCGCCCCTCCTGCTCGATCACGTACAGGGCGTCGTCGCCCTTGCGGACCGCGGTCCCGACGGGCTGGGCCGCCTCGGCGACGTCGACCAGCTTCACCTTCTGCGGGGCCGCCGACCCGGAGCCGGGCTCGGAGGCGGTCCCGGGCGCGGAGGCGGGGGGAGACGGGGCGGCTTCGGTCGGGGAGGTGTCGGCCGCGCATCCCGCGGCGAACAGGCACGTCAGAGCGGAGGAGAACCAGATCCGTACACGCATGCCCTCCATCGTCCCCGCCGCCGCGGGCCCCCGCCAGGGTTCAGCCGAACGCGCCGCCGAAGTCGGCCTCGTCGGCGGGCGGATCCGGCAGCAGCTCCACGGACTCCCCGCCGTCCAGCGGCTTGACCATGACGGCGCCGCCGGGGTTCTCCCGGTCGTCGGGCACGCCGATGAGCAGGGCGCCCTTGGTGAAGGCGACGGCCCGGCCGAACCTGTCGTAGGGATCGGCGTCGCCCGGCATGAACTCCTTGGTGTTGAGGGCGTCGATGAGCTTGGCGGACTTGCGGTCGGCCAGCGGCACCAGGTGCACCCAGCCGTTCTCGGGCCGGGTCTGCTCGGAGCCGTCGAACGGGACGCCCACCGCGAGCTGGACGCCGCCGCCGGTGACCTCGCCTCCCGCGAGCGCCACCGACCAGCCGTACCGGTCCTCCGCCTCGGCCGCGGGCTTCCCGCCCACGAGCTGGGCGGCGGGCTCCAGGGCCGCCAGCCCGCCGCCCGTCGAGCTCAGCAGGGCCACGACGCCGACCCGCGCCCTGCCCTCGACCGTCTGGCCCGGCACGCCCGCCGCGACGTAGGACGTGGCGCCGTCCTCGGCGTAGGCGAGGCTCCACCCGATGCGGCCGCCCTCAGACGGGTCGCCGATGCCGAGGTTCCCGTAATGCCAGTGCTGCCCCTTGCCCTGCCCGGGCACGGTGACGTCCTCCACGACGCTGAACGAGCCCGCGTCCACGGCCTGGCCGTCGACGTCCTCGCCCGGCTCGCTGACGACGAGGTCGGGCCGCGCGGGATCGCCCATGATCCGGCCGAGCGCCACCGCCCAGCCGAACAGGTCGCCCGCCTCCGCCACGCCTTCGGCCTGCTCGTCGTCCTGCGTGACGAGCCTGACCTTCGGGGAGGTGTCCCGGCCTTCGAGCGAGTACACGTGGACCGCGCCCGCCGACGCGAGGCCGTTGACCTCCTCGTAGGGCGCCCCGACGGCGACGACGGCGGGGCCGTCCCCCTCGGCGGCGCGGACCGCGACCGAGGTGCCGAAGGTCCGGGACGTGCCTTCCGGCTCCAGCAGCCCGCCCGCTTCCAGGCCCTCGGGGGAGCCGTAGAAGATCTGGGCGCACCCTTGGCCGTCATCGGTCCACGGGGCGCCGACGACGAGGTCGTCGCACCCGTCCCCGTCGATGTCCCCCGTCGCGAGGGCGTGGCCGAAGCCCGCGCCGTCCTGCGGCTTGCGCGCCGTCAGGTAACGGCGCTCGCCCTCGCCGAGGTCGCCGTCGCCGTAGACGACGGTGACCTGGCCCGCGCCCACCGCGTAGCCGACGCCCGCGCCGGGGTCACCGATCGCGAAGTCGGCCTCGCCGTCGCCGTTGAAGTCGGTGAGCGCCGAGGTGGAGCAGCCCGCGGCCATCGCCGCCTGGCCGCCGGGGAGGTTCACCAGGACGAGGGCGGCGGCCGCGATCACTCCGCCGGCCGCCGCGCCGAGGACGCGCTTCATACCGTCACCTCCACACCCTGGGAGCCGTTCGAGCCGTGCACCCGCAAGGACTTCAGGGACGTCCCCTTCGGCATGTCGAAGACGAGCCACCCGGAGATCCGGTCGCCCGGCGCGAGGGTGGGGTTGTCGTTGAGGAAGCCGCCGGCGTACTCCGTGGCGGGGATCTCCTGGCCGCTCTGGTCGAGGGCCGCCTGCTCGTCGCGCGGCACCCGGTCGGAGTCGTCGCCCTGCGGGTTGCGGACGATGAGCGGCACCAGGCAGAAGTACTCTCCCTGCGCGGTCTGCCCCGCATAGGTGGTCCCGCCGCAGCGCGGCTTGCCTACGGTCAGTTCGACGCCCGCGTCCACGTACGTCTGTCCGATGCCGGTGTCGCGGGTGAGCTGCAGGAGCCGGTAGCCGTCCTTCTCCATCACGTTGGCGGCGGCCGGTGCGCCGGAGCTGCTGTTGTCGTCGCCGTGGCTGAACACGTAGAGCAGCGCGGCGCCGGCGACCGCCGCGGCGAGCACGCTGCCGCCCGTCGCGGTCCAGGCCCGGTGCCGTCCCAGGCGCCGGGTGCGCGGTGCGGCGGTCACCGGCGGCGGGCCCGGCGGTGGGAAGAGGCCGTGCGGGCCGGGCGGCCCGACGACGGGGGCCGCCCGCTCGCCCGGCGCGGTCGGCGCGCCGGGGAACGGCGGCGGCGTCGCGGGCACGCCGGGCGGCGGCGTGCGCATCCCGGCCGGGACCCAGCCGCCGTGGACGCTCTCCTCGACCAGCGCCGTCGCCTTCGCGTCGAGCTGCTGCGGCGCGCCGCCGCCGACGAGGGCGAGCAGGAGCTGCTGGGCGGTCGGCCGCAGTGCCGGGTCCTTGGCCATCGCCGCCCTGACGTGCCCGAGCAGCGGCTCCGGGACGCCCGCGAGATCGGGTTCGCCGTGCAGGACGCGCGAGGCCATCGCGATCGGCGCCCCGCCCCCGAACGGATGCCTGGCCTGGGCCGCGAACGCGACGAGGCAGCCCCAGGTGTAGATGTCCACGGCCGTCGTCGCCCGGTCGGCCAGGAGCTGCTCGGGCGCGATCCAGCCCGGCGTGCCGATGAGCTGGCCCGTCCGGGTGACGTCGCTCGTCGCGTCCAGCGCGCGGGCGATGCCGAAGTCGATCACGCGCGGACCGGACACCGACAGGATGACGTTGGACGGCTTGAGGTCGCGGTGCACCAGGCCCGCGCCGTGGATGGCGGTCAGCGCGGCGGCGACCCCGACGGCGAAGCCCTGGAGGGTGCCCTCGGTGAGCGCGCCGTGCCGGAACACGTGCTCGTGCAGCGTCGGGCCCTCGATGAACTCGGTCACCAGATAGGGGTGGCCCGCCGCGTCCTCGCCGTGGTCGAGCATCGCCGCGGTGCAGAACGAGGCGACCCGCCTCCCTGCGGCGACCTCTTGCGCGAACCGCTGCCGGAACCCCGGGTCGGCGCCCAGTTCGTCGCGGATGACCTTGATGGCGACGGTGCCGCGCGGTCCCCGGCCCAGGTAGACGGCGCCCATGCCGCCCTGGCCGAGCTTGCCGAGCACCGTGTGCGCCCCCAGCGTGCGGGGGTCGTGTGGTCCCAGCGGCTTCGCGCCGCCGGGCAAAGGCTGATCCATGGCCACGGGCTCCAACCTAGTAACGCCGGATAACCGGCCGACGGCATGCCGAATAACCGGTGGATGACGTAATTTGATGGCCGTGCCCCACCCAGAGTTCGCCGGCCGTGTCCTGTGGCGCCGCACCGCCGATCCCGAAGCCGAAGACCTGGCGCTCCTGGACGCCGTCGAACGCGAGCGGCGCGCCCGCTACCTGCGGGAGGACGACAAGCGGAGGTTCACCCTCGGCGTCGTCATGGCGAAACGGGAACTCGCGACGCGCACCGGGCTGGACCCTTCCGGCATCGTTCTCGACCGGACGTGCCCGGGATGCGGCGCGTCGCACGGGCGGCCGACCTACCCGGGATGGCATCTTTCGGTGAGCCATTCGGGCGGGCTCGTCGGGCTCGCGGTCGCGGAGGTGCCCGTCGGGCTCGACGTGGAGGAGCGCGGCAGATCGCTGGACGACATCGCCGAGGCCGTCATCGAGGCGGAGCCGCCGGGGGATCTGCACGTCTACTGGACGCGCAAGGAGGCCCTGCTGAAGGCCACGGGAGACGGCCTCAAGGTGCCGATGACCGATCTGGTGGTCTCCGGCGCGTCCGAGCCGCCCGCGCTGCTGAAGTGGCGCGGAAGACCGGATCTCCCGGACCGCACCGTTTTGGTGGATCTCGACCCGGCGCCGGGCTACGCGGGCGCGCTGGCCTTCATCCGCCCTTAGCCGGGTCCGCCGGGTCCGCCGGTGGCTCCGGGGCCGACCTCTCGTACAGGCCCTGGAGGCCGAACCAGCAGAAGTCGAGCGTGTGCCGCGCGGCCTGCTCCGGCGTGACGTCCGGGCGGGTCGTGCACCACAGCGAGATCCGCTCGCAGGCGCCGATGATGATCTCGGTGTAGGCCTCGATCGCGGTCTCCGGCAGATCCGGCGCCCACTGGGCCATGATCGGCGCGATGAGGGTGTGCTGCTGGCGGCGGGTCGCCTCGACGGCCTCGGCCGCGGCGTGCGGCAGGCCGACCGCCTCGTTCTTCAGGATCGCGAACGAATCCCGGTGGCTCTCGGTGAAGCCGTAGTAGGCGACGAGGCCGCGGTGCAGGGTGTCGAGCGGATCGGTGCCGTCGGCCATCGCGGCGGCGGTGACCTCGTGCAGTTCGGTGCGGGCACGGGTAAGGCAGGCGAGCAGGAGGCCGTCCTTGGAGCCGAAGTACTCGTACAGCATCGGCTTGGAGACACCGCAGCGCTCGGCGATCTCCTCCATCGTCGCCTCGCGGAACCCGCGCTCGGCGAAGACCTCCTCGGCGACCGCGAGCATCTGCCGCTCCCGGTCGGCGCGCGGCATCCGCTTGCGCCGGGGAGCCTGCGGGTCTGTGGTCTGTGTCACGTCGATGTACTCTACCATCGGTAAGTTACTTCGGTTAACTTACCGGCAGTAGTAGACGGTTCGACTAATAAGGCAGGTTCGATGAGCCAGATCGTGATCATCGGCGCGGGCTTCGCCGGCATCGGCATGGGCGTCAAGCTGAAAGAGGCCGGGTACCACGACTTCGTCATCCTCGAGAAGGCCTCGGACCTCGGCGGCACCTGGTGGGAGAACACCTACCCGGGATGCGCCTGCGACGTCCCGTCCCCGATGTACTCGTTCTCCTTCGAGCTGAACCGGAACTGGAGCGAGTTCTTCGCGCCCCAGCCGGAGATCCAGCGCTACCTCGCCCACTGCGCCGAGAAGTACGACGTGCGCAGGCACATCCGCTTCGGCTCCCACGTCGACGCCGTCGAGTACGACGACGCGGCGGCCCGGTGGAACGTCTCCCTCGGCGACGGCGAGGTGCTCCGGCCGCGCGCCGTCGTCTCCGGCGTCGGCGCCCTGCACGTGCCCAGCTTCCCCGAGGTTCCCGGCCTGGAGACCTTCCAGGGCAAGGCCTTCCACTCCGCGCAGTGGGACCACTCCTACGACTTCGAAGGCAAGCGGGTCGCCGTCATCGGCACGGGGGCGTCGGCGATCCAGTTCGTCCCGCAGGTCGCCGAGAAGGCCGCCCGCACGACGGTCTTCCAGCGGACGCCCGCGTGGATCCAGTCCAAGCCGAACATCAAGCTCCCCGCCGCCTTCAAGCTGCCGGGCGTGCCGCGGGCCGTCCGGAACATCGTCTACTGGGTGCTGGAGGCGCGCGCCGTCGGCTTCGCGCTCGACCCGCGGCTGTCCGGGCCGATGAAGTGGATGGCCACCAGCCACCTCAAGCGCCAGGTCAAGGACCCCGAGCTGCGCCGCAAGCTCACGCCGGACTACACCATCGGCTGCAAGCGGGTGCTGCTGTCCAACGACTACTACCCGGCGATGGCGCGCGACGACGTCGACCTCGTCACTGAGGGCATCGCCGAGGTGAGGGCGAACTCCGTCGTCACCAAGGACGGCCGCGAGATCGAGGTCGACGCGATCGTCTTCGGCACCGGCTTCAAGGTCGTCGACGCCATGGACAGCTGGGTCATCACCGGACGCAACGGGCAGAAGATCCAGCAGGCGTGGGAGAACGGCGTCGAGGCCCACCACGGTACGACCCTCCCCGGCTTCCCCAACTTCTTCATGCTGCTCGGCCCCAACACCGGCCTCGGCCACAACTCCGTCGTCTTCATGATCGAGACGCAGGTCGCGCACATCCTCAGCCTGCTGGAACTGCTCGCCGAGACCGGCGCGACCTCCGTCGAACCCAAGCCGGAGGCCCTGCGCGCCTACAACGACAAGCTCCACAAGCGGCTGCGCCGGGCCGTCTGGAACGAGGGCGGCTGCGACTCCTGGTACCTCGACAAGGACGGCGTCAACCGGACGATCTGGCCGGGCTTCACCTTCGAGTTCTGGGCGGCCTCCCGCAAGGCCCGCCGCGAGGACTACATTCTGCGGTGATCGCTTCCGCGCCGCGGCCCGCCGGCCGCGGCGCCCCCGCTCCCCCTGAGGAGGAACGATGGGCAAGGGCCATCTGTCCGTACCGTCCGGCACGGGCCCGTTCCCCGGGGTGGTCGTGCTGCACGACGCGTTCGGGATGACGGGCGACGTCGCCCGGCAGTGCGCGCACCTCGCCGCGAACGGCTACCTCGCCTATGCGCCCGCGCTCTACGAGGGCGGCAACCCGCGCTGCGTCAAACAGGTCTTCCAGGGCGCGCTGAAAGGCACCGGCCCCGTCTTCGACCGGATCGCCGAGGCCCGCGACATCCTCGCGGGCCGCTCCGACTGCACCGGCCGCGTCGCCGTCGCGGGCTTCTGCCTGGGCGGCCAGTTCGCCCTCATCGCCGGCGGCCGCGGCCTCTTCGACGCCGCCGCCGTCAACTACGGCCTCGTCCCCAAGGACCTCGCCCCTCTTCTCTCCGACCCCTGCCCGGTCGTGGGCAGCTTCGGCGCGAAGGACACCATCGTCCCCGTCGCCGACGTGGAGCGCCTCAAGGCGACCCTCACCGCGGCGTCCGTCCCGCACGACATCAAGGTCTACGAAGACGCCCCCCACGGCTTCATCCAGTCCCACGGCCAGCCCTACAAGGCGATGATCCGAGTCGGCGGCATGCACCACGCCCCCGAAGCCGCCTCCGACGCCTGGACCCGCATCTTCACCTTCTTGGAGACCCATCTCGCCCCGACGCCCTGAGGCGTCCGGGCGCATGAGAGGTCCCTCATGATCGGCTCATTTCCGGCTCACCCCCTCTGGCCAGGATCAACGGCATGAACAAGAAGCTTCTCGCCATGATCCCGCTCGCCTTCGCCGCCACCCTGTTCGTCGCGCCCCCGGCGTTCGCCGACGACGATGACGACGACACAGTCTTCTGCCGCGGCACCATCGGCGCCCGCTCCCTCGACGCCGACGTCGTCGTCCCCAAGGGCGCGACCTGCCGGCTCAACGGCACCCGCGTCGACGGCGACGTGAAGGTCCGCAAGAACGCGACCCTCCTCGCCAAGGGCGTCCGGATCGACGGGAACATCGAGGCCTACGGCTTCACGAAGGTCGACGTCACCACCCGCAGCGGCGAGCGGCCCGCCATCGACGGCGACGTCGAGCTCGTCCGCGGCGCCACCGCCCGCGTCCACCGCGCCCTCATCGACGGAGACCTGGAGGCCTACGGCAACAGGTCCCGCGTCACCCTCCAGTCCAACTCGATCGACGGCGACCTCGAATGCGGTAACAACCGCCACAAGCCCAAGGGTGGCAACAACACCGTCGAAGGCGACAAAACCGGCCAGTGCCGCACCCTGTGACCCTCCCCCCGGCCCCGCACCCACGGGAGCGCACCCTTCCCTGAGGCAGCGGCCCCAGGCGTCCACGACGTCGCCGGGGCCCACGCGACGCCGACGCAGCCGGGGCGGTTCGTCCAGACAGACGCCGCCCAAGGCGGCCACGACCAGTCCTGCGCCGGCGGAGCCGAAACTCGGAACCTGAGCGGCGACGGCATGCAAGGCGCCCAGGTCGCGGGATGAACTCGCCAGGCGCGGAGCCCCAACGACGTCAGGGCCGGTGCAGAGGGCGGCGCGAAGGTCCGCGGTGGCGTCCGGCGCGGACGCCGCGCAGGCGCTGAGAGACGCGGGCGCCGACTCCGCGCCGGAGAGCCCGGCCGACACCCGCCTGGCGGTCAGGTAGGTTCCGGAACTGCCCTCCTGAGCGCTCTGGCCGCGTGACGGACTCAAGTCTTGAGGCGGCCGACGAGGCGGGCGAACGGGCCACGCCCGACGACCGGATAACCCCGCCGCACGTTCTTCGAGTCCCGAAGGCCCACGCCTTCCGCCATCGCGGCGAGTTCGACGCATTCCTCAGAGGTTCCGCCGAGGGACTTGCTCGACTTGCGCCAGATGACTTCCTGGGTCACATGCTCTCCATGACGGTCCTGATGAGGTCTCGTGACGAGTCTGCGGGGAGGGCCCGAGCCCCTATCCGCTCAAATCGGCGGAGGAGTTCTCCTACCTTTGTCCACGTCGAGTTCTAGCCGTCCGCTGACGGCGGCCTCCAAGAACCCGATGGTCCCTTCCCTGATGCTGATGATCTTGAACGCCCCGTCCAGGCCCACATGTGCGCCCGTCCGATTGGGGACCACGCGCAGGATGACGTTCCGGCGGGTGGACATCGCGATGAGGTGTGCAAGTTGTTCTCGCATGACGTCGCTGCCCCCGACGACGGGAAGGAGCGCGGTCTCGGCCACCAGTGCCCAGAGTTCGGGAGGGGTGGGTGCTCGGTCGAGAATGGCAGTGCGTCTCATGCGCTTTTCGACAGCTTGGTCCGGGTTGTGAACTCCCCCTGCGAGAAGTAGAGAGCGGGCGTAGCCGGGGGTCTGGAGGTGGAGAGGTGTGAGGCTGCCGTCGAAGGTGCGGATCACCTCGGATTTCAGCTCCCACTCGGTGTAGTGCTTCGACCAGTCGGGGTCGTGGCCCATGCGGGCATACCAGAGCAGGTTGCCCAGCAACCCACCAGTTTGCCAGCGTTTGTCCAGGAGTTCTGCCTCGTGATCCTTGAGGGCTTGCTCGGCCATCTCCAGTCTCGAAATCGATGGGCGCGAGCATTTAAGGATCCGCGCGAAAGTGTCCCCGGACTCGCCCGCCTTGTCTCGGTAGAACCGCAGGTATAAGGCCATGGAGTGCCAGAGGTTGTGGCGCGGGTCCGGGCTCTTCTTGATGTGCATGGGTCCACTCTCCGAGGCGTTCGATTTCCAGGATTTCCATGGAAGTCCTCAAGGCTGACTCGAAATTGTCAGACTGCATCCCAGAACGTCCAAGCAGGTCAGGCAAGGAGAATGCGAGGAGGAGTGATGCTCATGGTCGGGATCGGCATCCGGCACATTTCGCAGATCGCGCGCGGATTCGCCCTGGAGTCGGTGAGCGTGCGGGAAGCGCGGAAATGGGCCGTTCGGCGGAGATCGGCGGGGAGGGGACGCATCAGATCGCATTCAGCGTGGTGCGGTGCGGTCTTCGGTGGCCGCGCCCGTCGTCTACGTCGTAGATCCGTGTCCTACGCCCCTGTGCGCGGGGGACTGCCTCGCGGGGATCGAGGGGGCGCCGGGGCTTGGGGAGGTGGCCGAGGACTCCGAGTGCGGGAGGGGGGGCTCGGGATCATTCGGGCCTGTGCCGTCGATTCGGGGGCGATGTGTCTGCACACCGGGTTCAAGGCGGTGCGGGCGGCGCTCGGGGAGGACGCGTGAGCGCCGCGGTGGTCGGGCTCGCGACCGTTCTGCCGGTGCTGGCGGCCGGAGTCCGGGCGCTGTACTTCGAGGCCCGGTTCGTGCGGCGGGTCCATTGAGGAGGCCGGGTCGCGCCGCGTCAGCGGGCCAGGCGGGTGAGGATCTCCGTCGTCTGGTGGATGAGGGCTCGGGCCTCTTCGGGGGAGTCGGCGATCGAGACCTCGCGGCCGGCCTCGCCGATGGCGGTCGTCAGGATGAGGGCGAGCATCTTGTTCTGGTCGGCCAGAAGGCGGGTGTTCTGGGCGAGCCACTGGCGGAGGCGGGAGCGGCGCATGAGGCCGAAGCCGGAGGGGCCCTCGCCGGCGACGAAGAGGCGGCTGGTGCGGCGGTCGGTCCAGCAGACCTCAAGGAAGGCCTCGGTGCCCTTGATGAACAGGGCGATCGAGTCGCGTTCGCCCGCCGCGCGGGCCGACTTCACGGCGTTCGTCGCCTTGTTCTCCTGCTCGGCGGTGTGCTCCTCCCAGAGGGCGAGGAACAGGCCGGACTTGCCGCCGTAGTGGTGGTAGAGGCTGCCGACGGAGATGCCGGACCTTTCCACGATCTCGGCGATCCCGGCCGCCTCGTAGCCGCGGTCGGCGAACACCTCGCGGGCGGCGTCCAGCAGCGCCCGGCGGGTGGCGTCGGCGCGCGCCCACTGGGTGCCGGTCCGCACCCGGTTCTCGCTCATGGGCCGACTCTAAACGGTTACCGGCCGTACGCGTACGCGGCCACTAGGATTACCGCGATGCCTACTTCGACGTGGTTCCGGTTGAATCCTGCCAAGCGGGAGCGGGTGCTCCAGGCCGCGCAGCGGGAGTTCGGCGAGCACGGCTACTCCACCGGGAGCCTCAACACGATCGCCCGCGAAGCCGACATCGCCAAGGGCTCCCTCTTCCAGTACTTCGACGACAAACTCGAATTCTTCACCTATGTCGCCGAGGAGACCGCGCGGCGGATCCGCGACGAGATCGTCAAGGGCATCGCGGAGAGCGACTTCGACCAGCCGTTCACCGCCTGGCTCGGCGACATGTGCTGCCTGTGGGCCGACTACTTCGCCGCCCACCCGCTGGAGCGCGCGGTGACCGCCGCGATGAACCTGGAGATCGACAACACCGTCCGGACCCTGGTGCGCGAGCCGTCCAACCAGTACTACCGCGAGGCGATCCACCCGCTGCTCGCCCGCTGGCGCGAGCGCGGCGAGATCCGCGCCGACCTCGACGACGAGGCGGCCCTCGCCCTCCTCATGCTGGTCCTCCCCCACCTCGCCCTCGCCCCCTACTACGACGGCCTCGACCCCGTCCTGGGCCTGCGCGGCAAGACCCCCGAGACCCAGTACCCCATCATCAGATCCTTCGTCGCCACCCTCGCCCCCATCTTCGAGGCAAGACACCCCTGACCACCCACCGCACAAGCCGTCGGCCGGGACGACCGGGAGATCCGGGCCAAGGCCGCGGGTGCAGGATTCGGTGGCTCCTAGAGGATCAGCAGGGTCAGCAGCAGGACGGCCAGGAGCAGGCCGGCGACGACGGCGGCGGGAGTCGTCAGGGCGGCGCGTGCGGGACGTCCGGCGGGAGTCAGCGGATCGGCGGGCGGCCGGGGTCCTGCTGGAAACGGGCCGCTCGGAGGAGCGGCCGCTGACCTCCTCGTGACATAGGGCGGGTCGGTGATCGGATCGAGTTCCCCAGGGAAGACGGCAGCGGGGAGGGCCTCGGAGCGCTGCACCGGGTGGTTCGGGTCGTCGGCCTGCCAGAACGCGCTGAGCGCGGGGACGGTCTGCTTCCGGAGCTCGTCGAACAGGGCACCGCCGAGGCGCGCGGCGGGCTCGGCGTGGACGACCACGCCTTCGGTCAAGCGGACCGGCCGCCCGTAGCGGTCGAGGACCGGGGTCCCCTCAGCGCCGACCTCGTCCTCCGACAGCGCCGAGACCCGGTAGACGAGCCACAGTCTGCCGCCGTCCGCGTCGGTGACCTCGCGGACGTGGGGGCGCGGGCCGATGTCGTCCACGGTCCCCTCGGAGAGCACCGACGCCGCGATCCCGGGCGGCGCCATCACCGTCCGGTAGCCGTGCCTGCGGCTGCGCGTCACCGCGAACGGCCAGGCGGCGCCGCTCACGGCAGGAAGCTCTCGGTGAGCCGGGACTCCGGGTGGTTCTTCTCGAAGTCGCGCAGGGTGGCCCCGAACAGGTCGAAGAGTCTCTCCAGCGCCTCCTGCTCGGTCAGGGAGTTCTTGGCGTCCTTGCGCAGGTCGGCGACGCTCCGGTTCAGCCACTCTTCCCCGTGCTTGAGCGCTTCCCCCGCCAGGGTGACGCAGACCTTCGTGACGGATTCGGGGACCTTCGCGTAGCGGGACGCCACTTTGATCGCCACCTCGATGAGAGGCAGGCCCGTCCGGATCAGCTTGACCACGCCGCGCAGGCGCTCGCGCCGCTGGGTCGGCCTGTCGGCCGGATCGGTCTCGACGGCGTCCGCCGCGTCGGCCAGGGCCTGTTCGATGAGGTCGCCGACGACGGCCATGAACGGGATCTCGACGTTCAGGGGCCTGGGTTGCTGCCCGGTCTTGACCGGGAACCCGAGCTCTCCTGGGCGGGTGAAGCCGCTGCCGACGGCGGAGACCGGGATCAACCGGACGGTGCCGCTCAGTTTCGGGTTCTCCTGACGGGTCGCCAGAAAATCGGCGACGTCGTCCTCGGCGCGCAGCCGGGAGACGACGTCGCCGAGGGTGAAGGGGAGGCCATCGAACAGGTCCCACTTGGTGAGCACGAAGTGGACGACCGCGTTGCTTCTCCCGGCCAGCGGGAGGATCTCCGCCAGGTCGGCGCGCAGTTCCCCTCCGCCGTCCAGGAAGTCGATGACCTTCTCGCCGTCGAGCAGGACGAGAAGGAAGTCCGACGTTCTGATCTTCTCGAAGAGTTCGACCGCGGCGTCCGTCGTCTCCCCGTCTTCCTGGGGTTCGGTGATCAGTTCGCCCGCGTAGTCGAGGTAGTCGATGGAGAAAGGGTGGAAGGTCTTCGCGGAGGTGGTCTTCACCGCGCAGGTGAAGTTCCAGGTCTGCCCGTCGCCCTTGCCGGTGCCGCGCGGCCAGTCCCTACCGGTGGACACTTCCCGGTAGATCTTGCTGAGCCTCGTCTGTTGCTGGGGCGGCAGCTCCACGAAGAATCCGGTGTCCGGACGTTCGATGCTGAGCCGCTTGTGGAGACTCGACAGGTAAACGGTCTTGCCGGAGCCCGAGGCGCCGAGGACCGTCACCGAGATGGAGGGCGTGAGGTTCCTGTCTTGGGCGGGCTGAGCACGGTGATCCAGAGGACAGGCCAATGCTAAAGCCCCAAGAGTGGAAATCTCTGTGTTTTCGGGAATGGCGTTCAGGTGGGGAAGTCGGTGGTTCGGGTGAGCATGGCCGTGGTGGCGCGGTCGCCTACGGCTAGGCAGAGGGTCGTCAGTTCCTTGGGGGAGTAGTGGGGGAGGAGGGCGTCCCAGGTGGCCGGGTGGATCATGCGGTCGGCGCAGAGTTGGTCGACGGCCTCCAGGAGGAGGCGGGTTCGGGGGTCTGAAGGGGCGGGGTGCGGCCAGGGGGTGGCCTCGATGTTCGAGGCGGTGCGGCGGAGGGCGAGGTCGAGGTCCGCGGAGGGGAGGGCGCGGCGGAGGGCGGCGTCGAAGTGGTGCCAGCGGCGGAGGAGGCGGCGCGGAACGGTCATCGGGGCTCTTCGATCTCGGCGACCAGGATCTTCGTCAGCTTCAGCAGGGGGCGGGCCGCGGCGGGGACGAGGTCGCCGGCGCTCGGGACGTCGGTGACGCGGACGGCCGTGATGCGGTGGAGGCGGCCCAGGCGCTCCACGCCGCCGCGGCCGGTGTGCAGGAGGTTGCGGACCCAGTCGGAGCGGTCGCCGTACGGGAGGGCGACGACCAGGTGGCGGCCGTTCCGGAGCGCCATGACGGGAGTGCGGTACACCTTTCCCGACTTACGGCCCTTGTGCACGATGACGGCGTAAGGCGGGATGAAAGGCGCGTAGTTGATCTGGACGCGGTTGAACAGGCGCCGGTTCAGAGCGGGCAGCGAGGCGGGGGTGAGCCTGTCGGAGTCGTCGGCGCGGCGCAGCCAGCGCAGCGGGCCCCGCTCGAACGCGCCCTCCTCCGGGACGGCTCCGGCGCTCTTGAGGAACATCGCGAGCATCTCGTAGTGCCCGACGAGCAGGCACAGTTCCGCGACGCGGGACTCGTCGAGGAATCCGCGCAGGTCGGCGAGGGTGGCGGCGGAGACGGCCCGGGAGGCGTGCAGTTCGTCGGCCGCGCGCAGGAGGGCGCGCTGGTGCGGGTGCAGCCCTGGCGCGTCGGGTCCGGCCGCGATCCGTTCGACGGTGTCGATGGACAGCCCGCCGAGGCGCGCGAGGTGCAGGTGGTGGGAGAACTCGTACCAGGCGCCGCAGTTCCACGCGGTCCGCAGGGTGAGGAGTTCGGTGGTGGCCCTGCCGAGCCCTGAGGTGACGACGGCGGCCGAGTACGGCAGGTAGGCGCGGAAGACGGCACGGTCGCGTCCGGTGAGGTCGGCGAAGCGGATGCCGCGGGTCCCGAAGAGGGGGGCGACGGCTTTGACGTACAGCCAGGTCCGCGGTCCGAGCGCCAAGAGGCCGCCCGGTTCGATCTTGGGCGGATCGGCGTGCGTCCAGTGCGGTGACGCGGCGAGTCTGGCGACGGCGTTCACGGAGCGTCCCCTTCCGACCCTTACACCGTACTACGCTCGATTCTGCGACAAACCAGTAGCATTGTTGCGTGCAGGCCGAGACAGAGCAGCGAGCGGGTGCCCTGCCCCCTGCGCCGGGGCCCGCTCTCGATCCCTATCTGGACGCGGCGGCGCGCTGCTTCACCCGGTTCGGGGTGGCCCGCACCTCCGTCCAGGACATCGCCCGCGAGCTGGGCGTCAACCGCACGACCGTCTACCGGCAGGTCGGCAACGTCAGGGCGACGGCGCTGCTGCTGGTCTCCCGGGAGATCGACCGGATCCTCGCCGCGCTGCCCTCCCGGATCGCCGGACTGACCGGCCCCGAGGCCGTGGTGGAGCTGCTCGCCACCGTCATCGAGGACAGCCTCGCCCATCCGGTGCTGCGCAAGATGCTCACCGACGAGCGGGACATGGTCGGCGCGCTGCTGGCGGGGGAGATCCCGCGGCTGTTCACCGAGATCACCGATCGGATGGCCCCGCTCGTGGGGCTGCTCGTCGGCCGCGGGGCGATCGCCGACCGCGATCCGGTGGTCGTCGCCGAGTGGCTGACCCGGATCGCGGTCACCGTCGTGGTGGCCGAGCCGCGCGGGCCGCTGCGCCGGTTCCTCGCCGAACTGCTCGTGCCCGCGCTGCGCCCCGCCTAGCAGGGTGGGGTCAGGCCGTCAGGTCCTGGATCTTCTGCTGGAAGGCCACCTGCTCGGCGGTCGGCTCGCCCTGGACGCCGATCAGCGCCATCACCTGGGCGGAGTCGCCCTCGATGGTCAGTTCGCCCGACATGATCGCGGTCATCACCAGCGACGGGTCGTTCTTCACGTACAGCCGCTCGGCCACCTCGAACGGCACGGTGACGGTGGTCGCGGCGGAGGCGTCGAGGCCGCGGGCGACCACTCCGGAGTTGGTGTGGACCTGGACGTCGCCGTCCGGGCCGCCCTTGACGATGAGGTTGATGAGCAGCCCGGCGAGTTCGGCCGGCGGCTCGGGCCATTCGGGCCGCAGGGCCTCGACGGCGTCCAGCCATGCTTCGGAAAGGAAGGCGTGCTTGGCCATGGGGGGATCTCCTCCGGGGGATCGGGCTCAGCCGGATTCGGCTGCGGTGAGGCGTCGGTTGATCTCGCCCAGGCGGGGCACCAGTGGCAGCAGCGCCTGGACGAAGGGCATCTCGGGGACAAGATGCCGAGTCAGCGCGCGGTAGGTCAAGAGGGCGCGCGCCCAGCCGATCAGCGGACTGGGAACGCGCAGGCCGTGCTTGCCCGCGAGGTCGCCGAGCACCTTGGCCGCATCGCCTCCGCCGCGCAGCAGCCGCAGCGGGGACAGCTCGGGCGCGGCCCTCAGGTCGGCTTCGAGGGCGGCCCTGTCGGTCGTGTCCGGGACGGCGCCGAGCCTGGCGAGCGCGTCGACCTGGCCCGCGTGGTCGCCGCCGAACAGGGCGGTCACGTAGTCGAGGAAGGCCCGCCGGACGGGCGGGGCGAGCCGGCCCGCGGTGGTGCATCCGGCGAGCAGGAGGGTGCCGTCGGGCAGCGCGAACAGGTGGTCGGGGCGCAGGTCGCCGTGGAAGACGCCGTCGGCGAGCGCGGACTCGACGACGAGGGCGAGGAACGAGGGGAGGGCGGCGCGGACGTTCGCGTCGGCTTCGGCGAGCGGCACCGCGCCGTCGGGGAGCGCGTAGGCGACGGCGCCGCGCGATTCCAGGACGGGTTCGGCGAGCCGCAGCGCGGGCCCGGTGAGGAGTTCGGCGAGTTCGGCGGTGTTGCGGGCGTCGTGCCGCAGGTCGGTCTGTTCGGCGGCGCGGCGGGCCGCCGAGCGCAGCAGCGCCGTCGGCTGGACGGTCCGGGCCTGCGGGAGCAGCGTGAGCGGCGCGACGAGGTTGGCGGCGAGCCGCAGGTCGTCGCGCAGACCGGACCGGGCGCCGGGCCGCACCACGCGCAGGTAGACGGCCCGCCCGTCGCGCAGGACGCCGCGGTGGGCCTGGTGTAGCGCCGACACCGCGAGGGGTGCGGGGTCGAATTCGGTGACGGCCCCGGGCAGGTGCCGCTCCAACGCGCGCCGGACGGCGTGGGGCGGGACGGGGTCGGGCACGACGGGTTCGGCGTCGAGGAGGTCGGCGAGGCCGCGCGGGGTGAGGCCCGCGGCGTCGCGCAGCAGCGCGGCGAGTTCGGCTCCGGCGGGGCCGAGGGCGGCGAGCTGGTCGCGCGCCCATCCGGCGGAGGCCTCGCGGACGGTGCTCTTGACGGCGTCGAGGGCGTCGGCGGGGTCGAGCGCGCCTTCGCCGGACAGGCCGTCGAGCGCGGTGGCCGGGAGCCTGCCGAGCGCCCAGCGGATCTGGCCGGCGGGGAGCGCGACGGCGTGGCGGGCGAGTCTGCCGAGGGAGGGGGCGCCCGGGGAGGCCCAGATCCGGGCGCGTGCTTCGAGGTCGGCGTCCCGGAGCCGTCCGTCGGACGGGATTTCGGCGTCCATGGGCGGACCCTAGACCAGGGTCCGAGTGAGATGCAACATATCGACGCTTTTGTCGCAGTGAGCTAGCTTGGGCGGTACTTCCCACCCCCAGGAGGCGACGCATGACCTTTCGTGGCCCTTACGCCGACGGCCCGAGTCCGGCCGATCTGGAGATCGTCTCGCCACGACTGGACGCGCTCGTCTGGACGGACCCCGCCCGCCTCCTCGTCGTCTTCTTCTCCCTGTTCGGGCACGTCACGCGGCGGCTCGCGCGCTGGGCGGCCCGCCGGGGGGAGAAGGACTGGCGGGACGGCGCCGCGCACGGCGTCGTCGACGCGTTCGAGGCGCTCGGCCCGACCTACGTGAAGCTCGGCCAGGTGATCGCCTCCTCGCCCGGCCTGTTCCCGCAGGCGCTCGCCGACGCCGCGCTGCGCTGCCTCGACGAGGTGCCGCCGATCCCGGGGCGAGCGGTGCGCCGGATCATCGCCGAGGACCTCGGCGCCCGCCCCGAAGACCTCTTCGCCGCCTTCGACGACGCCCCGCTGTCGGCCGCGTCGATCGGCCAGGTCCACGCCTGCCGGCTGCCCGACGGGCGGGACGCGGTCGTCAAGGTCCAGCGGCCCGGGATCGCCGCGCTGATGGCGACCGACCTGCGCGTCGCCTACTTCTTCGCCCGCAGGCTGGAGCGCCTGTCCAAGGTGATGCGGGCGGCCAGGCCGTCGGCGATGATCGAGGATCTGCACTCGGTCACCTTCCAGGAGCTGAACAGCGCGCTTGAGGCGCAGCGCCAGCACGACTTCCGCGAGCGGCTGCACGCCTTCGGCGACAACGAGGGAGTCACCGCGCCGGAGGTCTACTGGGACTACTGCGGTCCGCGCGTCATCTGCATGGAGCGCATGTACGGCACCCCGTTCGACGCGATCGACGGCTCCGGCGACATCGACGGCCCCGAACTGCTGGCCCGGGGGGTCAAGGCCTGGGTGGAGGCCGCGCTCGCGCACGGCGTCTTCCACGGCGACGTCCACGCCGGGAACCTGTGGCTCCTGGACGACGGCCGCATCTGCTACCTCGACTTCGGGATCATGGGCGAGCTGCACGGCCCGTGGCAGGAGCTGATGAGGGACATGTTCTACACGGGCATGTTCGACGCCGACTTCGGCAGGATGGTCCCGCACTACCGCAGCCTCGGGATCATCCCGGAGGGCATCGGCACCGACGCGGAGATCGCGATGCGGCTCCAGCTCGTGTTCGGGCCGCTGCTGAAGTCGGGCATGGCGGGGATCAGCATCGGCAAGACGATCACGATGCTCCTGGACATGGCCAAGCAGTACGACGCGGAGTCGCCGCGCGAGCTCGTCCTCATCAGCAAGCAGCTGCTCTACTTCGAGCGCTACTCGAAGAACCTCGCGCCCGACTGGGTGCTGTTCGCCGACAAGTCGATCGCCCGCAACGTCTTCCCCGAGGCGGTCGCCAAGGCCGAGGCGGAAGCACTGGCGGCCGGAGCACAGGCGGCTGAAGAGAAGGCGGCCGAGGAGAAGGCGGCCGAGGAGAAGGCGGCACAGCCCGCGGACTGAGCGGCCCGGCTCAGTACCAGTGGTTGTTCTGCCAGAAGGTCCAGGCGCCGCACGGGTCCTTGTAGCGGGCCTGGATGTAGGACAGGCCCCAGACGATCTGCGTCGCCGCGTTGGACTCCCAGTTCGGGCCCGCGGTGGACATCTTGGAACCGGGCAGCGCCTGCGGGATGCCGTAGGCGTCGCTCCACGGGTTGTCGGCCCGCTCGTTCCAGTTGCTCTCCTTGGTCCACATGATCTTCAGCGCGGGCCAGCACGCCGCCCATCCCTTGGCGGCGTTGAGCTTCTCGCCCGCGGCCATGTTCTGCTCGGAGCTCGGGTTCGGCATCTGCGCGAGCTTCTCCTTGGCGAGCTTCGCGTCGATCTCCGCCTTGTGCTTGCGGTACCACTCCTTCTTCTTGCGCGCCGCCTCCTTGGCCTTCTGCTCCTTGATGTAGGCCCGCTTCTTGGCCGCGGCGACGGCGTCGGCGACGAGGGGGTTCATGTCGTTGGACCGCACGAGGAGCAGCGCCTCGTTGGCCGACAGCTCCCCGTCGGCCGCGATCTTGGGCGGTTCGGCCTCGCCGAACTCCACCTCGAACATGGCCCACGCGAGCAGCCCCATCACGAGCGCCCCGATGGTGATGTTGCTCGTGAGGACCCGGCGCACAATGGACTGGCTCATGGACAAAGAGAATGCCCGCTCTTGACGGATGCCGTAACCACGAACCAGAGATTTCCCTCAGGCCCGGGACAGTCGATCAAGGGCCAGCGCGGCGTACAGGGCGCTGCCCTGGGCGAGGACCGAATCGTCGAACTCGGCTTCGGCGGAGTGGTTGCCGGGGGCCGTCGCGGGGTCCCGGTCGGGCGGGGTGGCGCCGAGCATGGCGAGGGCGCCGGGGACGTCGGCGAGGATGAAGGAGAAGTCCTCGGACGCCGGAAGCGGCTGGGGGACGTCGAAGTAGGCGCCTTCGCCCAGCAGCGCGCGGGTCGAGGCGGCCAGGTGGGCGGCCTCGGCGAAGTCGTTGACGGTGACGGGGTAATCGATCCGGTAGTCGATCTCGACGTCCAGGCCGTGGGCGGCGGCGATGCCCTGGAACACCCGGTGCAGCCCTTCGCGGACGCGGCCCTGGGACGCGGCGGAGAAGGAGCGGACGGTCGCGGAGAAGACGGCGTCGTCGGGGATGACGTTGGCGGCAGCGCCCGCGTGGATGCTGCCGACGGTCACCACGACCGGGTCCATCACGTCGAAGGCGCGGGTGACGAAGGTCTGGGCGGCGAGCACCATCTCGCAGGCGGCCGGGATCGGGTCGCGCGCGTGGTGCGGCATCGACGCGTGCCCGCCCGTGCCCCGGACGGTGACGGTGACGGTGTCGGCCGCGGCCATGATCGGGCCGCCCTTGCCGATGACGAACCCGGCCGGGAGCATCGAGGAGGACACGTGCAGCGCGTAGGCGGCGACGGGTTTCTGCCAGGTCGCCTCCAGCACTCCTTCGTCGATCATGAGTTTGGCTCCGGCGTATCCCTCCTCGCCGGGCTGGAACATGAGGATGACGCTGCCGGCGAAGTCCTCGGCGGACAGCAGCCGGGCCGCGCCGGCGAGCATCGCGGTGTGCAGGTCGTGGCCGCAGGCGTGCATGGCGCCGGGGGTGCGCGAGCGGTAGCCCACGTCGGTGTGCTCGTCGAGCGGCAGCGCGTCCATGTCGGCCCGCAGCAGGACGGTCGGGCCGGGACGGGAGCCGTGCAGGACCGCGGTGACCGAGCTGAGCGCCCGGCCCTTGGTGATCTCCAGGGGGAGGTCGCCGAGGGCGTCGAGGACCTTGTCCTGGGTCGCGGGCAGGTCGAGGCCGGTCTCGGGTTCGGCGTGGATCGCCCGCCGCAGGTCCACGAGGTCGTCTTGGAGGGCCGCCGCGGCGGTGAGCGTCACTGTCACAGACCGATCCAACCCTGCCTCGGCGCGGTAGGCAACGCTCCAGTAGATGTGAGGATCATTCACTTTCTCTGGTGGGAGAACACGAGGTACTGCCGTCCCGATCGGGCGATGGCACCAATCTGGAAACACCTATTCCCCATTTGGACTACCTGCCAGTAGAGTCGCGGCGGCCCCGCCTGATGTGACGCAAGTCGCCCTGCGGGGCGCGACGCACACCAGGTGGAAAGGGGTCTCGACCTATGGCCGTGCTGGTGCGGCAGGGGCCCGCGCTCCTCGCCAAACGCGGCCTCGCCCTCCTGGACGAGGCCGGAGAACTGTTCGTCACCCTCCTCGAAGGACTGCGCCGCACCTGGGATCTCAAGACCTGGTGGGGCGAGTTCATCGAGCAGGCCTGGTTCATCATCCGGGTCACCAGCATCCCGCTGCTGCTCATCGCGATCCCGCTCGGCGCGACCATCTCACTGCAGGTGGGCGACGTCGCCCGCCAGATCGGCGCGCAGTCCAGCACCGGCGCGCTCGTCGTCGCCGGGATGGTCCGGCAGATCGCGCCGCTCGCCTCCGCGCTGCTCATCTCGGGCGCGGGAGGCAGCGCCATCACCTCCGACATGGGCGCGCGGCGCATCCGCGACGAGCTGTCGGCGCTGGAGGTCATGGGCATCAACCCCACCCACCGCCTCGTCACCCCGCGGCTGTGGGCGGCCGCCGTCGTCAGCGTCCTGCTGTGCTCCCTGGTCATCCTGTCGGGCACCGCGGGCGGCTTCTACTTCAACGTCATCCAGCAGGGGGTCACCCCCGGCGCCTACTTCGACGGCGCGGCCTCCCTGCTCCAGCTCTCCGACCTCGGCATCACCCTGTTCAAGGCCTTCGTCTTCGGGCTCGTGGCGGCCGCCGTCGCCTGCCACATGGGCATGACCTGCGACTACGGGCCCGCCGGGGTCGGCCGAGCCGTCACCCGCGCGACGGTCGCGACGTCACTGCTCGTGTTCTTCCTCAACTACGTACTCGAAACGCTCTACCTCGTCCTCGTCCCACCCAAGATCTAGCGAGGAACCCCCTTGGCCGCCATCCTCCCCGGGCGCAAACTGGGCGCGGTCGTCCAGGATCGGGTGAGCCGGTTGCCCGAGCTCGCCAGCCTGCCGATCTTCCTCGGCCGCGTCTTCTACCACCTCTTCGCCGACCTCGTCCTCCGCCGCAAGTACGGCAAGACCGTCGTGCGCCACATGAGCGACATGACGATCGGCGTGAACGCGCTGTTCGTCGGCGGCGGCATGGTGTTCGTCATCTTCGCGATGTCGTTCTTCACCGGCGCGATCGTCGGCGTCCAGGGCTACCCCTCCCTGGAACGCCTCGGCGTCGAGTCCTTCACCGGGCTCGTCTCCAGCTTCTCCAACATCCGCGAACTCGGCCCCGTCATCACCGGCATCGCGCTCATCTCCCAGGTCGGCAGCGCCTGCACCGCCGAGATCGGCGCCATGCGCATCTCCGAGGAGATCGACGCGCTGGAGGTGATGGGCATCAACTCCATCGCCTACCTCGTGTGCACCCGGATCGCCGCGACCGTCGTCGCGCTCGTGCCGCTGTACCTGCTGGCGCTGTTCGCGAGCTTCTTCGCCACCCGCTTCATCACCGTGCAGTTCTTCGGCATGTCCGCCGGCGTCTACGACTACTACTTCGACCTCTACCTGCCGCCGCAGGACGTGCTCTACAGCGTCTGCAAGGTCGTCGTCTTCGCCTTCATCATCATGTTCATCCACTGCTACCGCGGCTACTACGCCTCGGGCGGGCCGGTCGGCGTCGGCGTCGCGGCGGGGCGGGCGATCCGCGAGTCCAGCGTCTCGATCGTCCTGGTGAACCTGCTGCTGTCCTACATCTTCTGGGGCGACGGAGGGACGGTGAGCCTGACCGGATGAGCGGATCAGACCTCAACCTGTCACGCGCCTCGCGCGTCCGCTTCGCGCTCGGCGGGACCGCGGTCCTCGCCGCCGCGGCCTGCGCCGCGGTCGCCGGGGCGATGCCGTCGGAGCCGCCGTCGCGCGAGTACACCGCGGTGTTCCACCGGGCCGGCCAGGGCCTCGACGCCAAGTCGCGGGTCAAGGTCCGCGGCATGACCGTCGGCTCGGTCTCCTCGGTCGCCCTCGACGCCCAGGGCCGCGCCGTCGTGCGGATCCGGGTCGAGAACGGCATCCGGGTGCCCGACACCGTCACCGCCAAGGTGGAGCCGCTGTCGGTGTTCGGGCCGAAGGACATCTCCCTCGACCTCGGCTCCGGCGAAGGCGCCGGCCCCTACCTCCCCGACGGTGCCGCGATCACCAGGACGACCGACCCCGCCGAACTCGCCGAGACCGGCGAGCCGCTCGCCGCGCTCGCCGACGCGATCAACCCGGACGACGTCGCCACGGTCCTGCACACCCTCGCCGCAGCCCTCCGGGGCAACGGCGCGACCCTGCACCAGACCACCACCGACGCCGCGAAGCTCCTCGACGCCGCGCACGGCGACCTCGACCGGACCCGCCGCACCCTCAAGGACCTCTCCGTCATCGGCGACGTGCTCGGCAGCCGGTCCGGCAAGATCGGGCAGCTCGTCGAGGACGCCGACGCGCTCAGCGACACCCTCGCCGAGCACCCCGAGGACTTCGAGGCCACCCTCGCCAACGCGCGCACCCTCGCCGGCACGCTCTCGCGCACTCTGGAACGTGACGGCGACGCGCTCGGCGCCCTCATCGACCGGGGGAGCCTCGTCAACAACACCCTGTACCCCCGCCAGGACGAACTCGGCGAACTCATCGGAGGGCTCAACGGGTTCTTCGGCGGCCTCGCCGGGATCCTCCAGGTCCCCGGCCCGGAGGGCACCAAGATGGGCGCGGTCAACCTCTACGTCTCGCTCAACCTGTGCGACATCTTCACCGAGGAGTGCCCGGCCGACTCCATGTACGGCGGCAGCCCCTCGGCCGGCAAGGACAAGAAGTGAGGGCCCGCAAGCCGCGCGGAGGCGGCGGGGGCCCGGCCCTGGGCGTCCTGGTCAAGTTCACCGTCTTCGCCGTGGTGACGTCGCTGCTCACCTACGTCATCGGGGCGCAGATCACCGGCGCGGGCTACGGCGACACCTACGAGCTGAAGGCGTCGTTCGAGGACGTCGGCGGACTCATCGAGGGCGACCTGGTGAAGGTCGCGGGCGCGCCCGTCGGCAAGGTGACCTCCGTCGAGGTCGCCGCGGGCCGCGCCGTCGTCACCCTGGAGGTCGAGAAGGAGCTGCGGCTGCCCGCCGACAGCACCGCCGAGATCCGCTGGCGCAACCTCATCGGCCAGCGGCTCGTCTACCTCGTGCCCGGCGCCCAGAACGGCAGGTACCTGAAGGAAGGGGACGCCCTCGCGGCGACCAAGGCCGTCGTGGACCTCGGCGAGATCGTCAACTCGCTCGGGCCCCTCACCGGCAGCCTCGACCCCGACCAGCTCAACAAGATCCTCCAGGCCACCGCGGCGATGCTCGACGGCAACGGCGACGACATCGGCCTCATGACCACCGGCCTGCAGAACATCGTCGGCTCCCTCGCCACCCGCAAGGACGACCTCGCCTCGATTCTCGACAGCTACTCGACGCTGACCGAGACCGCGGTCCGCCGCGACGAGCAGATCTCCGGCGTCATCGACGACCTCGTGGCGATCAGCGAGGCGTTCGCCGGGAACACCGACGTGCTCGCCTCGGCCAGCGGGGAACTCGCCCAGGTCAGCGAGGTCCTCGACCAGGTCATCAGCGGCAACCAGCGCGAACTCGACAGGACCGTCGCCAACCTGGACACCGTCGTGAAGACGGCCGCCGGGGACATCGACGAGCTGGCGCAGATCGTGACCGGCCTGCCGCCCGCGCTGCGCTCCCTGTTCGCCGTCACCAACGGCGGCCACTACGTCCGGATCAACGCCATGTGCCTGAACATCGTCCTGGGCGAGTGCCCGACCGAGATGAAGCTGTCCGGCCCCGGAAACCGGACCAGCCGGCAGCAGATGCTCGACGGCCAGGAGGAGCTCGCCGACCTCGTCGCCCGGCTCACCGGCTCGGCCCCCCCGAAGGATGCGAAGGACTCGAAGGGCTCGAAGGACCAGAAGGACGCGAAGAAGGGGAACGGCTGATGGCGCTCCCCTCGCTGCGCGACCTGAACAAGCGGATCGTCGCGCTCGTCTCCCTGGCCCTGCTCACCTCCTGCATCGGGTTCGCCTTCCTGTACGGGCAGGTCGGCCTGTTCCAGGACGGCTACCACGTCACCGGCGTCTTCACCGAGACCGGCGGCCTCAAGGAGGGCGACGACGTGCGGCTGGCCGGGGTGAAGGTCGGCAAGGTCACCGCGATCGACCCCGACTTCGACCACGGCAAGGTGCGGATCACGTTCCGCGTCGACTCCGGCGTCGACCTCGGCCCGCAGACCCGCGCCGACGTCCAGCTCGCCAACCTGCTCGGCGGCCGGTACCTGAAGCTCACCGGACCCGTCCAGGAGCCCTACCTGGCCGACCTCGACGAGGACGACCGGCGGATCCCCGAGGACAGGACCGGCACCCCCTACACGGTCGTCGCCGCCCTCAACAAGACGACGGGCGACCTCGGGAAGCTCGACATGAAGTCGATCACCAAGATCCTTGAGGAGACCGAGAAGATCGACCTGCCGACCCAGGCGAACCTGAACAAGCTGCTCACCAACGTGAGCACGCTGAACGCCGCGCTCAACGCCAAGAGCCCGCAGTTCCAGCAGCTCGTCGCGGACGCCAACAGGCTGACCGGAGTCCTCGCCACCAAGAACGAGGACCTCGCCCGCCTCCTCGACGCCTCCCAGACCCTCCTGGAGACGCTCACCGAGCACCGGACCGAGCTCGCCGCCTCGCTCGGCGGCAACGCCCGCGTCGTCGACACCCTCGCGGACGTCGTCGGCAAGCGCGGCAAGGAACTCGACGACCTCCTGGCGAACCTGCACACCCTGACCCAGCGGCTGGAGCCCCGCATGGCCGACCTGAACACCGACCTGGCCCTGCTCGGCCCGACCTTCGAGGGCCTGGCGAACGCGGGCAGCACCGGCGAGGGGCTCGCGGCGATGATCACCGGTCTCGGCGTCCTCCAGGGCCCCGAGACGATCCTGCCCCCGGAGGCCCGGCCGTGAAGACCCGCCTCGCGGCGCTCGCCGCCGCCCTCCCGCTGCTCCTGTCCGGAGGCTGCTCCGCGCTCCCCGGCGGCGGCACCTCGATCACCGTGTACTTCGACCGCGCGACGAGCTTCTACGAGGGCTCGCACGTCCTGGTCATGGGCGTCGACGTCGGGACCGTCGACGAGGTGGAGATCCAGGGCGACCGGATCAGGGTCAGCGCGACGGTCGAGGACGGCGTGCCGATCCCCGCCGACGTCAAGGCCTCGATCATGCCGCTCAACCTCGTCGGCGAACGCAACCTCGTCCTGTACCCCGCGTACACGCCAGGCAAGCCGAAGGCGTCGGACGGGCACGTCATCGAGCAGAAGGACACCACCCTGCCGATCGAGACCGACGAGGCGCTCGCCGCTTTCACCGAGGTCCTCGAAGCGATCGACCCGCTCCAGGCCCGGCGCGCCACCCGGAACGCGGCGGACGCGTTCGAGGGCAACGGGCAGGCGTTCAACTCCGCGCTCCAGCAGACCGGCCAGCTCACCGAGACGCTCGGCGGCCAGGCCGACGCGCTCGCCGATCTCGCCGACAACCTCGCGCAGGTCGCCGACGTCGTCGAGGGCAAGGAGGACGCGCTCGGCACGATGATCGAGCAGGTCTCCTCGGCCACCTCGGTCTTCGCCGCGGAGCGCGACGCGATCAAGCAGCTCGTCGAGGGCCTGGTGCGGCTCGTGCGCAGCGGCGACGTGCTGCTGGAGAAGTACGAAGGCACCCTCGCCGACGACATCCGGGTCCTCACCCAGGTGTCCCTGGTCGTCAAGGGCAACAGCGAGCAGCTCGCACAGCTCATCGAGGCGCTGCCCGGCGTCGCGAAGGCGTTCCTGAAGTCCTGGAACAAGAAGAGCCACGTCGCCGAGTTGCAGTTCGCCGTGGATCCGACCCTGCGCGCGCTGATGAAACAGCTCGGCATGCCCGAAGAGTGCCTGCTGCCTTCGCCGACCTACTCGAACTGCCCCTGGGAGGACCAGTGAGCCGGCTCTCCCCGCTGCTGAAGGCCGCGGCTCTCACCGTGTCCCTTCCCCTCGCTGTGGCCCTGCCCCTCGCGGGGTGCTCGCCCTCGACCCTCGGCGCCCCCACCGGCGACGTCACGCTCGTCGCGACCTTCCCCGACGTGCAGAACCTCGTCGCCGGGCACAGCGTGCAGATGAGCGACATCCCCATCGGGAGCGTCGTCGGCGTCAAGCGGGTCGGCTACCAGGCCGAGGTGCGGTTCTCCATCGAGGACGAGTACAAGATCCCCGAAGGGACCGCGGCGGAGATCGCCCAGACGTCCCTGCTGGGCGAGAACTACGTCGAGCTGACCCTCCCCGACGGCGCGGACATGACCACGGGACCGTTCCTGCGCGACGGGGCCCGGATCACCGCCACGAGCGTCGCGCCGCAGTTCGAGCAGGTCGCCGGGGACGCCGGGCGCATCCTGGAGGCCATCAGCGGCGACGACCTCGCGACGCTCGTGGGCGAGACGGCCACCGCGCTCGACGGGCAGGGCCCCGCCCTGAACAAGATGGTCTCCCAGTCCGCCGACCTCGTCACCGCGTTCGCCGAGCAGCGCGACGACCTCGGCACCGCGATCGAGCGCCTCGCCGACCTCGGCGAGACCCTCGAAGCCCACAACGGCACCCTGGAGACCACCCGCATCGACGAGACCATCGGGCTCATCGAGAAGAACAAGACCGAGATCCTCGGCACCGTCGAGGACCTCACCACGACCGCGCGCCGCCTGGGCGACAAGGTCTTCGCCGGACGGGCCGAGAAGATGCGGCTGCTCATCAAGAGGCTCGATCCGACCCTGGCCACCCTGGGCGGCAGCCAGAAGGAGATCTCCGCCCTGGTCAAGAGCCTCGTCGGCTTCCAGGACGTGCTGCCCGAGGTCGTCTGGGACGGCCAGCTCATGGTCTACGGGGCGCTCAAGCTCGGCCTCTACAACAACGCGGCGGAGAGCGCGAACGACGTGCTGCCGCTGCTCGACCAGATCATCCAGGGAGGCGGCCGGTGAACGGGCGGCGCATCCTGCTCAACGTCGCGGTCTTCGCGCTGCTGTCCGTCGTGCTGACGGGCTGGGCGCTGTCCAGCGTCGTCAAGTTCGACTTCGTCGAGCGGCCGTACGTCATCAGCGCCGAGTTCGCCTCCTCGCCGGGGCTGCACGAGGACTTCGAGGTCGCCTACCTGGGCGTGCGGGTCGGCAAGATCCGGTCGCTGACCCTCGACGCGGGCGGCCACATGGTCGTCGCCGAACTCGCGATCGACCGGGGCGTGGAGATCCCCGCGGCGCTCAGCGCCGCCGCCGGGCGCAAGTCCGCCGTCGGCGAGCCGTACGTCGACCTCGCGCCGCTGCCGGGCGCCGACCTCGACGACAGGATGGAGCCGGGCGGGCGCATCGGCAAGGAGCACACCTCAGTGCCCGTCGCCTACGGCGACCTGTTCGCGCAGGTCATCGACGGGCTCAAGGCGATCGACCCGGAATCCACCGAGATCCTCTTCCGGGAGCTCGCCGCAGGCTGGGAGGGCCGCGAGGACTCGCTGCGCCAGATCATCGACGGCAGCGCCGCCCTCACCGAGGCGTTCGCCGGGCGCACCGAGCTGATCGAAGGCCTCACCGGCGACCTGTCCGAGCTCACCCGCTCGCTCGCCGGCCACTCCGACGCGCTCGGCACGAGCATCGACAACTCGGCGGAACTCCTCGGCCCGCTCTCGGACCTGCGCGGCGAACTGCGCGAGGTGCTGGAGCGCTCGCCCGCCCTGACCACCCGCCTCGCCGACCTCACCACCGCGACCGACCCCTACTTCGGCTGCACCGTCGACGCCCTGGGCGACGCGCTCGGCACCGTCGCCACCCCGGCGAAGATGAAGGACGTGCGCGACACCCTCGGCATGGCCGGGCAGCTCATCAGCGCGCTCAACGACATCATCCGGCCGACCTCCTCCGGCAGCGCCATCAACCTCGCCGCCGTCCTCTCGACCAAGGGCGAGGCGCCGCTGGAGTACCGGGAGCCGCTGGCCCAGCCCGAAGTGCCGGAGGTGCCGACCTGCGCGGGCGGCGCGGACCCGTTCAAGGCCCCGGCCACTAGTGAGAAATCCGGGGAAAAGGGGCAGACTGTGGCGGCGGCGCCCACCCCCACCATCCCCGCCACCACGAGCACGGCCGTCGCCAGGCCCGTCGCCGACACGTCGGCCGGCGGTCCTCCCGGCTGGCTCGTGTGGCTCCCGCCGGTCCTGGCCCTCGCCGTGCTGACGCGGGTCGCGGCCAAGTCCCTGCCCGCCCTGATCCGGCGCCGGAGCCGGTGAACCCCCGAGGAGGACCCATGAGCACGACCAACGGAAAGAAGCCCGTGCGGCGGGTCCGCGTCATCGAGATCGTCGAGGAGGACGACACCGGAGCCGAACTCGACGAGGCGACGGTGCGGGCGGTCCTCGCGGCGGCGGACGCCGAAGAGGCGGAGGAGGCCGCCGCAGAGGCCGCCGCAGAGGCCGCGCAGGCCGATGACGCGGGCGAGGACGGGGCGGACGGGGCCGCCGCCGAGGACGCCGCGGCGGATGCGGACGAGGAGGCTCTTTCCACTGAGAAGGCCGCCACCGAGAAGGCCGCCGAGAAGAACACTGCTGGGAAGAAGGTCTCCGTCGAGGGCTCCGGGCTCGCCAAGGCGTCCGGGAAGCTCGTGCCGCTCCTCGCCGCCGCCGTCGCCGTCCTCGCGGTGCTCGCGGCCGTCGGGATCTACCAGTGGCGCTCCGCCGCCGCCGAGGACGCCGAGCGGGCCGAACTCGTCAAGCGGATCGCCGCGTTCGGCGACACCATGGCGACATTCTCCTACCAGGACGTCGCGACCGCGAACACGAAGACGCTCACCTACCTCACCGGGGACGCCAAGGCCGAGCGCGAGAAGCTCGACCTCAAGGAGTTCGGCGACCGCCTCACCGCGCAGCAGGCCGACCTGAAGTCGCAGACCTACGCCGTCTACGTCGGCAGCGTCGACGGGATGATGGCCACCGCCGTCCTCGTGTTCGACCTGTCCATCGAGGCGCCCGCGCTGAGCCAGTCCCAGACGATCTCGCGCAGCCACCTCACCCTCGGCCTCATCAAGGTCGGCGGCACCTGGATGATCAGCTCGATGGTCCCGGCCGGCAGCGAGAGCGACACCACCACCGCGGTCCCGGGCGTCGAGGGATCCGCGACCCCAGACGCGTCCACTGGCGCGACCCCTGGCGCGACCCCTGGCGCGACACCGACGGACCGGACGTCTCCGTCACCGAAGGCCGGTGACTAGGGCGGACGCGGTTTTGGGTCAGGGCAGGCCCGGGATATCGGCTGTCCGGCGGCTGTCAACGGGGCTTGCCGTGGATGACAATGGCCGCGTGGAGACCGAGGAAAACGCGCTGATCGGCGAGTTCGGGCTGCTCTTGAGCGTGAGTTCGCGTTTGGAGCGGATCGCGGGCCGGGCGCTGGAGAGGCGGGCGGGGATCTCCCACGTCATGCTGGAGGTGCTGCTCCGGCTGGAGCAGGGCTGCGTGTCGATGAGCCACATGGCCCAGGAGATGATCCTCACCAGCGGCGGCATGACCCGGCTGATCGACCGGATGGAACGCGCGGGGCTGCTCACCCGGCACACGTCCGAGACCGACCGGCGCGTCCAGAAGGCGTCCCTCACCCCGAAGGGCCGCGAGACGCTGGCCCGCGCCCGCGCCGTCCACACCCAGACCCTGCGCGAGTTCTATGCGGGCCCCCTCGCCGACGCCGAGCGCGCCGTCCTGCGTGCGGCCCTGGAACGCCTGGAGGCCAAGGGACGGGCGGAACTCCCGTCCCTCGGTTGAGGTCCCGTACTGGGAGCCACTGAATCCTGTGATCGGGCGCCCCTGCGCTGCCCCGTAGGCCCCTAGGGCCGGAGGGGCAGTGCCGGGATTCTCAGCGCCCGATCACCGCGCCGCCGGAGGCGGCGCCATTTCACAGGTAACGCGCGGCGTTCGCCTCGGCGGGGGAGTCGTCGCCGGTGACGCCGTTCGGGCCCTTGGGCACGCCGTCGTCGATCGCCTCGGGGGCGTTGATGGTGACGCGGTGCATCTTGCGGCGCTGGGTGTAGTCGGCGACGGCGTAGTGCTGGGTGGGGCGGTTGTCCCAGAACGCCATCGTGCCGACCCGCCAGTTGAGCCTGACCTGGAACTGAGGGTCGCGGACCGCGTCGAACAGCAGCGGCAGGATCGCCTCGTTCTCGCGCCGCGACAGGCCGATGAGCCGGGTGACGGAGCTGCGGTTCACGTACAGCGCCTTGCGCCCCGTCTCCGGGTGCACCCGCACGACCGGGTGGATCACCGGCGGGTTCTTGTCCTGGAGGTCCCGCAGGTCCATGCGGTGGCCCTTGTCGATCGCCTTGGAGACCGACATCGTCAGGTCGTGCTCGGCGTACAGCTCGTCGACGAGGCGGCGCAGCCACGGCGCGAGCGACTCGTAGACGAGGTACATGTTGGCCCACAGCGTGTCGCCGCCGACCTCGGGCAGGATCACCGCCCGCAGCATCGACCCCATCGGCGGCGTCCGCATGAACGTGTTGTCGCTGTGCCACTGGTCGCCGCCCTCCCCCTTCGGGTCGGTCTGGTCCAGCACGTGCACGGCCGACCCGCTGGTGTCCATCGGCGGCAGGTTCGCCGTCCCGAACTGCTTGGCGAAGGCGACGTGCTGCTCGTCGGTGATGTGCTGGTCCCGGAAGAACAGCACCCCGTGGTCGAGCAGCCCCGTCCGGATCGCCTGCACCTCCTCGGGCTGCAGCGCCTCCCGCAGATCCACCCCCGAAACCTCGGCCCCGATGTTCTTCGTGACCTTCCGAAACTCGACCATGGCGGGCCCTCTCCCTGAACGATCAGACACAAGCACTTGCTTGGTTAAATGTACCGCGCACACATTTTCTTGCCCACCCCCGATTTCCCCGGGCTCCGGTCTCACGCGGCCCTCCACCCCCGCAAACGCTCACCGACCCGCGCGAACACCCCGGACCGCCGAGTCCGGGGGCCCCTCCGGGGCGGCCCGATACCGGGCCCGGAAGTCGGGGTCCACGGCCGCGGCGGTCGGAACCGGTGCGGCGCGGGCGACGAGCGGCGCCGGGCGCCCCCGCGGCGCGGCGGGCCCCGCCGCCACGGGCCGCCGCGCGCGCAGCACCCTCCACAGGGCGTGCCCGAGTCCTTCGAGGTCTCTCCCCGTCACCCACCCGTCCCGCCCATCGACGTGAACGAGCGCCCGCCACACCCCGGTCGCCTTCCCCCAGAAGATCGTCGGCACTTCGGGAAAGGAGGTGAGCAGAACATCGACGCTCACCGCCGGCCCCCTTGCCGCGGGCCTGCCCGGCGTCGCCGACCCGCCCGCCCCGAACGCCCGCGTTCCCGGCCCCGCTCGCCACCGCCCGGTCCACCCAGAACGCGCTGGGCGCACAGGATCGCCCCGAGCCTCCGCCAGAACCGTCCCCTGAAGCGGGCACCCCGTCAGTACGATCGTGCATGAGTGTCAGGACTCCATTTCCTGGCCGAAGCCCCGGATCATCAGCTGTTGGCCCAGCGATCCGGGGCTGTTCCGTCTCCGTGCCGAAGGACGGGAGGCATGCGCCCCGGGCCCGCCCGCTACGTGCCCCCATCGACCTCGAACCAGACGACGGTTCCCCGCCCGTCGGCCCCGGGTGCGTGCCCCCACGCGCAGGCAAGCGCATCGAGCAGGAACAACCCCCGCCCGTCCTCGTCCTCATCGGAGGCGACCCGCCGCTCCGGCACCCCGCCCCCTTCGTCGCGGACCTCGACCCGCACCCGCTTCCCCTCGCCCACCAGCAGGCTGACCCGCACGACACCCGCCGCACACCCGTGCTGCAGCGCATTCGTGGCCACCTCGCTGGTGAGCAGCCGAATCGTGTCGACGACCTCGTCGGCCACATACGACCCGGCGAGCAGTGCCACCCAGGACCGAGCCCGAGCCGGCATCTGCGGCTCGGCTTTCAGCCGAGCGAACCCCACAACCCCGAGCCCGCATCTCCTCACCCGTTCACGCTCCTGACAGTCCCCGTGTCGCTACTCTCAGCATTGAAGCCGACCGGCCCCCATCGTTCACGTGACAAGCCACATGCGCCAGTGAATCGCCACAATTGATTGGCACGATCCGGCCAACGCTGCGCACGGACCCTCCGAGAGCTGGGAATATTCCACTATGGATGATCAGGACATGACCGTTCGGCAGCTTCGACTTTGTGCAGAACTGCGCAAAATGCGCGAAAGGTCCGGCCTCTCTCCAGATCAGGCAGCCGTGAAACTGGGCTGGAGTAGGGCCAAGCTCAATCAACACGAAAGGGGCAAAAGGCGGCCCTCTGTGGTCGACGTCCAGGCGATCCTCAGCGCCTACGGCGGCACGGACCAGGCCCTCCGCCTCGCCATCCTCAAACTGGCCGAAGAAATCCGCGCCGGCCTGCGCGGGTGGTGGGCCCCGTTCGGAGACGTCCTGAACGGCTCGTACGCCGAATGCGAGAACGTCGCCGAGGAGATCCTCAGCTATCAGCCCGCCTACGTCCCGGGCCTCTTCCAGACGCCCGAGTACGCGCGGGCGATCATGCGCGCGGACGGGTATTCCGGCGAGCTTCTCGAACGTCGTGTGCAGACACGCATGACCCGGCAGGTCCTCCTGGCCCGCGAAGAGCCGCCGCGCATGCGCGTGCTGCTGGAGGAGACCGCATTGCGGCTCGACATCGGAGACCGGGCAGCGATGGAGAAGCAACTGGAAGCGCTCCTCGCCATCGCCAAGCGCCCGCACATCGAGCTGCGCGTCATCGAGCAGGTCGGCCACGTCCGCATCCACCCCGGCCGACACGGCGGCACTTCCGTGATCTTCGGCTTCGGCGGCCCCGTCGAGTTGGGCGTCGTCTACCTGGAAACCATTGCGGGCGGGCACTATTTGGAGGAAGTGACCCAGGTCCAGCGCTGTAGGCTCCTGTTCGGGCGGATGGCCGACACCGCCCTCTCGGAGGACGACTCGGCCGCGCTCATCGCCGATCTCATCAAGGAGCCAGGCCAATGATCACCACTTCGTGGCGGAAGTCGTCCTACAGCGCGCCGTCAGGCGACGACTGCGTCGAACTCGCCGACCTCCGCGCCCACGTCGGAATCCGCGACTCCAAGCACCCCGACGCCGCCCCCCTGAAGGTCACCCGCCACGAGCTCGGCCGCCTGGTCTCCCGCATCCGCACCGGCGACCTCGCCTGACCGACACCCTTAACGGCCCCGCGCATCCCCGATGCCCGGGGCCTCCGAGTCTCCGCGACATCCGCCTGCCTCCGCGGCCACTGCCTTCCGGCCCACCCCCGGCCCACCATGGACTCAAGGGTTTCCAGCCGTCCCAAGGAGGCCATGTGACCGCGACCCCGAAGATCCGCCGCACCACCATGGCGCGCTACCAGAGGCCCGTTCGGGAGTAGGGCCTCGGCGCCTTCGACACCGAGATCCGATCCCTCGGCATGACCCCGCGCTCCCAGCTCACCATCACCCGGGAGACGCCCCCACCTGAGATCGCCGAAATCCTCGGTATCCCCGAGGGGGAAGAAGTCGTCGTCCGCCACCGCCTGATGTTCGCCGACGAGACCCCGGTGCAACTCGCCCCGTCCTACCTGCCCCTCGACATCGCGGCCGGCACGATCCTCGAAGAACCCGATCAGGGCCGCGGGGGCATGCTCAGTCGTCTCGCCGACCTCGGCCACGCGCAGACCCGCATCACCGAACGCGTCACCGTCCGCCCCCCGACCTCACAGACGACCCCACCTAGGCACTTTTTGCGGGACGTCGGCAGCCCGTCGATCTCCGCGAAACGAACCGCAGATCGGTGGACTCGGCCGAGATGCGCAGCACTCCGCCGACGACCCGAGCGGTGACGCGGACATCGAACTGCTGCCGCACCTCCCCGTCCACGACCGCCGCCGAAGCCGCCACGACGAGGCTGTTAGGCGCTGGCGCGTTCGGGTCATCGAAAGACTCCACACGTGCCATGGGCTCCATCCTTCCCTTATCGGGCGTGGTGGCCCAGCCCGTTCGGCCCGCAGCCCCGAGCCGGTCTGATCGTCTGCGGCGAGGGCTGGGCGTGCGACGGCCGGGGTCCCTTGGGGCCCCGGCCGGCGGTGTGTGGCGTATCGCGTCCGGGACGCGTGTGTGTCGGTTATCGGCTGTAGAACTCCACCACCTGCTGCTCGTCGCACACGATGGGAATCTCGCGGCGTTCGGGGAGGCGCTCCAGTTTGGCGACCAGGGCGTCCTGGCGGACGTCCAAGTAGGGGGCCGAGACCGCGGGGGCGTAGCCGCCCTGGGCCGCGGTCTGGAACGGGAGCATGGGCTTGCTGCGCTCGTGGACGGAGATCCAGTCGCCCGGGCGCAGGCGGTAGGACGGGCGGTCGACCCGCTTGCCGTTCACCAGGATGTGGCGGTGCACCACGAACTGGCGCGCCTGGTAGATGGTTCGGGCGAAGCCCGCGCGCAGCACGAGCGCGTCGAGCCGGCGTTCGAGGTCGACGACGAGGGCCTCGCCCGTCTTGCCCTCGACCTTCCGGGCCCGCTCGAACGCCAGGCGCAGCTGCGCCTCGCGGATGTTGTACTGCGCGCGCAGCCGCTGCTTCTCCAACAGCTGGTCCTTGTAGGGCGAATCCTTCTTGCGGCTGCGTCCGTGCACACCAGGCGGGTAGGGACGGGCTTCGAAATACTTGACGCACTTCGGCGTCAGGGGGACGCCGAGGGCCCGGGAGAGCTTCGCCTTGGGGCGGGGGTTGTTCACCTTTCCTCCTTCGTGATTAGGTTAGCCTTACTAAGGCTAGCCTAACCTAATGGAGTCACAGTGACCAAGGGTCCCAGCGCGGCAGAACGGGCGCGCACTCTTGCCTATGGCGTGGCCGGCGCCACGCTGGCGGTCCTCGGCCTCGACGAGGAGATCACCGTCGCGGCACACGCCACCGGCGATGACGGCGCACCCCTGCTGCTCATGCCCACGGCGACACCCCTGGTGCGGACGCTGAGGCAGGAGCCGGATCTTCCCGCGACCCTTTGCCTGAACGACGTCGCCCCCGTCCCCCTCGCCGACCGCGTCCGCGGCACCGCGTGGCTGCACGGCTGGCTCAGCGAGGTGCCGCTCGAAGGGCGCCGCGAGGCCGCCATCCGCATCTCCCGGCTGCACCCCCGCGCCGACCTTCTCGACATCGGCGCCCGCATCCCCGCCGAGCAGGAATGGACCGTGCTCACCCTCGACGTCGCCGAAGCCGAGGTCGACGACCTGTGGGGCGAGGAGAACATCGAGCCCGAGGACTACGCCGAGGCGCTGCCCGACCCGTTCGTCGCCGTCGAGGCCGGCATGGTCGCCCACCTCGACGCCGAGCACCGCGAGGAGCTCGTCGGGCTGTTCCGGGCCCGGTACGGGCGGGTCGTCCCCGAACCCGTCGTCCGGGCCGTCGGACTCGACAGGTTCGGCCTGCGCGTCCGCTGCTCCCCGCCGTCGTCCGGCGGCCCCGCCCCCTTCGACCTGCGCTTCGACTTCCCCGCACCCGTCCGCGACCTGGGCGGGCTGCGCTGCGCCTACCGCAAGATGTTCGGCTACGCGCGGGGCAGCGCCGCCTGAACACCCCCTCGACGCGGCGAAGCCGCCCTCCGGCGCGGTGAGGGCGGCTTCGTCGTCTCTGCTTCGCGAGGTGATCCCCGACTCCGCGTGGCGCGCGCGGAGAGGGCACTTCCCCGGCCGTCTCCGCGCTCGCGCGCGGTCTTGATCTAGTTCTTCTCGATGCGGAACGACATCACGCGGCCGTCGATCTCCCGCTTGCGGCCGTGGGTGCAGTCGTCGGCGCGGATGATGACGTTCTCGCTGAACAGCAGCGTCGCGTTGACCTCGGCGCCCTTGAAGCGGCCGCTGATGATCCGGGCCTTCCGCAGGGTCATGTTCGCGAGCGTCCCGAACAGCTTGCCGTGGTTGACCTTCGAGTGGCCGCCGTTGTCCCACTCGATGTAGCCGCCCGCGTGGCCGCGGCCGATCGTCCCGCTGGACGTCGTCCGCGAGTCGCACGACGTGAGCGCGCTCGCCTTCAGGTGGAACGTCCCGCTCGTCACCGACGGGCGCTGGTGCGTGATGCACGACCCGAGGTCCAGGTCGCCGTTGATGTGCGTCTTGCGCAGCTTCCCGTCCCGTGCCCCCGGGTGCAGGTTCAGCTCGGCCCCACCGCCCCCGCACGCGACCTTGACGCCCCTGACGTCCGCCGCCGCCTCCCCGGCCGACGCCACGCCCCCCACCGCCACCGCCATGGCCAGACCGCCACCAGCGAGCATCGCCTTCAGCCGAGCATCCATGCGTTTCCCCTCGTCGTCGGGCCGCCCCCGCGACCCCTCGGGGCCTCATCTACCCACCCAAGATCACCCCGTTGTCCTCCCTCTCCCCAAGATCACTTCAACGCATCGTCACCGGCGGTCGGATCATCCGACTCCGCCCAAAACCCCTACGTGATCGGCCTTTCCGGCACTTCGCCCCCTCCATCCGAGCGCCGGACTTGGAGTTCCGCACCGAGGTCGCCGCGGTCGGGACGTCGGTTGCGGACGCGCAGATTCGTGATGAGCCAGCCCGGACGGGTGGGGAACCGGGGGAGCCTCCTGCGCCGGTGCCTCGTGGGAGGGGCGGTCGGCGGTCACGGGGAACTCGGCGAGCCGGAAGTCCGGGGGCGGCCGATCGGGACCCGCCGGGCGGCGAACCTCCACGGCCGCCCGGCCGCGCACAGCGCGTCGAAGGTCTCCTCCCCGGGCGGAAGGCGTCAGAGGGATTCGAGGGTCGTGTACAGGTCGTTCCAGAGGTCTTCCGGGTGTTCGATGCCCACGGCCAGGCGGATGGTGCCCTCCGAGAAGCCCGCCGCCTCCAGGGCTTCGGCCGAGTACATGCGGTGGGAGGTGCTGGCCGGGTGGATGGCGAGGGTCTTCGCCTCGCCGAGGGAGGCCGTGAGGGCGATGAGCTTCGTCGACTCGATGAAGCGGCGGCCCGCGTCTCGGCCGCCCCTCAGGTCGAAGGCGAGGACGCCGCCGGCGCCACCGGTGAGCTGGTGGGCGGCGATCTTGTGGTCGGGGTGGGTGGGCAGGCCCGGGTAGGAGACCGAGGCGACCTTCGGGTGGGACAGGAGGCGTTCGGCGAGGTACTGGGCGTTGGAGCTGTGGCGGGCGACGCGCAGGCCGAGGGTGGACAGGCCGCGGAGCAGGAGGTAGGCGGCGAAGGGGTCGAGGGTCGGGCCGGTCTCGACGACCTCCTCCCACACCTCGCGCACGTCGGCCTCCGAGGCGAGGACGACGACGCCCGCGATGGCGTCGCCGTGGCCGCAGAGGTACTTGGTGGCCGAGTGCAGGACGGCGTCGGCGCCGAAGTCGAGGGGGCGGCACAGCAGCGGAGTCGCGAAGGTGTTGTCGACGATCTTCTTGACGCCGGACGGCACCGCGTCGAAGAGCGGCCGGAAGTCGGGCACCCGGGTGGTGGGGTTGGCGATGGTCTCCAGGTAGAGGACCTTGGTGTTGGGCCGGACGGCCGCGGCCACCTCGGCGGCGTCCTCGCCGGACACGTACGTGACCTCTACCCCCCACTTGTCTTTGAGGGTCTCCAGGGTGCCGTAGGTGCCGCCGTACAGGCAGCTCTGGGCGATGACGTGGTCGCCGGAGCGCAGGAAGGCCTTCAGCACGGCGTTGACGGCGGCCATGCCGGAGGCGGTGGCGACGGCTCCGGCGCCGCCTTCGAGGTCGGCGAGCGCGGCTTCGAAGGAGCGGACGGTCGGGTTGCCGAGCCGGCTGTAGAACGGCGGCTGCGCCGGGCCGTCGAAGGCGGCGGCCATTCCTTCGGCGCTGTCGAAGGAGAAGAGGTGTCCTTGGTAGATCGGCATGCCGAGGGGGGTGCTGCCCTGCGGCTGGATGATCGGGGTGTGGACGGCACGGGTCTCCGGACGAAGGTCGCTCATGCCCTCAAGTGTGACCCCGGTTGAACAGGGCAAACAGCGCCAATCCCGAAGAAGTGGCCTATTTCGCTTGTGACGTCTGCGGCACCGCGGCCCGGCCCGTCAGGCGCCGGAGGTGCCCTCGGCGGCTTCGCGGGCGGCCCGCCGGGCGGCGCGCTCGGCGGCCTCGGCCTCGTCGCGGGCGGCGGCCTCCTCCGGGGTGGGGGCGGTGCCGCCGCGGTGCGCGGGCTGCCACCACTGGCCGGTGCCGTCGACGGGGTAGGTGCTCATCGCCTTGTCGACCAGCTCCTGCATCCGCTGGCGGAGCTCCTTGGTGACCTGGTCGTAGTCGTCGCCGCGCTTGGGGTGCATGGGCTCGCCGACGAGGATCGTGATGTGGGTGCCGCGCTGCCACAGCTTGCGCTTGCGTCCCTTGGTCCACAGGATCTGGGTGCCCCACAGCGCCACGGGGACCAGCGGGACCTTGCCCGCGACGGCCATCCGCACCGCGCCGTTCTTGATCTCCTTGACGGTGAACGACTGGCTGATGGTCGCCTCGGCGAACACGCCGACGACCTCGCCCTCCTTGAGGGCCTTCAGCGCCGCGATGTAGGAGGACGCGCCGTTCTCCCGGTCGACGGGGATGTGGTGCATCCCGCGCATGAGCGGACCGGCGATCTTGTTGTCGAAGACCTCCTTCTTCGCCATGAAGCGGACCAGGCGCCCCGCGGGGTTCGCGCCCAGTCCGGCGAAGATGAAGTCGAGGTAGGAGATGTGGTTGCTGCACAGGACAGCCCCGCCCGTCGCCGGGATGTTCTCGTGTCCCACGACCTTGATCTTCAGGCCGAGCACCTTGAACATGATCTTGGCGGCACGGATGACCGGCGGGTACACGATCTCGCTCATACGGAGAAACCTAACCTACGTCGCCGTAACCATCGAAATGGAGCAGGCCACAAAACCCTGTCCGGACTTTTGCGGGCTCCCGCCTTGCGGCGGCTCCTTTGCCGCCGAAGGGGGACGGCGTCAGCGGCCCTCCGCGTCGACCGTGCGACGGGTGGCGATCGCGGGCGGGCCGTCCGGCAGCGGGACGTTTCCGGAGGCGAGGATCCGGCGGAGCATCCCCGGCCGGAACAGCGCCGTGGGCTCGACGCCCAGCCCGAGCGCGTCGATGAGTCGGCCGCACACGACGGGATCGACGTTCGCGGCCCGCACGGCGCGGTCCACCGCCGCGTTGAGCGCGCGGGTGTGCATCCGGACGGGCGGCCCCTGGGTGTCGGTGTAGCGGCGGTCCTCTCCGGTGGAGATCAGCCACGCGCCGGACCCGGCGCGGTGGGCGCGCTGCTGGAACCAGCGGGTGGAGCGGTCCTCCTCGACCATCAGCCCGAGTTGCAGGGCGCTGCGCGCGGCGACGGTCATGCCCTGTCCGTAGATGGGGTTGAAGGCGCACACGGAGTCGCCGATGGCGGCGAAGCCCGCGGGCCAGTCCTTCATCCGCTCATAGTGCCTGCGGTGTCCTGCGGTGTGCCGGTAGGAGACGATCGGGGTCAGCGGCTCGGCGTTCTTGATCGCGTCGTACAGGACGGGGTGGCGCAGCCCGCGGGCGAAGCCGAGGAACCCGTCGTCGGTGGTGGCGGGGTAGTCGCGGCCGGCGCCGCTGAGGCTGCAGATCCAGGTCCCGTCCTCCTGCGGGAAGAGGCCGCCCGTGCGCTTGTGCGTGGGGGCGCCCGCCTGGATGTAGAGGGCCTTCCAGTCGGCGTCGAAGCCTTCGGGGATCGCGAAGCGGCGCGAGGCGTAACCGAGCAGGGGGTCGATGCGGGTCTCGCCGGGGAAGGGCCTGCCGAGTTTCGCCAGCCACTCGGGCGCCCGGGAGGAGCGTCCGGTGGCGTCGACGACCAGGTCGGCGTCCATGGGCTGGGCGATGGCGTGGGCGCCGCGCTCGCGCCACCGGACCCCGGTGACGGCCCGGTTTCCGCGCGACGCGGTCAGCTCGGTGACCTCGACGCCGGTCCGGACGGTGAGGTTCGCCCGCTCGAACAGCCGGGTCCGCACCACGTGGTCGAGCATGCCGCGGCTGAAGGTGAGCAGGCGGCTGACGTCGGGGAACCGCTTGCGCCAGCCCTGGGACGTCAGCCACAGGAGGTCGGCCGGCAGCCGGAGGTCGGGCACGCCCTTCTCGACGAACTCGCGCTCCAGCCCGGGGAACAGCCCCTCGAGGAGGCCGAGCCCGTGGTTCCACAGGACGTGCAAGTGGCGGCCCTGCGCGACGCCCGGGCGGTCCGCGGGGCCGTCAGGGTAGGTGTCGCGTTCCAGAAGGGTGACCTGTGCGTAGTGGTCGGTGAGGACGCGGGCGGCGAGCAGGCCCGCCATGCTTCCGCCCACGACGATGGCGTGTTCTCGTGACTCCATGTCGCGATTTTCGACGCTCTGTGCCGCTCCCGCCACCGGAATGCCCGTCTTGTTTCGCCATTTAGGACAAACCAGAAATAAAGTGACAAAAGTCTCGTATTTACAGTTGTCAGTACACAAGGGAATAGTGGGATGGAGCCATGATCCACGGCATGGAGGGAGTCACCATGACCGCCACGACGGAGGCCGAGGGCCGCACCCGACCGCCCTCGCGCACCCAGCACCACCGCACCGTCAAGAAGGAACTCTCCGAGACGCCGCACCCCGCGTGGGTCGCGGAGATGATCGCCGAACTGAAGCCCGACTGGGACGGCGTCCTCGCCTCGCCCGTCTTCACCGAGACCGCGGCCCACGGCGTCTCCGACGAGACGTGGCGGACGATCGTGAAGGAGTTCTTCTGCGTCGTCGAGGCGTTCCCCAAGTACATGGGGGTCCACCTCGGCCGCACCACGTACGGCAAGCGCGACGGCGACCTGCTCGCCCGGGACTGGCTCATCGGCAACATCCGCACCGAGGCCCTGCACGCGCAGTGGTTCATCGACTGGGGCGTGTCGCTCGGCCTCACCGAAGAGGAGATCATCGCGCACAGGCCGGGGCCGGAGGTGGCCTCGCTGTACGAGTTCCTCTGGTCGGTGGCCTACCGGGGCTCGATCGCCGAGGCGTTCGGCGCCGTCAACTTCGCCATCGAGGGCACGACCGGCGAGTGGACCCGGGTCGTCATGCCCGCGTTTCGGGAGCGGCTCGGCGAGGACAGGTACGGCCTCATGTGGCTCGCCGAACACGCCGAGTACGACGACGCCCACCCCCGTGAGGCGCTGGAGCTCATCAAGCTCACCGTCCGCGACGACGACGACCGCGCCGCGGTCAAGGAGGCCACCCGGCGATCGCTGGAGTTGTTCCGCCGAGGGTTCGACGCCTGCGTGCGCTGACGGACGGCTCCGGCCGTGACCGTGCGCGCGGGCGGGCACCCTGGAGGCCGGCGCCTCGAAGGTCGGCACCCTGAAGGGGGAACGCCCGTTGCGCACGGCCATGGCCGATTGTTGCCAATTTGTGATTGCGTCCTCAAGTTAAGACCTGGTTATTAATCTGTGACCTCGGTTGACCGGACGTGCCCGGACGGCATAGCTCTAAGGAAAGGCGCTCAGGCGACGAAGACGGGGACGTGACGGAATGAGCCAGCTGACCGCGGTGGACGCCGGTTTTCTCAACATCGAAGGAGACCGGACCCGGGCGCACATCGGTGGCCTCGGGGTCATCGACACCACACTGTGCCCGGGGGGCAAGCTCACCCGGGCGGACATGGTCGAGCTGGTGCGGGAACGGGCCCACCTCGCCCGCCCGCTGCGCAGCAGGCTCGTGCAGGTCCCGTTCGGCCTCGACCACCCGTACTGGGAGGACGACCCCGGATTCGACCCCGAACGCCACGTCCACGAAGTCGCCCTGCCCTACCCGGGAGACGACCGCCAGCTCGGCATGGAGGTCGCCCGCATCCACGAGCGCCCCCTCGACCGCCGCCGCCCGCTGTGGGAGCTGTACCTCATCCAGGGCCTCGAAGGCGGGCGCGCCGCCATCTACTGCAAGGTGCACCACGCCTGCGTCGACGGCGTCCTCGCCGCCGAGACCCTCGCCGCGCTCCTCGACCTGTCGCCCGAGGGCAACGACCCGCCCCCGTTCGTCGGCGAGCCGCTGATGCCGCCCGGCCTCGTCCCGATGCTCACCAGGGGCGCCCGACGCGTCGCGCTGCACCCCGTCCGCACCGCCGAGGCGCTCGCCCGCACGGTGCCCTACCTCGACCAGTTCCCGCTCGTCGGCCACCTGCCGGGCGTCCGGGAGGTCTCCAGCGCGCTGCGCAAGGCGCTCGGCAAGGAGAACCCGCAGCCCGCCGACTTCGGCGCGGCCCCGCGCACCCCGTTCAACGCGCCCATCTCCCAGCACCGGACGTTCGCGTTCGGGTCGCTGCCGCTGGAGGACGTCAAGCAGGTCCGCCGCGCGCTGGGCTGCTCGGTGAACGACGTCGTCATGGCCATGTGCACCGGCGCGCTCCGCCAGTGGCTGCTCGACCACGACGCGCTGCCCGACCAGCCGCTCATCTCCGTCGTCCCGGTCTCGCTGCGCCGCAAGCACGGCCGCGACGAGGGCAACGCGCTGTCGGCGATGTTCGCCCCGCTGCCCGTCCACATCGCCGACGCCGAGGACCGCTTCTACGCGGTGCGCGGCGCGATGCGCGGCGTCAAGCGCCGGTTCGCCGTCTCCTCCGGCACCTGGTTCGAGGAGTTCAGCAGCCTCCTGCCGCCCGCGCTCCTCGGCCTCGGCACGAAACTGGTGATGCAGGCGGCCCCGGCGCTGAACCCGGTCAACCTGCTCATCTCCAACGTCCCGGGCCCGCAGCAGCCGCTGTACGCCCGCGGCGCCCGCGTCCTCGCCTACTACCCGGCCTCGGTCATCACCGACGCGACGGGCGGCGTCAACATCACCGTCTTCTCCTACGACGGCAACCTCGACATCGGCGTCATCGCCTGTCCCGAACTCGTTCCCGACGCCTGGAACCTGGTCGACTACCTGCGCGACTCGCTGAACGAACTCCTCAAGCTCACCCGCGTCACCGCCGACGTCTAAAGGACGTCCCAGATACGGACTGGCGGCCGCGGTCAGGGCAGCCGCCAGTCCACGGGGTCCGCACCCTGCTGCTGCAGCGCGGCGTTCGCCCGGGAGAACGGCCGGGAGCCGAAGAACCCGCGATCGGCCGACATCGGGCTCGGATGCGCCGACGCGATGCACGGGTAGTCGGAGAGCATCGGCTGGAGGGACTGCGCGTCCCGCCCCCACAGAATCGCCACCAGCGGCTTCCGCCGCTCCGCAAGCGCCCGGATCGCCTGCTCGGTGACCTTCTCCCACCCCTTGCCCCGATGCGCGGCGGGCTTGCGCGGCTGCACCGTGAGGCTCCGGTTGAGCAGCAGCACCCCCTGCCCCGTCCAAGGCGTGAGATCCCCATTGGCCGGCCCGGGCAGCCCGAGATCCTGCATGTACTCGGTGTAGATGTTGATCAGGCTCGGCGGCAGCGGCCACACCTCCGGGGCGACGGAGAAACTGAGCCCGACCGCGTGCCCCGGCGTCGGATAGGGATCCTGCCCCACGATGAGTACTTTGACCTCATCGAACGGCTGCTGGAACGCCCGCAGCACGTTCGCCCCGGCGGGCAGATACCTCCGCCCCTGCGCCAGCTCATTCCGCAGGAAGTCGCCCATCGCGGCGACATCCGACTCCACCGGGGCCAGGGCCTTCGCCCACCCCTCCTCGACGATCTCACTCAACGGCCGCGCCATGAGCCCTCACCTTAACGAGCAGCGCTGACAGACACGCCCCACTCGCCCGACCTGATGCGCTTTCGCGCGGCTCACAACGCGACGCCGAAGCGCACCCGGAACCGTCCGTCGGGCAGATGCGGTGAAGACCGCTCCTCGGCGAGCAGACTCACCGGTTCCAACCCCCGGCCGCTCTCGGCATCGTCGTCGGCATGCCCCCGGACGGGTTCCGCGACGGGTCCGTGGCCCCGCGCCCGCCCTCGGTGACCTCGATCTCGATGGGCCCCCGAACGGCGTCACCGCAACCTCCACGACCCCGTCCGGTAACGCCGGCCGACTGTACGGGCAGGCATGCGAACGTCTCCGACAGCAGCAGGGCAATCTCCTCGGCGAGACGCCCTTCCCCCAGCCACCCGCCGAGCCACCCGCCGTGCCACCCGCCGTGCCACCCCGGCCTGGTCGACCCGCCCGGGGAAGCACGCCGCGACCCGCCCGCCGCGACCCGCCACCCGGTCACGCCGCCACCACCCGCGTGATGAGTTCCGCCACCTGCTCGACATGCCCGACCCTGGCTCCCGCTTGCTTCAGGCGAACGCCCCACCCGTCGGACTGTTCCGTCGTGGTCGCCCGGAGCTTGTCCCGCGCGACGACCGTCCGGTCGACCCGCGCACGGGACGCCCCGCCGGATTGAGGAGATACGACGTGCGCCCCCGCTCCCCGAGCTTCCGGCACCGATCCGCGAGCAGCAGATACGCGTCGCATGGGCAGCGCGGCCGGTGGCGGCGGTACAGCGGGACGATCCCCGACCGGTTCACCTTCTCGGTGGGTCTCGAACGGATGCGGGCCGTGCTTGCCTGCACCTGAGCCGCGGGGCCTCTGACGACCCGCATCCCCGTGTCAGTACGGGTTCACGATGGCGTCGGAGGCCTCGGACCGGCTCGGAGCTTCGAGCGGCCCGCGCGGCGCGGGGGTGCACGGCTGTAGGTCCCGTGTGTTCGTCATGCGGCTTGCCGGTGCGGCCATGGTGGGGCGATGGTGATCCGGGTACGGCCGTTGATCTTGGTTTCCCGGATGCGGTCGGGGTTGGCGGTGATCCAGGAGTTGTGCCATCGGCAGACCGGGGCGAGGCGGTCGATGTCGGTGGGGGTGCCGCCGATCCATCCGGCGCCCAGGTGATGTGCTTCGCACAGGTGGGAGGGGACCGGGCACCCGCGCACCGCGCAGGTCTCGTAGAGGGCTTTGAGGGCTCGTCTCTGCGCTGCGCTGGCCAGCCGGGCCGTCCTGCCCAGGTAGAGGGGGTGCCCTTCGGGGCCGAGGAGGAGAACGCTGATGCCGGCCTGGTAGGCGATGCGGCGGGCATCATCGGCATCGAGTTCGGTGCCGTCCCGGAGGCGCGCGGCCGGGACCGCTGTACCTGCGGGGCCTGCCGTGCTCGCTGACGTCGCCGTCTGAGCGGAGATCCCTGTGTGCGTTGAGGGTCCTGTGTGCGTTGAGGGCCCTGTGTGCGTTGAGGGTCCTGTGTGCGCTGAGGGCCCTGTATGCGCCGAGATTCCCGTGTGCGCTGAGGGCCCTGTGTGCGCCGAGGTCGCCGTGGCCGCGGGGGTGGCGGGACCGAAGGGGTGGGCGGAGCCTGTTTTCGCGATCCAAGCGGAGAGGTCGACCACGACGGTGATGCCGGCGTCGCCGTGGCCTTTGGTGATGCGGGCCATCATGGCGTCGGCTGTGCGCTGGGCGTGGTCGCGGTCGTCTTCGGTGCCCGCCGGTCTCATCAGCGGCGCGAGTGTCTCGGTGAGCGCCGAGGCGTCCTCGGGCTTGAGCCAGCCCTGCACGTGAGCGCCGCCGTCGATGCCCTTGGACATCCGCATCCACGAACGCTCGTAGCCGCGCCTGACGTCTTCGGGCGAACGATTCAGCGCGTCGTCGATGAGGGTCTTGATCCGCCTGCCGGCCTTGGCGGTCTCATCGGGAACGCTCCCGGCATCGGCCAGGCCGAGCAGGATCTCCTCGCCTGCCCGCAGGTCGTCGGGATCGGTGACCCGTTCCAGGGCCCCGGCGATCGTGGCCGCCTGCCCCCAGGGCAGATCACCGGACTTCAACCGGCCGCCCGTTTCGGGGAGGCGCGGCATCTGGCGCGCCGCCACCGCCAGCTCCTCGGCTCTCGCCGATCGCATCCCCAGATCGTTGCGCAACCACGCCGACACCGACTGGCGGCCCATCCGACGGTGCGCGCCGGTCGCCTCCACCCGTGCGACCAGCATCGCCAGGAGCGCATGCCCCAGATCCAGTGACCGGCTCACCTCGGAGGCCAGCTCCATCGCCGCGGTCCCCGACCCGGGAACCTCACGGCGCAGAAGCTCCGACAGCACGCTTCGAAGCATCCCGACCAGTTCCAGGTCCGGGACACCACCGATGTCATCGCGCTGCTCCATGCCCTCGAAGATACCCGATCGAAAACCAGTTCGAACATTTTCCGGCGAGTTTTTTTGAGCGTTTAGAACGTCCGATAAGAAAGGTTAATCTAATCCGTGCGATATGGCCGGTTGTGCCTGAGTGCTTCGGTTGCCGGGGCGGGGCGGGGCGGGGCGGCGGCTTCACCCGGGCGCCAGGCGCTCCCGCCCGGCGCGGCGCCCGAACAGGTCAGCCGGGCATTACGGCGACGAAGACCTCCAGCGCGGTGACGGGCACTGCCCCCACCACACCGGAGGCCTTCGCTATCGATCAAGCATCCGCACGCCCGTGTCGACAACGCTCGTGGACATGACGGCTAGCGGAGGACTCGGCCTTTGCGTTCGCCGGTGAAGGCGCCCTCGGTGATGACGGGGTCGCCTTCCAGGAGGACGTAGGGGATGCCGGCCGGCGGGTGGTGGGGAGAGGTGTAGGTGCCGGGATGGGAGACGGTGCGCGGGTCGAAGCAGGTGATGTCGGCCCAGGCGCCGGGGGTGAGAATGCCTCGGCCCTTCAGGGAGAAGGGGGCGGCGTTGGCGGAGGTCATTTTGCGAATGGCTTCGGGCAACGGGATGAGCGCGGCGTCTCGGACGTAGGCGCCCAGGAAGTGGGGGAAGCAGCCCCAGGTTCGGGGGTGGTCGAGGCCGAGGGGCATGCCGTTGTCGGAGCCGATGCCGAGGAGGGGGTCGGCGAGGAAAGTGCGGACGTCGGGTTCGGACATCATGGTGATGACCATGGTGGCGGCGGGGTCCGCCGAGATCAGGGCGCAGGCCGTCGAGAAGGGGTCGCCGGGGAGGTCGGCGAGGGTCCTGCCGACCGCCGACGGGTCGGTGTGGGTGGTGATGAGGACGCCCTCGGGGGTGGTGTCGCGCCAGAGGCCCGTTCCGCGCAGCGGCGAGGGGTCTTCGGCGGCTCTGCGCAAAGGCTCCAGGTCGCCTGCGAGTCGTGTGCGGAGCGCCTCGATTCCGCCTTCCAGGGCCGACGGGGGGAGCAGCGCCGACAGGGTGGTGCCGCCGGCGAGGTAGGGGTAGACGTCGCCTCGCACGTCGAGGCCCTCGGCGCGGGCATTGCGTAGTTTGTTCAGGATCATCCCGGCGCGGCCGTGATTGCGGGGGCCGGCGGTCTTGCAGTGGGAGACCTGGAGGGGGACCCGGGCCCTTCGGGAGATCTCGATGGCCTCGTCGAGGGCGTCGGAGAGGCCTGCGCCCTCGTCGCGCAGGTGGGTCGTGTAGGGGCGGCCGTATCTGTGGGCGACTTTCGCCAGGGCGACGAGCTCGTCGGTGTCGGCGAAGGAGCCGGGCGGGTAGATGAGGCCGCTGGAGAGGCCGCAGGCGCCCGCTGCGAACGCGTCGGCGGCCAGGGCGCACATCTCGGCGAGGGCCTTCTCGGAGACCGTAGGCTCCCAGCCGGCTACGGCCATGCGTAGTGTCGAGTGGCCGACGAGGGTGGCCATGTGGTTGGTCGGGCCCGCCTCCTCCATCGCCGCCAGGTATTCGGCGAAGGAGCCCGGAGTGACGGGCGCGCCCGCGTAGCCCGACATGACCTCGACGTCGCGCTCCAGCACGGGCGCGTAGGAGAAGCCGCAGTTGCCGTTCACCTCGGTGGTGACGCCCTGCAGGAGCTTGAACGGCTGCGCCTCGGGCAGGACCGGCACGAGGTCGGAGTGGCAGTGCGGGTCGACGAATCCGGGTGCGACCACCAGCCCCGAGACGTCCACGACCCGGCGTGCGGGCCCCGGCGAGGTCCCGACGGCCGCCACCCGGCCCCCCGAGACCGCCACGTCCGCCAGGACTCCGGGCGAGCCGAGCCCGTCGTGGACCTCACCGCCGCGCAGAACGAGATCGTGCATGGACGCCCACTGTAAGGACCCGCGCCGCGAGAAGCGCGAGTGAAGATGACAAAACCCGGGCGCAGGATTGTGAACATCTCTGATGAGCGCATGGCCCGCAGCGGGCTACATTGCGTCAGTTCTTCCGTGAAGTGTGAAGGAGGCCCCGGTGGACTGGGGTGGACGGCTCGCCGAACTGGCCGCCGCGCACGGGGTGCCGGGGGCGGCGCTGGCGGTGCGGCACCGGGGCGCGACGGCCGAGCACGCCACCGGCGTGCTGAGCACCGCGACGAACGTGCCGGTGACGCCGGATTCGGTCTTCCAGATCGGGTCGGTCACCAAGGTGTGGACGGCGTCGCAGGTGATGCTGCTGGCCGAGCGCGGCGACCTCGACATCGACGCGCCGGTGCGGGACGCCCTTCCGGAGTTCGCCGTCGCCGATCCCGTCGTCTCCGCGCAGGTGACGGTGCGGCAGCTGCTCAGCCACACCTCCGGCATCGACGGCGACCTCTTCCTCGACACCGGGCGCGGCGACGACTGCCTGGAGAGGTACGTCGCGGCCTGCGCCGGGCTGGCGCAACTGCACCGGCCCGGCGAGACCCAGTCGTATGTGAACGCCGCCTACAGCGTGCTCGGCCGGATCATCGAGAAGGCGACGGGCTCGGTATGGGACGCGGCCCTGCGCGAGATGCTCGTCGAGCCGCTCGGCCTGGACGGCGTCTGCACCCTTCCGGAGGAGGCGATCCTGCGCCGCGCCGCCGTCGGCCACCTCGGCAAGGGCGCGAAGCTGCGGCCGACCCCGCGCTGGGGGCTGATGCGGTCGGTCGGCCCGGCCGGGCTGATCTGCGCGACCGCCGCCGACACCGCCGCGTTCGGCACCGCCCACCTGGCCCCGGGGCTGCTCACCGAGGAGTCCCTGACGGCCATGCGCGCACCCCAGATCGAGGTGCCCAACCCGCACGGCCTCGGCACGCACTGGGGCCTCGGCTGGATCCTCGACACCTGGGAGGGCCGTCCCGTCCTGTGGCATTCGGGCAGCACCATCGGGCAGAACGCCTCCCTGTGGGTCCTGCCGGACGCCGACCTCTCCGTCGCGCTCCTCAGCAACGGAGGCAACGACGGAGCCTTGGCCGAGGCGCTGGCGCGCGAGATCTTCGCCGAGACGGCCGGGATCGCCATGCGGCAGACCCCCGAGCCGTCAAGCGAACCCGTCGCCTTCGATCCCGCCGACTACACCGGTGTCTACGAGCGCAGGCACGTCACCACGACGATCACCGAACGCCGCGCCGGGGGAGGGCCGTCCGGCCTGCACGCCAGGATCGAGGTGACGACCCCCGGGCTCGCCGACCTCGCCGAGCCGCTGGAGCTCACACTGTCCCCTGTCGACGAGGTGACGTTCACCGGCACCGCCGAAGGGAATCCCGCCAGGGTGCCCTTCGTCTTCCACCGGCTGCCGGACGGCTCCCCTCACGTCCACTACAGCGCGCGCACCAACCCGCGCACCCGGGCGGGCAGCGGTGCCGGCTGAGGCCTTCGACCGCGCGGAGATGACCGCGGACCTCGCCGCGCTGGTCTCCGCGGAGTCGCCCAGCGGCGACACCGCCGCGCTCGCCGCCTGCCGGGACCTCGTCGCGGAGATGGGCGCGCGGCTCCTCGGCGCCGCGCCCGCCCGGCACGGCGAGCACCTGCGCTGGGGCCCCGAGCGGCCCCGGCTGCTGCTGCTCGGCCACTACGACACCGTCTGGCCCGTCGGGACGCTCGCCGCCCGCCCGTTCGAGGTCGCCGGGACGCGCGCGACGGGGCCGGGCTGCTTCGACATGAAGGCGGGGCTCGTCCAGCTCTTCCACGCCCTCGCCCAGGTCCCGGGCAGAGCCGACGTGGGCGTGCTCGTCACCTCCGACGAGGAGACCGGGTCGTCGACGTCCCGCGCCCTGATCGAGGCGACGGCGGCGGACGCCGGAGCGGTGCTGGTCGCCGAGCCGAGCGCCGACGGCGCGCTCAAGACGTCCCGCAAGGGCCTCGCCCGGTACGACCTGCGGATCTACGGCAGGGCCGCGCACACCGGCCTCGACCCCGAGCGGGGCGTGAACGCCGCGCTGGAGATGGCCTACCAGATCCGCGCGATCGCCGCGCTCACCGCGCCCGCGCGCGGCACCACGGTCACCCCGTCGGTGTGCGCGGCGGGCAGCACCGTCAACACCGTGCCCGCGAACGCCTCGATCGCGGTGGACGTGCGCGCGTTCGACGCCGCCGAACTCGACAGGGTCGACCGCTGGATGCGCGAGCGCAGGCCGGTCCTGCCCGGCGCGCGCCTGGAGGTGCGCCCGGGCCCGCGCCGTGGACCGCTCCAGCGCTCGGCCTCGTTCGGCCTGTTCCAGCAGGCGGCCCGCGCCGCCGAGGACCTGGGCCTGGCCCCGCTGCGCGAGGCGTCGGTCGGCGGCGGCTCGGACGGCAACCTCACCGCCGCGCTCGGCGTGCCGACCCTCGACGGCCTCGGCGCGGTCGGCGGCGGCGCGCACGCCGAGGAGGAATGGGTGGATCTGCGGGCGATGTCGGAACGTGCCGCGCTGCTCGCCGAACTGCTGCGACGCCTGGCCTGACCGAGCCGTGCCCTTGGGTGATCGCACCAAAAACGGGCCTTCGGTTGGCTCTGCCGACGATGAGCGCGCACCCGCGGACGGGCAGGCTGGTCACGTGAGCGAGTTCGAGGTGCGCGAGGCGCACGACACCGCCGAGCACGGCGCGGCGACCGAGCTGATGGCCGAGGTGTGGGGCAAGCCCCTCGCCGAACCGGGGCTGCTGACGGCCCTCGTGCACTCGGGCAACTACGTCGCCGGCGCCTACCAGGGCAAGGAGCTCGTCGGCATCTCCTTCGGCTTCCGGACCGCCGACGGCGCCCTGCACTCCCACGTCACCGCGATCAGTCCGCACGTGGCGGGCCTCGGCATCGGGCGGGCGCTGAAGCTGCACCAGCGCGACTGGGCGCGCGACCGCGGCCTGAACGGCATCGTCTGGACGTACGACCCCCTGGTGCGCCGCAACGCGCACTTCAACATGCACGTCCTGGGCGCCCACCCCGTCGAGTACCTGCCGAACTTCTACGGGGCGATGCGCGACCGCGTCAACGAAGGGGTGCCTTCGGACCGGCTCTTCGTCCGCTGGCCCCTCGACGCGTCCCCTACGCCCGTCCCCGACAGGAGAGCCCTTGAGGACGCGGGCGCGCACGTCCTCCTGGGGCAGGACTCCGACGCCCCGGTCGAGTCCGATTACCGGGGCGTGCTCCTCGTCGCCGTTCCGCCGGACATCGAGCGGCTGAGGGAAGAGGATGAAGAGCGGGCGCGCAAGGCGCGGTACGCGGTCCGGGCGGCGCTCACCGGGGCGCTCGCGGCGGGCGGCCGGATCACCGGAATCACCCTCGACGGGCACTACGTGCTGGAGGTCAGGTCATGACGACGCTGGAAGGCCTGGAGCTGCGCTGGATCGACATCCCGCTGGTCTCCCCGTTCCGCACCTCGTTCGGCACCGAGACGGCGCGCCGGGTGCTGCTCGTGCGGGCCATCACCGGCGACGGTGAAGGGTGGGGCGAGTGCGTGGCGATGGACGAGCCGCTCTACTCCGCCGAACACGTCGACGGGGCCGCGCACGTCATCGGCGAGTTCCTCCTGCCGAGGCTCGGCGTCGGCGTCGATCCGTGGCGGGCCGAGGAGGCGTTCCGGCCGGTGCACGGGCATCCGATGGCCAAGGCGGCCGTCGGGGCGGCGCTCCTGGACGTGTGGCTGCGCGCCCGCGACACCTCGTTCGGGGAGTTCCTCGGCGCGGTCCGCCCGGCCGTCCCGTCGGGCGTGTCGGTGGGGATCATGGACTCGGTCCCGCAGCTCCTGGACGCCGTCGGCGGCTACCTCGCCGAGGGATACCAGCGGATCAAGCTCAAGATCGAACCGGGCTGGGACGTCGAACCCGTCAGGGCCGTCCGCGAGAAGCACCCCGACATCCTTCTCCAGGTGGACGCCAACACCGCCTACACGCTCGCCGACGCGAGGCACCTCGCGCGCCTCGACCCGTTCGACCTCCTCCTCATCGAGCAGCCCCTGCCCGAGGACGACATCGCCGGGCACGCCGCCCTCGCCCGCCGCCTCACCACCCCCGTCTGCCTCGACGAGTCCATCACCTCCGCCGCGATAGCCGCCGACGCGATAGCGCGCGGCGCGACCTCGGTGGTGAACATCAAGCCCGGAAGGGTCGGCGGCTTCCTGGAGGCCAGGCGGGTGCACGACGTGTGCGCCGCGCACGGCGTCCCGGTCTGGTGCGGCGGCATGCTGGAGACGGGGATCGGCAGGGCCGCCAACGTCGCCCTCGCCGCGCTGCCGAACTTCACCCTGCCCGGCGACACGTCCGCCTCGTCCCGGTACTTCGCGACCGACGTCACCGAGCCGTTCATGCTGGAAGACGGAGCCCTGAAGGTGCCGACGGGCCCCGGCATCGGCGTCACCCCGGACCTGGACGTCCTGCGCGAACTCACGGTCCGGACGGAGTTCCTGCCGGCCGGCGTCAGGACCTGAACATCGGCCGGCCCACGTCACGACCGGTGGTGCCGGCCCTGGGGCCGGAGATCCTCGTAGAGGATGGTGCCGAGCCCCGCGAGGAGGCCCAGGGCCGTGACGGTGAGGGCGGTGAACCCGGCCAGCCCCCAGGAGGTGCCGGTGACGGCGGCGCAGAAGGTGCTCACCACGCGAGCACCGCCCAGACCACCTTGCCGCCGCGGGTCGAGGGCCGGACGCCCCAGCTTTCGGCGAGAGCGGCGACGATGCCGAGCCCTCGGCCGCTCTCGGCGAAGCCCCCGGGTGCCGCGTCGGCGATCGCGCGAAGGTCCCGCCAGGAGAGGTGGTCCCACACCTCCAGGAGGCACCGGCGCGCACCCATGCGCACCGAGCAGGTCGGGTGGGGCGCCCCCGGCGCGCTCGCGTGCACGCACGCGTTGGTGCAGAGCTCGCTGACGACGAGCCCGAGCGCGATCCGCGCGTCCTCGGGCACCCCGAAGTTTCGCGCGAGCACCGCGACATGGGATCGCGCCGCCCTCGGCCCGGACCCGTCCCGCAGCCCGAGCGGCACTTCCCGCCTGGGCCTCCCGGGGGGAGATTCACGTTCCATCGCGGCCATGCCGATCCTCCGTCCAGTGCGCCTATGTCGAGGACAGATGTAGCCCGGCCCGGCTAGCGTTGTTCTGTCTGTTCGAGATATTCGAGACAACGAGGAGTAGGCGGTGCCGCGCACTCGGTCACTGGACCCTTCCATCTCGATTCACCACAGAATTGGCTACGACCTGCGCTTCTTTCGGCTCAGGGCAGGCCTCACCGGGGAGCAGCTGGCACCGATAATGGGAGCCCAGCGAACCCATGTCTCGAACTACGAGACGGCGAAGTCCGGCTGGCGTCTCCAAGAGCGTCACGCCAAGGCGCTCGACGAGCACTTCGACCTGCCGGACCACTTCCAGAGGCTCGTCCGGGAGGCCTCCGCGAGGCATTCGGAGAACTGGTTCGCCGAGCACCTGCACGTCGAGCAGGCCGCCGAGGAACTGTTCCTCGCGGCCCTCGACGTGATCCCCGGTCTCCTTCAGACTGAGGCCTACGCCCGCCGGGTCCTCACCGAGGCCGGCGACTCCCCTGACATCGAGGCGGACGTGGCGCAGCGCATGAACCGTCAGCGAATCTTGGACAAGTCCAAACCCCCGCTAATGTGGGCTCTAATGGATGAATCGGTCATTCGGCGGATCGTCGGGGATCGGCTTCTCATGGCCGAGCAGTTGGCGAAAGTGCTCGAAATGGCGAGCCGGCACGAGATCAGTATCCGGATCATCCCTTTTGAGGCGGGATGGCATCCGGGTGTCTCCTCGTCCTTCAAGGTCATGCGGGTGAACGGCCAGATGCAGGCGTACACCGAGACGACAGGGGGCGGGCGGCTCCTCGACGACCCGGAGACCGCCAGAACGTTCGAGTTGCGGTTCCGCCGGATGGGCGAGAAGGCTCTGAGCGCCGCCGCGTCAGGGGCACTGATCACCAAGACCATGAGGGAGTTGTGCGATGAGTGAAGAGCTGAAGTGGTTCAAGTCCTCGCGGAGCCAGGGGCATCAGACCGACTGTGTCGAAGTCGCGTTCGGTGAGGGGGATCGGCACTTTCGGGACAGCAAGGCTGCCGAGGGGGAGGTGCTGACGGTCGGGCGGGAGGTCTACCGGGCGTTCGTCGCGGCGCTGAAGGCGCGGTAGGGGCGGATTCTCCGGTCGGGATGCGCGGCTGGAATCAGCGGGCCGTAGCGTGGGCGCATGGCGTCCGGTTTGAAGCGATTGCTGGAGGATCTGGGGTCCACGGTCGTGGGCTTCGCCGTGCTTCCCGCCGAAGGCGGCGAGGTCAGCGGGGTGCACATCCACGACCCGTTCGAGGGCGATGCCGGGCTCGTTCCCGGCTCGCTCGTCCTCGGGGTGGGACTCGACGGGGCGGCCGAGGAGCCCGTCGCGGCGCTGCTCGCGGAACTCGCCCGCTGCGGCGCGGCCGGGCTCATGGTGAAGGCCGCTTCGCCTCCCGGGGAGGCGCTGCGCAAGGCGGTCGCCGATACCGGGGTCGCGCTCCTCGGCCTGACCCGGGCCGCGTCCTGGGGGCAGATCGCGGCCCTGGTGCGCTCCCTGCTCGGCGACGGCGCGACCGGCGCCGACGAGAGCGAGGCCGACCTCTTCGCCGTCGCGAACGCCGTCTGCGCGCTGCTGGACGCCCCCGTGACGATCGAGGACCGCTCCTCGCGCGTCCTCGCCTACTCGGGACGCCAGGAGGAGGCCGACGAGTTCAGGGTCGAGACGATTTTGGGGCGGCGCGTCCCGGAGCGGTTCATCCGCCTCTATGAGGAGATGGGGTTCTTCCGGACGCTCTACCAGAGTCACGAACCCGTCCACCTCGACGTGCCCGGGATGCTGCCGCGCGCGGCGGTCGCCGTCCGGGCGGGCGACGAGATCCTCGGCTCGATGTGGGCCGCCGTGCGGGAGCCGCTCACCGCCCAGCGCGCGGCGGCCTTCGCCGACGCGGCCAAGATCGTCGCGCTGCACCTGCTGCGCCGCAGGGCGGGCTCGGACATGCAGCGCAGGCTCCGCGCCGAACTCCTCGCCACCGTCCTCACCCGCGGCGAGCAGGCCGCCGAGGCCGCCGCCCGCCTCGACCTCGCCACCAACCGGGTCTGCGTACTGGCCGCCCAGCTCACCGGGGAGGGCGAGGCGCGAGGGGAGAGCCGCCTGAGCGCGCGGGCCGAAAGCGAACGCCAGCGCTTCTGCGACGCCCTGGCCCTGCACGTCGGAGCGGTCCACCCGCGCGCGGCCGCCGCTCTCGTCGGGAACATCGCCTACGCGGTCCTGCCACTCACCGGCAGCCGGTCCCGGGCCGTCCAGATCGCCGAGGACTTCCTGGCCCGCGTGGGCGCCCGCCATCCCGCCAACATCGGCGTGGGCCGCCTGGCCCGCTCCCTCGCCGACATCACCCGCTCCCGCGACGACGCCGACCGGGCCCTGCGCGTCCTGCGCGAACGGGGCGCCACAGGCCGGGCCGTCACCTTCAGCGACGTCCACTTCGACTCCCTGCTCCTGCAGCTCGCCGACCTCGCCGCCGAACAGGACCAGCCCCCCACGGGCCCCTACCGCCGCCTCCTCGACCACGACCGCGAGCACAACACCGACCTCTGCGCGACCCTCGCCGCCTACCTCGACGCCTTCGGCAACGTCAACGAGGCCGCCGCCGCGGTCCGGGTCCACCCCAACACCTTCCGCTACCGCCTCCGCCGCCTCACCGAGATCTCCTCCCTCGACCTCACCGACCCCAACGCCCGCCTCGCCACCATGCTCCAGCTCCGCCTCTACCCCCCGTCCGCCTCCCCGCCCCGCCCCACCGACCCCTGACGCCTCCCCGGGTCCCGCCTGCCGGGGGTTGACTCTTGTGTCCGGATTGTCTGTGCGGATCGACAAGCGGGCGGGTGGGGCTCGTGGGATTCGACGATGACGGGGGGCCGGGGTGTTCGGGAAGGTTGTGGATCTCCTCTTACCCCCCAGGGAGGATCCATGAAGAAGGCTTTGGGCGTCGCGGTGGCGCTGGCGCTGACGGCCGCCGGGTGCGGCTCCGGCGGCTCCGACGACGCGCCGGAGGTGGTCGGCGGAGGGACGTTCACGTTCGCGCTGTCGGCCGATCCCGGCGCGTTGGAGCCGGCGGGCGCGGCGCTGGGCGTCACCAACACGACGCTCGGGTTCGCCTACGACCCGCTCGTGCACTCCGACGCGGAAGGGCGGATCGTGTCGGGCATCGCCGAGAAGTGGGACGCGTCGGCGAACCAGGTGGTGTTCACCCTGCGCAAGGGCGTGACCTGCGCGGACGGCTCCGCGGTGACGGCGAAGACCGTCGCCGACTCGATGACCTATCTGTCCGACCCGGCCAACAAGGCGGTGCTGCTCGGGGTGCTGATCCCCGCGGGCATGACGGCCACCGCGGACGAGGCGGCCGGAACCGTCACCCTCGCGACGAAGGAGCCGAATCCCTTCCTGCTGGAGTCGATGACCGCCGTGTCCGTCGTGTGCGGGAAGGGGCTCGCGGACCGGAGCCTGCTGCAGGCCGGCACGTCAGGGTCTGGCCCGTACACGCTCGCCGAGGCGGTCTCGGGCGACCACTACACGTTCAAGGTGCGCAAGGACTACGCGTGGGGGCCGGCCGGCGCGGGGGTGGTGAAGGGCATGCCGGACACGGTCGTGCTGAAGGTCGTCAAGGACGAGTCGACCGCCGCGAACCTCCTCACCTCCGGCGGGCTCACCGCGGGCCAGTTCACCGGCGCCGACCGCGCGCGGGTCGCGGCGCTGCCCGGGATCCGGACGGGAAGCGCGCCCGACGGGATCGGCGAGTTCTTCTTCCACCAGGGGGACGACCGGCCCGGCGCGTCGTCCGAGGTGCGCAAGGCCCTCGTGCAGGCGCTGAACCTCGACGAGCTGCGCACGATCGCGTCCGGCGGCAACGGCGACCCGGCCACCCACCTGACGTCGCTCGCGCCCGACCCCTGCCGGGGCGACGCCGTCACCGGGAACCTCCCCTCGTTCGACGCCTCGGCGGCCGCAAGCGCGCTTGACGCCGCCGGGTGGAAGGCGGGATCCGACGGCATCCGCGCCAAGGACGGCAAGAGGCTCACCCTGCGGATCGCCTACCAGACCTCGGCAGGGCCCTCGGTCCAGGCGGGCATGGAGTTCGTCGCGCAGAAGTGGAAGGACCTCGGCGTCGAGACGAAGCTCGTCGGGAGCGCCGACGCCGCCTACTCCGACTCGCTGTTCAAGAACGGCGACTGGGACATGGCGTGGGTGCCGCTCGGCCTCAGCCTGCCGACCCAGCTCACCGGCTACCTGTCCGGCGCGTCACCCGACGACGGCGGAGCGAACTTCGCGCACCTGGACAACGCGGACTACATCAAGCTGTCCGGCGAGGCCGCCGCGACCGTCGGCGTCGCGGGCTGTGAAGGCTGGACCGCCGCCCAGGCCGCGCTGGTGAAGAACGCCGACGTCGTCCCGGTCGTCCTGCCGACCCAGCTCGTCGCCGCCAAGAACGCCGAAGTACAGGTGATCGGCGGAATCGTGCGCCCGACCTCCATCAGGATGCTGGCGCCGTGAGATGGGGGCGGCGCGCACTCCGGTTCGCCTCCTCCCTGGGAGGGGTGGTCGTGGCGTCCTTCGCCATGCTCCACCTCATTCCCGGCGATCCGGTGCGCGCCGCCCTCGGCCCGACCGCACCCCCCGAGACGGTCGAGCGGCGCCGGACGGAACTGGGGCTCGACCGGCCGCTGCTCGACCAGTTCACCTCCTACGTCGGCGGGATCTTCCACGGCGACCTGGGCGAATCGTTCCTGTCCCGGAGGCCGGCCGCCGAGGTGATCGCCGACCGGCTGCCCGCCACCGTCCAGCTCGTCGCGCTGACGATGCTGCTGGCCCTCGCCGTCGCCGTGCCGCTCGGCATGTGGGCGGCGGCCCGCACCGAGAACGGGCGGGGGCGCGGGACGGAACTCGCCTTCACCGCCGCGACGGGCGCGCTGTCGGTCGTGCCGGAGTTCCTGCTCGCCGTCGGCATGGTCGCGGTCTTCGGGGTGGCGCTCGGCTGGCTGCCCGTCGCGGGCAAGGACGGGCCCGCCTCGTTCGTGATGCCCGTCCTCGCGCTCGCCGCCGGGCCCACCGCGCTGCTCGCCCGGCTGGTCCGCGCCGAGACGCTGCGCGAACTCGGCGCCGACTACGTGCGGCTCGCCCGAGCGAAGCGGCTCCCGGCCCTTCGGATCCACCTGCGGCACCTGCTGCCGAACACGCTCACCGCCACGCTGACGACCGGGGGCCTGCTGCTCGCGTCGCTGCTCGGCGGATCCGTCGTCATCGAGTACGTCTTCCAGTGGCCCGGCCTCGGCGGGGCGGCCGTCGAGGCGATCGCGGGCAAGGACTACGCGCTCGCACAGGCTGCCGTACTCGTCTACGGAGCCATCTCGCTCACTGTGCTGCTCGCCGTCGACGTCGCCCTCGGGCTGCTCGACCGGCGCTCCGTCCTGGGGAGCAGAGGGTGACACGCCGGCCCGCCGCGCTCGCCGGAGCCGTCCTCGTCGCCGTCACCCTTGTCTTCGCGGTGCTCGGGCCGTGGGTGTGGGGCGCGGAGGCCGTCCGCTTCGACCCGCTGCACACCCTTGAGGGGCATGGCTCCGCGCACTGGCTCGGCACCGACGACGGCGGCCGCGACATGCTCGCCCGCACCCTCGCCGCCACCCGGCTCAGCGTTGTGCTCGCCGCCTTGGCGACCGTCATCGGGGCGGTCCTCGGCATCGCCCTGGGCGCGCTGCCCTCGATGCTCGGCCCTCGCGCCGCCCGGCTGATCACGGCGCTGGTGAACGGGCTCACCGCGATCCCCGTCCTGCTGCTGGCGATGTTCGCGGCGCTCGTCGCGGGGACGGGAACGACCGGGGCCGTCGTAGGCATCGGGGTGGCTTCCGCGCCCGGCCTTGCGCGGCTCACGCGGACCCTCGCGGCGGGCGTGGAGTCCGCCGACTACGTGGCCGCGGCCCGGATGCTGGGGACGGGACGGGTCAGGGTGCTCACCCGGCACGTGCTGCCGAACATCGCGGAACCGCTGATCCTGTCCGTCACCGCCGCGCTCGGGTACGCGCTGCTGGGAATGGCGACGCTTTCGCTGCTCGGCCTCGGCGTTCAGCCTCCCGACTACGACTGGGGACGTCTTCTGCACGACGCCCTACCGCGCGTGTACGTCGACCCGGAGGTGATCGCCGGGCCTGCGCTCGCCGTCGCCGTCGCGGGTATCGGGTTCACCCTTGTCGGGGAATCCTTGGCCCGTGCCGCGGCGCGGGCCCCTGAGCCGCCCGGAGCCGGGGAGGAGGCCGAACTCCCCTTTGAGCAGCCTTCCCGGCCTGGGCCCTCGAACGCCGTCCTTGAAGTGCGCGATCTGACCGTCTCCTTCGGCGGCGTCACACCCGTGCGCGGAGTGTCGTTCTGCGTGGGGGCGGGCGAGGTCGTCGGGATCGTCGGGGAATCGGGCAGCGGGAAGAGCCTGACGGCGCTGGCGGTGGGCGGGCTGGTGCCTTACCCCGGACGGGTGCGCGGGCAAGTGCTGCTCGAAGGCAGGCCGCTGGGGGAGCTCTCCCGCAAGGAACTGGGGACGAGGCTCGCCATGGTGTTCCAGGACCCGCTGTCGGCCCTGAACCCCGCCCTGCGCGTCGGCACGCAGCTCGCGGAGACCGCGACCGTCCACCTGGGCATGACGCGCCGGGAAGCCCGCGCGCGGGCCGCGGAGCGGCTGGAGCGGACCGGGGTGCCGGCCGCGCGGGCCGCGTCGTTCCCGCACGAGCTGAGCGGCGGGATGCGGCAGCGCGCCGTCATCGCGATGGGCCTGATGGGCGATCCGCGGCTGGTCATCGCCGACGAACCGACGACGGCGCTCGACACGACCGTGCAGCGCAAGGTCCTCGACCTCCTCGCGGAGGTCACCTCGGGAGCGGGCACCGCGGCGCTGCTCATCTCCCACGACATCGCCGTCGTCTCCAGCCGCTGCTCCCGCGTCCTCGTCATGTACGCGGGCCGCGTCGTCGAGGACCTGCCGGCAGACGACCTGCGCAAAGCACGCCACCCGTACACGCGCGCGCTCGTCGCCTCGATCCCCGACCTCACCACCGACCGCGCCCTCCCCCTCGCGACCATCCCGGGAGCGCAACCCGCCCCCTCAGACCTCCCGCTCTCCGGCTGCGCCTTCGCCCCCCGCTGCCCCTTCGCCGACGAAACCTGCCAGCAAACCACACCCCCACTGACCACCGGCGTGGCCTGCCACCACCCCCAAAGCGACCCCCCCGAACCCCCCGCCCCACGAACCTCGAACCCCGCCCCCACCCAACCCACAGACGAACCCCCACACGTCGACGCTTCGTGCGCCGACGATCAGCGCGGTGACGCTTCGGGCGGTGAAGATCCGGGCGGTGAGGCTTCGGCCAGCGACGCTTCGGGTGGCGACGATCGGCGCGGCGACGCTTGGGGCGGCGACGCTTCGGGCGGTGAAGATCCGGGCGGTGAGGCTTCGGCCAGCGACGCTTCGTGCGGTGAGGCTTCGGGCAGTGACGATCAGCGCGCTGACGATTCGGGCGGTGGCGATCCGGGCAGCCACGATCCGGGCAGCCACGATCCGGGCGGCGATGATTCGGGCGGCGACCAGCCCGGCGGCGGGGTTTCGGGCGATGCGGGTCGTGGGGTGCGGGGCGGGGTGGACGGTGTCGGGGAGGGGAGCGCCGGATGAGTGCGTGGGTGGGGCGGAGAGCGGCCCGGGGGGAGGCGGCGGGCGGGGTGCGGGTTTCGGGGCTGCGGGTCCGCTATGGGGGTTTCACGGCCGTGGACGGGGTGTCGTTCGAGATCGGGGAGGGGGAGGTGCTCGGGCTCGTCGGGGAGTCGGGGTCGGGGAAGTCGAGCGTTGCTCGCGCGCTGGCGGGGCTTGTGCCTTACGAGGGGGAGGTGCGTGGGGGAGGGGGCGTCCAGATGGTGTTCCAGGATCCGTACGGGTCGCTGAACCCGCGGCTGCGGATCGGGGCCGCGGTGGCCGAGGGGCTGGGCCGGGGCGTCGGACGGGCCGAGCGGGCCGCCGAGGCGCGGCGGCTCCTGGAGATGGTCGGGCTGCCGGGGGACCTCGCCGCGCGCTATCCGCGTGAACTCTCCGGCGGGCAGCGGCAAAGGGTCGCGCTCGCCCGCGCGCTGGGCGCCCGTCCCGGGCTGCTCATCGCCGACGAGATCACTTCCGCCCTCGACGCGTCGGTCCAGGGCGCGGTGCTCAACCTCGTCCGCGACCTGCGTGACGCGCTGGGCCTCGCGGTGCTGTTCGTCTCCCACGATCTGGCGGTCGTGAGGTACGTGTGCGACCGGGTGGCGGTGCTGCGCGAGGGACGGATCGTGGAGTGCGGGACCGTCGAACAGGTGACGGGATCACCGGGGCACGAGTACACGAAAGCCCTGATAGAGGCGGTTCCACGGTTGAGTTAATCGAACATGCGATCGAATGATGTGTTATACTGAGCGCATGGACGTGATGACGCTTCCCTCGAACGCACGCAGCCTCGAAGAGATGGATCGCCTCACCCTGTCCGCCGATGAGATCTCCGCACTCGCGCTCTCCCTCGCGCACCTCGGCGCGGGTCCACAGGCCGCCACCGCGCGGCGCGCGCTCGCCCATCTGGCCGAGCGCGGCGGGCCCGATCTCGCCGCCCTCCTCACCCCGCTCGACCCCGACACCGCACGCCGCGCCCGGGTCCTCGCCCAGGCGATCACCGAGCGCCGCGTCGTGCGCGTCCACTACGCCGACGAGAAGCGCCGCGTCTCGCACCGCGAGGTCGAGCCCGTCACCACCCTCGTGCACGGCGACCACTGGTACCTCGTCGGCTGGTGCCGCCTGCGCCACGGCGTCCGCGCCTTCCGCATGGAGCGCATCCTCGCCGTGGAGCAGACCGAACTCCCCGCCTCCCCCCACCGCCCAGACCGCTTCCTCCCCTTCCAGGGCAAGCGCTCCCAGTCCACCCGGGCCGCCTGACCAGCCGCCGGGGCCGCGCCGCACTCCCCCGGCGGCCGGCCCCGGCGGCCTCCCCGGCCCGCACGGCGCGACGGCCGTGCGGGTGCGCGGGCGGTGCGGTGCCGTCTGCGCAGGTGTGGGGGCCTTCCGTCTCGACGCGGTGAGCGCCTTCGGCCGTGCGCATGCCGCCCGGCCGGGAGGAGCGGCCCCGCGCGGGGCCGGATGGGGGGTTTCGGGTGCGGGGCGGGTAGGGTCGGCCGGCGCGAATGCGGCAGGATTGCCCCATGCAGCTCGCGGACGGCGTGCGGACGGTCGTCACCGACCGCACCGGCGGATTCAGCACCGGCCCCTACGACAGCCGCAACCTCGGGCCGAACGTGGGCGACGCGCCCCGCGCGGTCGCCCGCAACCGGGCCCGGACGGTCGCCGAACTCGGCGCTGAGGGCGCGGTGTTCATGCGGCAGGTCCACGGGACCCGGGTCGAACGGGTGTCCGCGGCGCACGAGGGAGTGCCGGACACCGACGCGGTCTTCACCGATGTCCCCGGCCTGGCCCTGGCCGCGCTCGGCGCCGACTGCCCCGGGGTCGTCGTCGCCGGGGACGGGTTCGTCGGCGCCGCCCACGCGGGCCGGAGGGGCACCCTCGACGGCGTCGTCCCGGCCCTCGTCGAGGCCATGCGCAAGGCCGGGGCCGAAGACCTCACCGCCTTCATCGGGCCCGGCGCGTGCAGCCGCTGCTACGAGGTGCCCGAGGAGATGCGCGCCGCCTCCCCCCTCGTCATGCGCGCCACCACGAGCTGGGGCACCCCCGCGCTGGACCTGCGCGCCGCCCTCGCCGCCCAGCTCGCCGACCTGGGCGTCCCGGCGTCCCACGACCCGCGCTGCACCATCGAGACCCCCGAGCTCTACTCCTACCGCCGCGACCAGAACACCGGCCGCTTCGCCGCCTTCGTCTGGCTGACCTGACAGGCGGGTGCGGGGGGCGCTTAGGCTGGCGGGATGAGACGTGGGGACAGGCCGCTGGCGGGGGTGCATCCGATCGGGCAGGGGGAGGCCGAGCTGCTGCGCGACGGGGACCGCGACGGCGGCTGGGTGATCCGCATCGACGGCGTGCCGCAGTCGTACGTCGACCTCGACGATCCGTCCCATCTGGAGTTCGAGTACATGCGGCTGCTCGGCGACGTCGTCGATCATCTGGGCGTGGGCGACGAGCCCCTGGACGCCGTCCACGTCGGCGGGGCGGGCTGCACCCTCGCCCGGTACATCGCGGCCACCCGCCCCGGCTCCCGGCAGGTCGTCTTCGAGCTCGACGGCCTGCTGGTGCAGCTCGTCCGCGAGAACCTGCCCCTGAGGAACGTCCGCGGCCTCAAGATCAGGATCGGGGACGGCCGCGCGGGCGTGGCGTCCCTGCCGGACGCCTCCGACGACCTCGTCGTCCTGGACGCCTTCTCCGGTGCCGAGATGCCCCTCCCGCTGGCGACCGCCGAGTTCACGGGGGAGGTCGCGAGGGTCCTGCGGGACGACGGCGTCTACCTGATCAACGTCGCCGACGGGGGCCGCCTGCCGTTCGCCCGCCGCCTCGCCGCGACCGTCCAGAAGGTCTTCCCCCACACCCTCCTCATGGGCGAGCCCGGCGTCCTGCGCGGCCGCCGCTACGGCAACCTCATCATCGGCGCCTCCCGCGAGCCCCTGCCGATCCCGGCGCTGACCCGCATCAGCGCCGGCAAGCCCATCCCTGCCCGCTGCCTCGACACCGCCGAGGTGACCCGCTTCGCCTCCGGCCACCCCCCGATCCACGACGGCGACAAGGTCACCCCGCCCGTCCCCCCGAAGTCCGTCTTCACCTGACGGCCCGGCTCGGCAGAGGAGCGGTAACGGACGTGGGGCGGGTGCCCGGTCGACGGGCACTCAGGCCCTCGCGGCTCGGGCCCGCCCTCGATCCTCCACCCGTTCCCCCTGCCCGGACCGGCCGGGGACGGCTCAGGCGGCCGTTCTGCGGGTGCGGCCGGTGAGCCGGGCCAGCAGGCCGGGACGCCGCGGGGCGCGGTCCGGGTCGCGGCCGGATCCGGGTGGGGAGCAGGCGGGGGCCGGGACCGGTCGGAGCGGGGGCCTGCGGTGAAGGGGGGCGGGCGACGCGTACGCGCCGGTGCCCGCGCCGGACGGACGGGCCGGGGCCGCGCCCTGGGCGCGGCGCAGGCGCCACAGGGCATGGCCCAGGTGTTCGAGGGTGTCGGCGGTGAGCCACGCGTCCCGCCCGTCGACCCGCACGAGCGCCCGCCACACGCCGGTGGCCTGCCCGAACCAGAGGGTGGCGGCCTCGGGGAACGCGCGGAGCAGCGCCCCGGCGGTGAGTTCCGCGCCGCGCGCTCCGGACCGCGCCGGGTCGGCCCCCGCGACCCGGTGCGGCGCCGGCCGCGAGCGCCCGTCCGGCGCGGTGTGCACCGGGCGGCCTGTGCCGGGCCGCGCTGGACCGGATGCCGCGCCCCACGCTGGCGGCGCGTCGACGGGGTTCCGCCGCTCCTGGACCGGGTTCGGCCTGGAGGGCGCGGGCGGCGGAGCGGCGTGGGGTTCGTTGCGCGGAGTGCGTGCGGTGGTCCCCTGCCCCGGTAGGGAGTGCGCGTGGAGCGGAGCGGCGTGGGGCCGGGAGTGCACTGTGCGTGCGGCGGTCTGCGGGTCCGGGCGGACGGGAGCAGGGGGTGATGCGGCGTGGGACGGGGTGTGCGCGGCGCCCTGCGGGTCCGGGCCGGGGTTCGGCCGCGAGGGGGCAGGGGGCGGGGCGGGGCGGGGTCGGGGTGGAGGTGCAGGGGGACTGCGGGGCTTCGGGCCGGTGGGCCGGGGTCGGCCGCCGGCGGACGGGTGATGGCGGGTCCGGGCCGCTGGGGTTCCGGTGCGCGGGGCGGAGGCGGGGCGGTGCGGATCGTGGGGGTGCGGATCGTGGGGGTGCGGAGGTGCCCGGTCCAGGTGCGGTGCGCTCCGGAAGGCGGGCGGTGACGGTCGTCCATGGGTCGTTTCCTCGGTTCTCTGTCGGGGCCTGTTGGCCGAGTGGAGGTGGGCCGGGACGGGGCGGCGGGCGGCTCGTCGCGTTTCGGGAAGGGGACTGCTCGGGCAGGGGCGGGCTCAGACGGCGGTCCCAGGGTCGACCTCGAACCAGACGACGGTGCCGGGGCCGTCGGGGGCGGGCGCGTGGCCCCAGGCGCGGGCGAGGGCGTCGAGGAGGAGGAGGCCGCGCCCGTCCTCGTCGTCCTCGGCGGCGGCCCGCCGCCGAGGAACACCCGCGCCCTCGTCACGCACCTCGACGCGCACGCCGCCCGCCTCGGTCAGCAGCAGCGCGACCTGGACGCCGCCCGCGGCGCACCCGTGCCGGAAGGCGTTCGTCGCGACCTCCGAGGCGAGGAGCCGGATCGTGTCGAGGACCTCCGGCGCGACGAACGGAGCCGCGAGCCCCGCGGCCCACTCCCGCGCGCAGGCCGGCATCCGCGCCTCGGCCCGGAACCGGGTGATACCGACGAGCCTGAACCCAGAAGGACCGACTTGTCCCACTTGCAAAAACTCATCCATCAATGCCCACCGATGCGTAGCTCGCTGTAGTCGAAGAGAACGTCAGCGTGCACGATGGGGTCTAGCAATGTCCAGTAGACCTCTACATTTGCTTCGGTGAATTTGTGCTCCAGACGGATGCGCGCCGCGAGAAACTGGGCCCATGTCGTCAGCCACGAGCTACATACCGAGCGTCCGGGCCCGGCAGCTCGCACGAACTCTCCGGGACCTGCGCACCTCGGCGAAGATGAGCCAGGCGATGGTGAGCGCGGCCGTCGGCTGGTCTCCGGCGAAGATCGGCCACGTGGAGAACTGCCGAAATCGGATAAATGCTCGCGATGTCCAGAAATTGCTCGACCTCTACGGGGCTCCCGGTGAGGTGCGGGACGCGATCGCACGGCTTTCGCGCGAAGTGGACAAACGCGACTGGTGGGCCGATTTCAGTGGCGTTTTCAACGGCCCGTACGTGGCGCTGGAGGACGCGGCGGTCGAGATCTCCGAGTGGGCGCCGCTGGTGATCCCGGGGTTGCTGCAGACGCCGGAGTACGCGCAGGCCGTCCGCCGGGAGGCGAACGAGGACAGCCCGCCGGACTCCTGGCTCCGCGCCCGCATGTCGCGACAGCTCGTGCTCACCCGACTGGAACCGCCTCCGGCCAGGCTCCACGCGGTCATCGGCGAGGAGGCGCTGCGGCTGAACGCCGGAGGCCCCGATGTCATGCAGGGGCAGTTGGAACGGCTTCTGTCCGACGCCAAACGTCCCCACGTGACAGTTCAGATCCTGCCGACGGGATCCGGCGGCCACCCCGGCCTCAGCGGCTCCTTTTCGGTGTTGGGGCTGGGGGACCTCGCGTCGGACGTCGTGTTCGTCGATAGCGCGGCTGGCGATATGTACGTGGAGAACCAGTTTCAGGTGGGTCTCAGTAGGCTGGCGTTCGACAGGATCGCCCGGTTGGCGTTGCCTTCGGAGGCGTCCGCCGATCTCATCGCGACGATCATCCGAAGCGACAAAAGGTCTAAGCCATGACCATTCAGTACGACCTGTCCGATGCCGCCTGGTTCAAGAGCAGCCGAAGCCTTCCCAACAGCGATGCCTGTGTTGAAGCGGCGCTGAATCTTCCCACCGTGGTGGCGGTGCGGGACAGCAAAGACGCCGGGGGGCCGGTGCTGGTGTTCCGGCGTGCGGCGTGGCGCGGGCTGGTCCGGGGGCTCGGGAGCCGAGAGCGCCCGCGCGAGTGAGCTGATCCCCTTCTCCCCGAGGCATCGGACGTCGTGTTCGTCGATAGCGCGGCTGGCGATATGTACGTGGAGAACCAGTTTCAGGTGGGTCTCAGTACGCTGGCGTTTGACAGGATCGCCCGGTTGGCGTTGCCTTCGGAGGCGTCCGCCGAACTCATCTAACGATCGCTCAAAACTAGGGGTTCAGGCCATGACCATGTCCGATCTGTCGCGTGCTGCCTGGTTCAAGAGCAGCCACAGCTCGCCCAATAGCGACAACTGTGTCGAGGTCGCCATGAATCTTTCCGCTGTCGTTGCGGTGCGGGACAGCAAGGACGTGGAAGGGCCGGTGCTCGTGTTCGGGCGGGCGGCCTGGCGGGGGCTGGTCGCCGGGGTCGGGGGCTGAGCGGCTGAAGAGACGGCCGGGATCCGCGTCGGCGAGCGGGGGAGTTGGCGGCGCCCCCTTCTCCCCTGAGGCCTCAGGTGGGGGGAAGGGGGCGCCTGTTATTCCTGGAACGAAGGAGGGGGCGGTCAGGTTCCGATCTTGCCGCCGTCGTTCTTGGTGATGACGACGGTGGCGGAGCGGGGACGGCCGGCCGGGTCGAAGTCGGGCCAGTTGGAGACCGCGCGGGGGTTCGCCGGGGTGGGCGCGCCCCACGCCGTCGAGGCCTCGCCGGGGTGCTGGACGTTGACGAACAGGGACCTGCCGTCGGCGGAGAAGGTGATGCCGGTGACCTCGGCGCCGCGCGGGACGGTGAGGAACCGCTTGATCTCCTTGGTCTCCGGGTCGGCGGCCAGCATCGCGCAGTTGCCGATGTTGTCGTAGCCCTTGGACGCGAGCGTCTGGGAGGTGTTGGAGATGTCGGTCTGGATCCACAGGCGGCCGTCGGTGTCGAAGCCGATGCCGTCGGGGGAGCCGAAGATGTTGTCGGGGCCGAGGGTCACCGCGGGGTCGTAGGCGGGGTCGCCCGCGAGCACGAAGACGTCCCAGGTGAAGGTCAGCGCGGTGTTGTCGCCGTTCTTCTCGTGCCAGCGCACGATGTGGCCGTACGGGTTGGGCTTGCGCGGGTTGGCCGCGCCGCCGTTGCCGACGCCGTTGGTCAGCGTCAGGTAGACGTCCTTGTTGTCCGGGTTGACGGCGACCCACTCGGGGCGGTCCAGCTTGGTCGCGCCGACGGCGTCGGCGGCCGAGCGGGTCCGGATGAGGACGTCGGCCTGGTCGGCCCAGCCGTTCGCCGCGGTGAGCGGGCCCTGGCCGAACTCCAGCGGCAGCCACACGCCCGAGCCGTCGTCGTTGAACTTGGCGACGTACAGGGTGCCGTGGTCGAGGGGGCTCTGGCCCTTGGCGCGGTGCTTGCGCCAGGTGCCCTCGCCGACGAACTTGTAGACGTACTCGCCGTCCTGGTCGTCACCGGTGTAGACGACGACGCGGCCCTTGGACTCGGTGACGGTCGCGCTCTCGTGCTTGACGCGGCCGAGGGCGGTGCGCTTCACCGGGGCGGCCTTGGGGTCGAACGGGTCGATCTCGACGACCCAGCCGAACCGGTTGGCCTCGTTCGGGTTGGCGGCGATGTCCCAGCGGGCGTCGGCCTTGTGCCAGTTGTAGCCGGAGGCGGCGGAGATGCCGTAGCGCTTCTGCTCGGTGCTCGCGGTGAACGCGGCGTCCGTGCCGAAGTACCCGTTGAAGTTCTCCTCGCAGGTCACGTACGTGCCCCACGGGGTGTAGCCGCTGGAGCAGTTGTTCAGCGTGCCCTTCGGCGCGTTGTTGCTGCGCAGGAGGGGGTGGGAGGCCTTGACGGGGCCGGAGAACTCCACCGGGGTGTCGGTGGTGACGCGGCGGTTGTACCGCGAGTCCTTCAGCTCCCACTTGCCGGACTTGCGGTCGCGCTCCAGCTTGACGACGGAGATGCCGTGCCCGGCGGTGGCCTTGTCGACCTTCTCCTGGGTGATCACCGCGCTGCCGTCGGCGTAGTGCAGGGTGGTGTCGATGTACTCGTGGTTGATCGCGAGCAGACCGGACGAGCCCGTCAGCGGGAACAGGTGCATGCCGTCGTGGTGGGCGCCGATCTGCCGGCGCTGCTCGGCGGCGGTGTTCGAGCCGTCCTTCTTGAAGGCGGGCCCGTTGCTGTGGATCGGGGTGCCCCAGGGGATGATCACCTGGGCGGAGTAGCCCTCCGGGACGCGCACGGCGTCGTCGGTGCTCGGCGCGATGGCCTTGAAGCCCAGCAGCTTCGGCTTGCCCGGCTTTCCGGGCCTGCCCTTGCCCTTGCCGTTCCCCTTGGCGAGGGCGGGCGTCGTCATGAAGCCCGCCGCGGCGACGACGCCGCCGCCGACGATGACGGCCCTGCGGGACATGACGTCGCGGATGTGGCGGTTGTCCGAGGTGTTGGACGGGACGTCGTCCGGGTCGACGTCGGCATTGACGCGGGTCATGCGGGACTTCCTTTTTGCCTCTGGTGCGCCGATGATTCCCTGCGCACGCTGGTGCGGGTGTTCGCTCAGCGAGCTTCGACGGCTGGGGCGGCCTTCCGGGAAATACCGGGTGAACGCCCGGCAAAGTACCGCGCAAACCATCAAGGCATTTTTTCCCGTATATCACTGCAACGTCCCGCGGCGTCGGCTCCGTCTATGGGACATGCGCAATATTCGGTTGATGGCTGGATCGGTGGCTTTGGTGGGAATCGCTGGTCTGGCGGGCTGCGGGAGCGCGCGGGCCGAGGAGGCGAGGGGCTCGGCGCTCAGCGTCGCGGACGGCGACGCGAAGGCCGCCGCGGCGGCCGATCTCGCCTTCGGCCTGGGCCTCCTCGACGCCTGGTGCGCGGCGGATCCCGCCGCGAACCTCGTGCTGTCCCCGTCGAGCGTGGCGTCCGGGCTCGGCATGGCGGCGCTGGGCGCGAAGGGGCGGACGGCCGAGGAGATGGACGAGGTGCTCGGCTGGCCCGCCGACCCGGTGCCCGACCTGAAGGCCAGGGCCGCCGCGATGCGCGCCCTGCCCGGCCTCAAGGTGAGCGACCGCGTGTGGACGGACCCGGCCCGCAAGACCGCCCCGGACTACCTCGACGCCCTCCAGACGGCCTACGAGGCGCCCCTCTACCTCGTCCCCTTGGACGATGACCCCGAAGGGGCCCGCAAGACCGTCAACGCCGCCGTGGCCGACGACACGGACGGCCTGATCGAGGACCTGCTCCCCGAGGGATCCCTCCAGGGGGCGGGCTGGGTCCTCACCGACGCGGTCCACTTCAAGGCCGACTGGGCGGACCCGTTCGAGCCCGACGACACCGAGCGCGCGCCCTTCACGACCGCCGCGGGCGGCCGCGTCGACGCCGACTTCCTGCGCCGGACCGCTTCGTACGCCTACGCCCAGGCCGACGGGTGGACGGCCGTCCGGATCCCCTACACGAAGGGGAGCCTCTCGATGCTCGCTCTCCTGCCCGATGCCGCCGCCGACGACGCGGCCTGCAAGACCCCCTCCGCGGCCACCCTGGGCGGACTCGAACCGAAGGTCGAGAGTGTGTCCCTGTCCCTGCCGAAGACCGATCTGAAGACCCGCCGCGAGCTGTCCGGCCTCCTCGCCGAGGCCGGGATGCCCGCCGCCTTCTCCGAGGCGGCCGACTTCACGGGCATCGCGCCGGACGCCTCGGGGATCGGCATGGTGCTCCACGCCGCGACCCTGCGGGTGGACGAGGAGGGCACCGAGGCCGCCGCGGCCACGGCCGTCGACATGGCGGCAGGCGCGCAGCTGCCTTCCGAGGCGCCCATGGAGGTCGTCTTCGACCGCCCGTACCTCCTGCTCGTGCGCGACGACGTAACAGGTGAGCCGCTCTTCCTCGCCAGGGTCGCCGACCCCACCCGACCGTGAAGGATCATGGGAGGAGCGCCCCCGCCCCGACCCTGTGAGCGCCGATGCCCTTCACCGTGAGCCACGTGGCCGCGATCCTTCCCCTGCGCGGACGGCCTTTCGTGCCGTCCGCGCTGGCGATCGGGGCGATGGTGCCCGATGTGCCGCTGTTCGTGCCGATCTCCTCGCGGCAGGAGACGCATGCGCTGACCGGAGTCCTCACCTGGAACCTCGGGCTCGGCCTCGTCCTGTTCGCCGGGTTCCACCTGCTGATGAAGCGCCCCCTGCTGCGGCTCGCTCCGCGCGCCCTTCGCGAGCGGCTGGCGGCCCCGGCGGCGGCGCTGACCCGGCGGCGCGCCTGGCTCGCGCTCCCGTCGCTGCTGATCGGCCAGGCGACCCACCTGTTCTGGGACGGGTTCACGCACTTCACCGGGCCGTTCGTGGAGCTGTGGCCGGTGCTGCGGGAGGAGGCGGGGCCGCTGGCCTGGTACCGGTGGGGCCAGTACGGCTCCGGGGTGCTCGGCCTCCTCGCCGTCGCGGTCTTTTTGGTGATGTGGCTGCGCGCGGCGCCGCGCACGCCCGAGCCGGGCGTGCCGCCCGCCGTCGCCCTGACCGTGGCCCTCGCGGCGGCGGTGGCGGGCGCGGTGGGCGCGCGGATCGGTGTCGAGCGGCTGCCGCACACCCTCTACCACGACTTCTCTCACGCGGTCACCGGAGCGATGGCGGCCGTGATCGGATGCCTCGTGGCCTTCTGCGTCCTGTACCGGCTCGCGGCCGTCGTCCGGGGAACCCGGGAGGCGGCAGAATCGGCGCCATGACGAAAGATCTGACCGGGGGCCGACGGCTCGTCGACCTGAGCCACCCCGTCGTTTCCGGCATGGCGACGGTGCCGGGGCTGCCCGCGCCCGAGATCACCGACCACATGACGCACGCCCAGTCGCGTCCGAAGTACTCCCCGGGCACCGAGTTCCACTTCGCCCGGGTGACGATGGTCGGCAACACCGGGACGTACCTGGACGCCCCCCTGCACCGCTACGAGGGCGGCGCCGACCTCGCGGGCCTGCCCCTGGCGTCCTTCGCCGACCTCGACGGCCTGGTCGTCCGGGCCGCGGGCCTGGCCGAGATCGACGCCGACCGCTTCGCCGGCCTGGACGTCACGGGCAAGGCGGTCCTGGTGCACACCGGGTTCGACCGGCACTGGGGGACCGACGCCTATCTCGCCGGCGGCCATCCCTACCTGACGGCCGAGGCCGCCCACCTCCTCGTCGCCGAAGGCGCCGCCCTTCTCGGCATCGACTCCCAGAACGTCGACTCCATGAAGGGAGGAGAGCGCCCTGCCCACAGCGCGCTCCTCGGGGCGGGCATCCCCATCGTGGAGCACATGACGGGACTGGCGGGCCTGCCCGACGCCGGGTTCCGCTTCCACTCGGCGCCTCCCGCGCTGGCCGGAGTCGGCACCTTCACCGTCCGGGCCTACGCGGTCGTCGGGTAGTCCCGGAACAGCGCCGATTACCGCGCAGTAGCCTTGGGCGCGTGAGCACCGACGGGAACAACCTCTTCCGGGTCGTGCCCGGACCTCCGAAGCTGGCGCTGCCCGGGCTGCTGCCCGTCTACGACCTGTACGTGCGGGCCGGCGCGGAACTCCTCGGCCGGGACGGCGCGCTGGCCGCCGAGCTGTGGCTTTCGGCCCAGCTCGGCGAGCTGAGCCAGGCCGCGCCCGACGCCGAGGCGCTCGGCAAGGCCTACAGCGACCTGATCAAGGTGCTGCGCCGCGCGGGCACCCCCGGCGCGCACGCCTTCCTCGCGGTGATGGCCGCCGTCGGCCCCGAGGAGCACAGGCCGTCCGCGGCCAAGGCCGCCGCGGACCTCTCGGGGCCGCTCCTGCCCGCCCCGCCCGCCTGGACCGCCGACCTGGGCCTGGCCAAGGCCGTCGACGCCTGCTCGATCGAGGACGGCACCCTCGACCGGACCCAGTACCTGGTCGAGTACCGCTACCCCGACGGGAGCGGCCACCACGCCCTGTCGATCTCCCTGTCGGCGGGGCTTCCCGTCCAGCTCGTCGCGGTCACCGACATGATGGGGATGCGCGCCGAGATCCGCCGGGTGCTGGAGGAAGGCGAGGTCGTCGTGAGCACGCTGCCCCTGCCGACCGCGTCGAAGATCCTGCGCCCCGCGTTCGCCGAGCTGGAGTCCGTGCCGCGCGCGGAGCTCACCGCCCCGTTCCACGCGAACCTCCTGTTCGCCGCGCACCGGCTCGCCCTGCTGCCTTAACCCCGCGTTTCCGCGATGCGCCCGCGCGGGCCGCCCCGGCGGATCGTCCGCGCATTTTCGCGGTTCCCGCGCGCCGTTCGGTAAAAAATCCGGCGCCCCGGGCAGGTCGACGGGACGTGCCTGGTCAACCGGGCAAAGATCGGGAGGCGTTCATCCTTTACCCTGGTCATGGAATGCCCATGAGACGTTCCGCGGTTGGACATAGTGCGACCTTGATTAGGGTTCGCACGTCATGTGGTCCAGGAGGTGCTTTCTGTTGGAAACCGCGATCCAGATGGTCTGTCTCGAGTGTGACGCCCCGCTCGACTTCAGCGAGGACTGGGCGGACGGAGAACTGGCCGGAATCCGGTTCGAGCACCCTGTGCTCCCGGGCGTTTCCTATGACCACGCCGCCCTGCCCGCGCTCGCCGACCTCACCGACGAGCCGCTCGACGTCGGCTGCGACTGCTGCGGCATCGAGTCGCCGCGGCCCGAGGGCTTCGTCAACGTCTGGACGATCACCCCTGACCGGCCGGTGACCCTGCGCGTCGGCGACCGGACCTACCACTACACGACCCCGTGGCGGGTCTGCGCGGCCTGCTCCGCCGCGATCGCCGAGGACGACCTGAAGCTGCTCCTGCGCCGGAACGTGGAGTACAACCCCGTCCTGGAGACCGTCACCCCCGAGCAGCGCGAGATGGGCCTGGCCCTCACCCGCGAGCTCCTGCTGTCCTTCCTCGCGGCCCAGCCGAAGCTGCGCAGCGCGGAACCCACGGTCTGAGCCGCACGTTACGGACTTGTGAAGTAGGTCACCCAGGCCGCCTTGCGGTTCCGTACGGTGAGAGGTTTACGCTTCCGCAGGGAATCCCGTCCGGACCGGCCATCCACGGTCACGCGGCAGACTGGGAGTCCCAGCAGTACGGGTCCGACCAGACGGACACCGAACGGATAACGGGAGAGCGGGAGAAACATGTCCGACTTCGGGCTTGACCACAAAGACGGGCGGCTGCCTCTTGAGGTGACCGAGTCGACCGAGGGCCCGGGCGGGCTCAAGATCGGCAAGCTCCTGAGCGAGACCGGCTACGTGACCCTGGACACCGGGTTCGTCAACACGGCGTCCTGTACGTCCGAGATCACCTACATCGACGGTGACGCGGGCATCCTGCGCTACCGCGGCTACCCGATCGAGGAGCTGGCGGAGAAGTCCTCCTTCCTGGAGGTCTCCTACCTGCTCATCAACGGCGAGCTGCCGACCCCGGCCCAGCTCACCGACTTCCAGGACAAGATCACCAACCACACGCTGCTGCACGAGCGCTTCCGCTCGTTCTTCTCCGGCTTCCCCAGCTCCGCGCACCCGATGGCGGTCGTGTCCTCGGCGATCGGCGCGCTGTCGACGTACTACCCCGACAGCCTCGACCCGTTCGACCCCGAGCAGGTCGACCTCGCCTCGATCCGGCTGCTGGCCAAGCTCCCGACGATCGCGGCCTACGCCTACAAGACCTCCGTGGGCCAGCCGCTGCTCTACCCGGACAACACCCTCGGCTACGTCGAGAACTTCCTCCGGATGACCTTCGGCCTGCCGACCGAGAAGTACGAGGTCGACCCCGAGGTCGCCAAGGTCCTCGACATGCTGTTCATCCTGCACGCCGACCACGAGCAGAACTGCTCGACCTCGACGGTGCGGCTCGTCGGCTCCTCCCACGCCAACCTCTACGCCTCGGTCTCGGCCGGCGTGAACGCCCTGTGGGGCCCGCTGCACGGCGGCGCCAACCAGGCCGTGCTGGAGATGCTGGAGAAGATCCACGCCGACGGCGGGGACGTCAAGGCCTTCGTGAACAAGGTCAAGAACAAGGAAGACGGCGTGAAGCTCATGGGCTTCGGGCACCGCGTCTACCGCAACTACGACCCGCGCGCCGCGGTCGTCAAGAAGGCCACCCGCAAGGTCCTGGACACCCTCGGCGTCAACGACCCGATGCTGGACCTCGCCATGCAGCTCGAAGAGGTCGCCCTGACCGACGACTACTTCGTGCAGCGCAAGCTGTACCCGAACGTCGACTTCTACACCGGCATCATCTACAAGGCGATGGGCTTCCCGGTGAACGCCTTCACCGTGCTCTTCGCGCTGGGCCGCCTCCCCGGATGGATCGCCCAGTGGCGCGAGATGATCAACGACCCGACGACCAAGATCGGCCGTCCGCGCCAGATCTACGTCGGCTCCCCCGAGCGCCACTACCCGGCCTAGCAGGTCCGGTAGTCCGTCGGCCGGCCGTCCGCCGCGGCCCAGTGGCCGACCCCGCGAGCCCCCGAGGCCCGTCTCCCCGAGCAGGGGGGCGGGCCTCGGCCAATTTCCGCGGCCGGAACCGGACAGAGTCCGCATCCGGCGCTCTGAATGCCTATTCGGGCGCGGTGCGGGGGCCTGCCGGGCGGGTGGTCCTCGCCCCGGGCAGCACGAGCCCCGCGAGCCCTCTCAGGCCCGCGAAGGCGAAGGTCGTCCAATCGAAGTAGTCGCGCCACAGCACGATCCGGCCCTCCCGGACGCGGAACGTTCCGGCGACCCAGAACTCGGCGCGGAATCTGCCGCGGACCAGCGCGTCGGTGCGGCTGGTCAGCACCGTGTCGCCATTGACGGCGATGTCGTGGTTGACCGCCTCGAAGGCGGTCAGGTGCTTCATCATCAGCTTGAGCTGGCGCATGGTCGCCCCCCTGCCGCGGGCGGGCGGGAGCGGGACGTTCTGGTAGAGCACGCCAGGGGCGAGCAGCCGCTCGGCGGCCGCGAGGTCGAAGGCCTCCAGCGCGGCGAGGAACTCCTCGACGACCTTCTTGTTCTCGTCCGACATCGATCCTCCTGGATCTCCGGCACCGTGTGATCCGGATCCTAGATGCCTATTAACTAGGTAGGAAATATTGACTTAATGGCCCGGCGACTGCTTCAGTGGGGCGCATGAGCACAAGGCTGAGCCGGCGCCCCCAGGACGGCACCGCGGCGCCCTCGAAGATCGCCGATCTGAACGCCCGCCGAGGCGTCGCCCCGGACGTCTACGGCGAGGCGCTCGGCGCGCACGCGACCGGCGTCGCGGTGATCACCGGGCACACAGAGGACGGCCCCATAGGACTGGTCGCGACCTCCTTCGCCGCGGTGAGCCAGGCGCCGCCACTGGTCTCGTACTACGCGGCGCACTCCTCCCGGACCTTCCCCGCCCTGAGCCGCCTGCCGTACTTCGCCGTCAACATCCTGGCCGAGGACCAGCGCGAGATCGCCGAGCGCTTCGGCGCGGGCCCCGAGGACCGGTTCACCGGGACGTCCTGGCGCACCGGCCCGCACGGGGCGCCGCTGATCGACGGGGCCGCCGTCCAACTCGTGTGCCGCACCTACGATCGGCTCGATCTGGGGGACCACACCCTGGAGGTCGGCTACGTTCTCTCCGCCGACGTGACGGGAGCCACACCCTTGCTGTATGTTCATGGTTCCTTCGGCGGGTTCGTCCCCGCACACCGCTGAAAACCCTGCTCGCGGCCCGGTTCCGGGCCCTCGGCGGTACGGACACTGGTCTATACCAAACCGTAACCGCCCTGCTCAGGCATGTTGGAACGATGCCGAGTTAACTTCGGGTTTACACAAGGGCAATCGACGCGAAATCGCGGCTCAGCAAAATCCTCCGTAGGCAGAACCCCGGAGTCACATCCCTCGCACACGGCAAGGACACTCATGAGCAGCAAGGTCAAGGCTGAGTACATCTGGATCGACGGCACCGAGCCCACCGCCCAGCTGCGGTCGAAGACTCGCATCCTTGACAGTGCCGAGAAGGCCAAGCTCGAGAACCTGCCGATCTGGGGCTTCGACGGCTCCAGCACCAACCAGGCCGAGGGCACCTCCTCGGACTGCCAGCTCAAGCCGGTCGCGGTGTTCCCGGACCCGGTCCGCGGTGGCGAGCACGTCCTGGTCCTCGCCGAGGTCCTGAACGTCGACGGCACCCCGCACGCGACCAACCACCGCGCGCTGCTCACGCCGATCGCCGAGAAGTACGCGAGCCAGGACCCGTGGTTCGGCATCGAGCAGGAGTACACCCTCTTCAAGGACGGCCGTCCGCTCGGCTTCCCCGAGCACGGCTTCCCCGGCCCGCAGGGCCCGTACTACTGCGGCATCGGCGCCGACAAGGCCTTCGGCCGCGAGATCGTCGAGGAGCACCTTGAGGCCTGCCTCCAGGCCGGTCTGACGATCTCCGGCATCAACGCCGAGGTGATGCCCGGCCAGTGGGAGTTCCAGATCGGCGCCGCCGGCCCGGTCGAGGTCTCCGACCACATCTGGGTCGCCCGCTACCTCCTCGCGCTGATCGCCGAGAAGCACGGCGTGGTCCTCTCCATCGAGTCCAAGCCGGTCAAGGGCGACTGGAACGGCGCCGGCGCGCACACCAACTTCTCCACCCAGGCGATGCGCGAGGGCTACGACCCCATCATCACCGCGTGCGAGGCGCTGGGCGAGAAGTTCCTGGAGCACGTCAAGGCCTACGGCGCCGGCATCGAGGACCGCCTCACCGGCGCCCACGAGACCGCGCCGTGGAGCGAGTTCTCCTACGGCGTGTCCAACCGCGCCGCCTCCATCCGCCTGCCCTGGCAGGTCGAGATCGAGCGCAAGGGCTACCTGGAGGACCGCCGCCCGAACGCCAACATGGACCCGTACATCGTCACCCGCATGATCACCGACACCTGCTGCACCGCCCTGGAGAAGGCCGGCCAGGTCTGATCACGCTCCGGGCGCCCCGCGCCCGGCCAGTGACCACCGAAAGCCCCCGTCCCCCCGGACGGGGGCTTTCGCCTTGCCACCGCTCACCCGAGCAGCTCGACGGTGGATTCGCGCACCACAAGGGCCGCGATCAGCGGAAAAGGCCGAAAGCGGCCTGGATGATCCCGGCCGCGGAAGTTCGGTGCAGGGGGTCAGTCGCAGTTGGCCCAGCCGGTGGCGATCTGGCCTGCGGCGCCGCCACCGGCGATCTTCACGCACACGCCGGGAGCGGAGAGGTAGACGGGGCCGGCGTAGTAGCCGTAGGAGCCGCGGTCGGTGACCGCGGTGCCGTCGGACTGCCGGCTGAGGGTGACCCAGACGGTGGTCTTGGCGCCCACCGAGGTGTTCTTCAGGGCGACCGCGCAGTTCTTCTTGGTGGAGTTGCTGTAGAGCTGGTAGACGGTGCCGCCGGAGAAGGACGCCGAGCGCTGGACGGCGTAGCCCGAGCCGCAGACCTGCGCCGCGGTGTAGGGGTTGGCGGTGGTGGCGGGCGCCGGGGCGGCGGGGGCGGGGTTGGTGGTCGTCTCGACGGGGGCGGGCGCGGTGGACTCCTGGGTGCCGGAGCCGGTGCCGTCGCCCGAGCCGCCGTCCGCGGTGCCGTCGGTGCCCGCGGAAGAACTGGGGGACGCGTTCGCGCTCGGCTTGGCGGTGCCGCCGCCCTTGCCGTTCTTGCCCTTCTTCTTCGGTTTGGCGCTTTCCGTCGGGGACGTCCCGGGCTCCGGCGCCCCGCCGTTCGGACCCTGGCCCATCTGCGCGTCCGCGTCGACGCCGCCGGGCGGAGTCGTGGTCGTGTCCGCCTGGTCGGCGGAGGTGAGGGTCTTGTCCGCCTGTCCGCCGTCCCTGGTCAGCGCCCACCCGCCGACTCCGAGGACCAGGACCGCGGCGACCGCGCCCCCGACGACCAGGGCCGACCTGCGGCCCGACAGCGCGTTGCGCCCGCCTTCCGGCGGCCCGACCTCGAACGGGTACGGCTCCGGGGCGGTCCGCGCCTGCGGGGGAACGGTGCGGGCGTACGGCTGCGGGTGCGCGGCAGGGGGAGCGGTGTCGGCGTGGGGCTGCGGAGGCGGGCCCGGAACCGGAACCCGCGGGGTCTGCGGCGCGGGCGCGGTGGGCGCGGGGGCCGCGCCGAGCAGCGCGGCCTGCGCCTGGGCGGCCGACGGGCGGGCCGCGGCGTCCTTGGCGAGGCAGGCCGCGACGACGCCGCGCAGCGGCTCCGGCAGCGCGGAGAGATCGGGCTGGGTGGCGATGATCCGGTGCAGGATCGTGCCGATCTCGGGGGCGGCGAAGGGGGAGGCGCCCGTCGCGGCGAAGACCATGCTGGCGCCCCAGGAGAACAGGTCGGAGGCGCCCGTCAGGGGGAGCCCGTTGAGCTGCTCGGGTGACATGTAGGCGGGGGTGCCGACGGCCTGGCTCTGGGTGGTCGCGTCGAGCGCGCGGGCGATGCCGAAGTCGATGACGCGGGGGCCGTCGGGGCCCATGAGGACGTTCTGCGGCTTGAAGTCGCGGTGCACCACCCCGGCCTGGTGGATCGCCGCCAGCGCCGTGAGGGTGTTCATGGCGAGGCGTTCGAGCGCGCCGCCGACGCGGGGCCCCTCGGCCGTGACGAGGTCCTGGAGGGAGACCCCCGGCACGTACTCGCTGACGATGTAGGGCCGGTCGCCGTCGAGGTCGGCGTCGAGGACGTGGGCGGTGCAGAACCGCGCGACCTTCTTGGCCGCCTCGAGTTCCCGGACGAACCTGCGCCGGGCGTCGCCGTCGTCGGCGAAGCGGGTGTGCAGCAGCTTCAGGGCCACCCGCACGCCGTCGCGTTCGGCGAGGTAGACCGATCCCTGGCCGCCTTCGCCGAGCAGCCCCAGCAACACGTACGGTCCGACGGACGCGGGGTCCCCGGTCCGCAGCTCCCGCGCCTCAGCCATCCCCCGACTCCCGATTCACCCGGCTCATGGCTCGGCGCACCTGCCGTAACCAACCGTCCGACCTTACTGCGAAAGCGCCATTCGTACGATCTTGTCCGAAAATTTCAGGCGCAGTTCTGTGAAAGGGACGTCGGGGGCGGCGTCGATTTCCGTTCGGGATCAGGGTGCGGGGGTCGTCGCGCCGTTCGAGGGCTTGGACTTCGGTTTGTCCGATGCTTTGTCCGACGGGTCGTCCGACGGGTCGTCCGACGGTTTCGCCGAAGGCCCTTCCGCGCTTTCGTCGGGCGGCATCACCTGGGGGCCGCCGCGATCACGGTCCGAGGTCGGCACCGGAGAGACGGTGACGGAGGGGGTCGTGCTCGCGCCGGAGTCGCGGGTGAGGGCCCAGCCGGTGACGGAGACGGCCATCATCAGCGCGATGAAGGCGAAGATGACGAGGGTCGGGCCGCGTCCCGCCAGGGCGTCGCTCTCGCCGGGCGCGGGGCCGATCTCGAACGGGTAAGGCTCCCGCTCGGCGGCCTCCGCGGCGGTCGAGTTCCCGGGCAGGGTGCGGGTGGCCCGCGGCGACCGCTCGGCGCTCTGCCCTGCCGTCTCGGTCACGAACCCCCCGGCCAGGGAGGCCCGCGCGTCGTCGGCGTTCGGCCGCGCCTCGGGGTCCTTGGCCAGGCAGGCCGCGACGACGTCGCGCAGCGGCTGCGGCAGCACCCCGGTATCGGGCTCGTCGTGCAGGATGCGGTGGGCGACGTCGCCGGTCTCGGCGGTGCCGAACGGGGGCGCGCCGGTGGCCGCGAACAGCATCGACGACGCCCAGGAGAACAGGTCGGACGCGAAGGTCAGCTCGCGGCCCGCGACCTGCTCGGGCGACATGTAGGCGGGTGATCCGACGTCGGCGCTGTGCGCCGTGGTGTTGAGGGCGCGGGCGATCCCGAAGTCGACGACCTGCGGCCCGTCGTCGCCGAGCAGGACGCTGGCCGGCCTGAAGTCGCGGTGGACGATCCCGGCGGCGTGGATCGCGGTGAGGGCCGTCAGCGTGTCGACCGCGAGGCGGGCCAAGACCGCGCCGCCGCACGGCCCCTCCTGGGCCACGGAGTCCTGGAGGGAGACGCCGTGGACGTACTCGCTGACCACGTAGGGCCGCTCGCCGTCCGCTCCGGCGTCGAGCACCCGCGCGGTACGGGCACGGGCGACCTCCTTGGCCGCGCTGAGCTCGTCCACGAACCGGGCGAGGGCCTCGGGGTCGGGGGCGGACCCCGCGGGCATGAGCCTGACGGCGACGTCGACGCCGTCCCGCCGGGCCAGGTAGACGGTGCCCCGGACACCCTCGCCGAGGACCCCGGCCAGGGTGTAGGGCCCGATCGCCGCGGGGTCGCCCGCCCGCAGGGGATCCACCATGCTTCACTCCTGTCACACCGTCCGAGTCCGGGCATACTTTAATGGAGTGCCCGGGTCTTTCCGATCTGTTTGGATGGTCTGATGAGTGAGATCACGTCCGAGGCGGAACTGCGCGAACTCCTTGGTGAGCCGATGCCCCGGGCCGTGGCCAAGGAGCGGGTCGAGCTGCACGACCGGGACCTGGAGTGGATCGCCGCCTCCCCGTTCCTGGTGATGGCCACGGGAAACGCCGAAGGACTCCTCGACGCCTCCCCTAAGGGCGACCCCACGGGCTCGTTCGTGCACGTCGTCGACCGGCGCACCCTGGCGATCCCCGAGCGCCCCGGCAACCGTCGCGCCGACGGCTACCGCAACATCCTTTCCAACCCGCACGTCGGGCTGCTGTTCCTCATCCCGGGCCGCAACGAGACCCTGCGCGTCAACGGCAGGGCCCGGCTGCTGCGCGACGCCCCCTACTTCGACGACCTCGTCGTCAAGGGGCACCGGCCGGTCCTGGCCGTCGAGGTGGCGGTGGAGCAGATCTTCCTGCACTGCGCCAAGGCCTTCCTGCGCTCCGGGCTCTGGCTCCCCGAGACCTGGGACCCGGACGCGCTGCCGTCGAACGCGCGGCTGGTCAAGGACACCCAGAAGACCGAGGAGAGCCTGGCGGAGCTGGAGGCGTACTACGCCCCGGAGACCTACGCCGCGAAGCTCTACCGCGACTGAGCCCCGGGCGGGCCGCCGCTCATGGCTCGGCGACGGCCGCGTCCTCGGAGAGGCCGAACATCGGCAGGCACGGCCCGAGCCCGGTGATCTCGGCCTCGACGGTGCGGTGCGCCGCCCAGGACTCCCGGTCCAGGAGGTACAGCGTGTCCTCGACCCGGCGGCCCTGGATCGCCGAGAAGCGGATGCCGTTCTCGCGGTAGCCGAGCCGCCGCGAGATCGCGTTGGACGCCGCGTTGTCGGTATGGGCCGCGCTGCCCGCCGTCCGCGCGCCGAGGCCGGCGAAGACGAGCGCGAGGACCGCCGCGCGCATCTCGGTGCCGTATCCGCGGCCGTGGGAGGCCAGGCCCAGCCAGGAGCCGGTCTCGGCGTGGCGGGCGGTCCGGAATCCGCGGGCGAAGGCGTCCTGGAAGCCGATCGGCTCGCCGTCGGCGAAGACGGCGAGAGGGAGGTTCCAGTCTTCGGCCTTCCAGCTTCCCAGCCGGGTCCAGTAGAACTGCGCGACGCTGCGCGCGACCTGCTCGGGCGGCTCGGAGGTCCACGGCACGCTGAACGGCATGGCGTCCGGCGGGTGGATGCCGGCCGCGGCGACCTCCGCGACCGCGTCGAGTTCGTGCTCGCGGGGCAGGCGGAGTTCCAGGCGCGGGGTGCGCACCCGGAGTCCGAAGAGAGGCCAGTGCTTCATGAACCCATGGTGTGGGTCGCGGTACCGGCTGTCACCTGATTTTCCCGCCGTCCGCCGCTGGGGAGGCGGGGGCCAGGTAGCGGGGCCAGCCGCGTGCGGGCGCCTTGCCGACGGGCAGCGCCCGCAGTCTGGCGAGGACCGCCGGGTCCTGGAGTTCGAGCCACTCGACGAGCTGCCGGTAGGAGACGAACCGGACGTCGGGCCGGCGCGCGTTGCGGGTGAGGAGCTCCTGGACGGCTTCGAGGTAGATGCCGCCGTTCCAGTGCGCGAGATGCGTGCCGACGATCAGGGGCGCCCGGTTGCCCCGGTAGGCGCGCTCGAAGCCCGCCTGGAGCACCGCGCCCGCCTGCTTGCGCCAGCGCGGCCTGAGGTGGGCGCTGCCGTGCCGGCCGCGGTGGACCTGGACGCGCAAGAGGTCGAGGTCGGTGCCGCGCACCTCGCGGGCCCGTCCTGGCAGCGGGAGGGTCTGGACGGGCAGGCGCCACAGGCCCCGGTCCCGGTGCGGCCACACCTGGCGGCCGGTGCCTCCCGCGTCGTACTTCCAGCCGAGCTGCCGGGCCGCCTTGCGCAGGGCCCGCGGTCCGCCGGGGCAGGGGGCGCGTCCTCCGGCGAGGTCGGCGGCGGGGTCGAACGGCAGGGGCGGTAGGTCGGTGAAGCCGGTGTGGGTCTTCCACGCCCCGACGAACCCGACGGACTGCTCGATCTCGGACTTCCAGTCGGCGGCCGTCCAGCGCCGGACCCCGGCGCAGCGCCGCCCGTTGACCTGGGCGCCTATCTCGTTGCCCTCGCGCCAGGCCAGGCCCAGGTTGAGGATCGTGTCGCGGATCTGCGCGTCGGTGGGGGAGACGTGGCGGGAGGCGCCGGCGGGCCGGTGAGGCGGCCGGTAGAGGTCCCGCTGCCGCTCGGGCAGCAGGTGCAGCCCCGAAAGGAAGAAGGTCATCGTGGCCCCGTTCAGGCGGGCGGTCTGACGGACCCGCGCGAACGTCCCGGCCGCCGTGCCCGCCCCGTCCCAGGACAGGACGACGAACTGGGGAGGCCGCTCGCCGGGCCTGATCCGCTCGGGGGTCCAGGCGCGCGGCTGCGGCCCGCTGACGACCGCGGACCCGTCGCCGGGGACGGACGCGGCGGGCGTGCCCGGCGCGGGTGCCTCAGGCGCCTTGTCGAAGAGGCCGCACCCCGCCAGGAGCGCGCCCCCGAGCCCCAAAGCCGCCCACCTTGTCCAGCGCCGCACCCTGTCCCCCCGCCGTCCCGTCCGCGATCCCGGGAGCCGAGGATCCCGGACCGGGCGGCGGCACCGCGTCCGCTTGGCGAATCCTCACCGAAGATTTGCCGGAACCTGACGTCAGCGGAACCTGACGTCAGCGGGGACTGCCGTCCCGGGAGAAGGCGCGGCGGGCGTGCGGGGCGTAGCGGACCGCCTTGGGCAGCACGTTCCACAGGCCGTCGGCGCGTCGGACGGTCCGGGCGAAGGCCTGGTAGCGGCGCTCGTCGGCGGCCGACCAGGGCAGGTCGAGGATCTCGCGGGTCCTGGGCGGCAGCCCGCCCACGGTGAGGAAGCGCGCGACGGCGTTGACGGGCGCGCCGAGGACCCTCCAGACCGCCGCCGGGACCTGCTTGGGCCGGGGCAGGCCCTTGGTGGCGTACCCGACGCTGTAGCGGGCCGACTTGTGGGCGGTGACGCGCTCGGCGAGCATCCCGTCCCAGTACTCCTGGAAGCCCGCCCAGTCCTCGGGCACGGGCCGGTCGCTCACCCCGTACATCGCGTACCAGGTTCTCGATTCCTGGTACATGGCCTCCTTCTCGGCCTTGGTGAGGGGCCGGATGAAGGTCTCGGTCGAGTAGAAGAGGTGGTCGACGAAGGTGGCGTGCGCCCAGAAGTAGATGTCCGGGTCGAGCGCGTGGTATCTGGCGCCGTCCGGCATGGCGCCCTTGATGTCGCGGTGGTAGTCGCGGACGGTCGCGCCGGTCTTGCGGGCGTCGGGGCCGCCGTAGACGGTGCCCAGGATCGGCCCGGCCGAGCGCAGGAGGCGGCCGAGGGTGTCGGAGAAGAAGACCGAGTGGTCGAGGACGCCCTGGCCGAGTTCGGGGAGCATGAGCTGGAGGATGCCCGCGCGCGGGCCCGTGAGCAGCGTCCGGTTGTCGCCGAGGAAACGCCAGGTCAGGGACGTGGGACCGAGGGGCTGCACGAGATGACTCCTCCTGTGGGCGGTGCCGGACGGGCGGCTGTCCCGCCATTATCTGGTGGCAGCCGCCACCGACTATGGTTTTCCGGTGCCGAGGCGTCAAGATGGGAGGCGATGGGATCTCCGACACGTTCGTACCGGGGCCGCTCCGCGGCCGAGCGCACGGCAGAGCGGCGCGAGCGGCTGCTGACGGCGGCCTTGGAGCTGTGGGGCGACGGCGGCTGGGCCTCGGTGACCATGCGCGGCGTGTGCGCGCGGGCCGGGCTGAACGACAGGTACTTCTACGCGAGCTTCGCCGACGTCGAAGCGCTCCTCCTGGCCGTCTACGACCGCGCGCTGGAGGACCTGGTGCGCCACCTCGACCGGGCCGCCTCCGCACAGCCCGATCCGCGGCTGCGCCTGCGCCGGGCGATCGGCGCGTTCGTCGGCGCGTTCGCGGCCGACCCGCGGCGCGCCAGGGTGGGCCTGGCCGAGCCGGCGGGCAGCCCCGCGCTGGAGCGCAGGCGCCGCGCCACCTACGCGATGTTCGCGGCGCAGGCGCGCGGCGAGCTGCACCCGGCGGACGCCACGGGCTTCGAGACCGCGATGTTCTTCGCCCTCGGCGGCGCGGCCGAACTGGTGATCCGCTGGGTCGAGGGCACGCTCCCGCTGACCGCCGCCGAACTCGAGGAAAGGGTGGCGACACTCGTCCTGTCGGTCGTGGAGCCCCATCTGTGACCTGCGATGATCAAGGCATGCGCATAGTCATCGCGGGCGGACACGGCCAGATCGCCCTTCACCTGCTCAAGCAGTGGCCCGACGGCTCGGCGGTCGGCCTGATCCGCGATCCCGGCCAGGCGGCCGACCTGGAGGCCGCCGGCCAGTCCGCGCTGGTGCTCGACCTGGAGCGGGCGACCGTCCAGGAGCTGTCCGAGGCGATCTCCGGCTTCGACGCCCTGGTCTTCGCCGCGGGCGCGGGCCCGGGCAGCGGCGCGGCGCGCAAGAAGACCGTCGACCAGGACGCGGCGATCCTCTGCGCGGCGGCGGCCGAGCGGGCGGGCGTGCGGCGCCTCGTGCAGATCTCGGCGATGGGCGCCGACACCATGCCGGACCGGCTGAAGGACGAGGTCTGGGCCGCCTACATCGAGGCCAAGGCGGCCGCGGAGGCCGACCTGCGCACCCGCGACCTCGACTGGACGATCCTGCGCCCCGGCCTTCTCACCGACAAGCCCGCCCAGGGCAGGGTCAGGCTCGCCCCGGCCACCGGCCGCGGCGAGATCCCGCGCGCCGACGTCGCCGCGGTCATCGCCGCCCTGCTGACCCAGGGCACCGGGGTCCAGGAGACCCTGGAGCTGATCCAGGGCGACACACCCATCGACGAGGCCGTCGCCGAGGTCTGACCTTGCGGCCGGCTCAGCTCAGCGGTGGATCGAGCCGAGGCCGCGCGTCAGCGGGACCGCGGTGCCGGACCAGCGGGCGGCGATGATCTCGGCGCTGATGCTGATGGCCGTCTCCTCTGGGGTGCGGGCGCCCAGGTCGAGGCCGATCGGGGAGTGCAGCCGGGCGAGCTGGGCCTCGGTGAGCGAGGTCGCGCGCAGGCGCGCCATGCGGTCGGCGTGGGTGCGGCGCGAGCCCATCGCGCCGACGTAGGCCACGGGCAGCTTCAGCGCGACCTCCAGCAGCGGGACGTCGAACTTGGCGTCGTGGGTGAGGACGGCGAGGACGGTCCGGCCGTCGATCCGGCCCGCGGCGGCCTCCGCGGCGAGGTATCTGTGCGGCCAGTCCACGACGACCTCGTCCGCGCCCGGGAACCTGCGGCGGGTCGCGAAGACGGGACGTGCGTCGCAGACCGTCACGTGGAAGCCGAGGAACGAGCCCGCGCGGGCGAGGGCCGCGGCGAAGTCGATCGCCCCGAAGACGATCATGCGGGGCCGCGGCGCGTAGGACTGGACGGCCAAGGTGAGGTCGCCGTCCAGGCGTTCTCCGTCGCGGCCGTAGCGCAGCGTCCCGGTGGTCCCGGACGCGAGCATGCCCCGGACGTCGTCGATGGCGGCCTCGTCGAGCCGGGCCGAGCCGAAGGTGCCTTCGGCGGAGTCCGCGCGGATCACCATGCGGCGTCCGAACGCCGCGGCGTCGGCGGGCTCCACGCAGGTGGCGACGGCGACGGGCGTTCCGGCCCGGATGTCGGCGACGACCCCCGCGAGCTCGGGGAAGGACTCCGGGCTGATCCGCTCGACGTAGACGTGGATGGTCCCGCCGCAGGTGAGGCCGACGGCGAGGGCGTCGTCGTCGCTCACCCCGTACCGTTCGAGGACGGGTCCGGCGGCGGCATCGGTGGCGGCGGCGTGGGCGAGGTCGTAGACGGCCCCCTCGACGCAGCCTCCGGACACGCTGCCGAGGGCCTCGCCGGCTTCCGACACCAGCATGGCCGCGCCGGGCGGGCGCGGCGCGGAGTTCCAGGTCTCCACGACCGTGGCGAGCCCCGCCGGGCGGCCCGCCGACCACAGCTCGTGCAGCTCGTCCAGGACGTCACGCAAGGGGCACGTCCATGTCGGTGCCGTCGGCGATGTCGTCGCAGGGCACCCGCTCGTGCTCGTGCAGCCTCAGGTAGGGCCGGGCCCCCACGTCGCCGACCGCGAGCTCGGCGACGCCCGCCCAGTGCTCGCGGCCGAGGACCACCGGGTGGCCCTGGCGGCCCTCATAGGTCGCGACGCGCAGGGTCGCGCGTCCCGCGCCCTCAGCGAGCCGCTGAACGGCCTCCGGGGTGATCCACGGGGTGTCGACCGGAAGCACCACCACCGCGTCGGCCTCCAGCGCGGCGAGGCCGGCCCGCAGCGACGAGCCCATCCCCGAGGCCCAGTCGGCGTTCACCACGACGATGACGCCGGGCAGCGGCGGCACCCGGCGCGCCTCCGCGCCGAGCACCGCCACCAGGGGCGCGCACCCGGCCTCCCGCAGGGTCCGAACGCCGTGCTCGACGAGCAGCAGATCCGGGTCGCCGGGAGTCGGGACGAGCGCCTTGGGCATGCCGTAGCGCCGTCCCGCCCCAGCGGCGAGCAGAAGGCCGGGGATGGTCACTAGTCCTCCTGGAGTCCGTTCCACCGCGCGGCCATGTCCGCGCGGGACTGCGGGGGGAGGGTGCCGTACAGCCGGAAGCGCGCCATGCCTCCGTCGGGGAAGATGTCCAGCCGGACCGCGTCCACCGGCCGGTCGGCGGTGACCAGGCCGGCCGGGACGCGGAAGCGGTGCCGGGTGTCGGGCTGGAGCGGGACGCGCTTCAGCAGCACCGGCCCGTCGAGCGCGCTCACCTGCGCGCTGCCCGGGCAGTTGCCCTTGAAGTGCGAGGTGTCGAGCTCGATGAGCTGCGGGATGCCGGGGGCGGCCAGCTTGACCTCGACCCAGTCGTTGCCGTCGTCGCGGCGCCGCTTGGTCTCCCAGCCCTCGCCCATGGTCGCGGCGAGGCCGGGCAGCAGGAGCTGGTTGGGCGAGCCGTAGAACCGGTCGGAGCAGTCGGTGACGGCGCCGCCGTTCTCGGCGGCGGCCAGGTCGAACACGTCGGGGACGAGCGCCGGGTCGATGATCGGGCTGCCGTGCACCCGCAGCCGGGCGACGCCGCCGTCGGGGTAGATGTTCAGCCGCACATGGGTGACCAGCCGCTCCGACGGCACCGGGAAGGAGTTCTCGGTGTCGCCCTCCAGCTCGGAGCGGGGGATGAGCGGGAACCAGGCGGCCTTCTCCAGCTCCTCGGCGGACGGGTAGTCGGGCAGGAAGCACCCGTCCACCGACGCCTCGGTCGGGTAGTTGCCGGTGAAGAAGGCGGTGTCGACGATGATGTTGCGGAGCACGCCGGGCACGCCGAGGCGCACGATCGCGTGGTCGTGCCCGGGCTCGCGCCGCCGCCGGGTCTCCCAGCCGTCGTAGATCTGGCCCTTGTGCCCGAAGGTCGCCAGGGTGAAGGTCGGGCGGTGCGGATTGATCAGGTTCTCGCGGTCGGCGAAGAACTCGTCGTTGGCGGAGACGACGGTCCCGCCGATCGCGCGTGAGGCCAGGTCCAGCAATTCAGTGAACAACGCTTTCCTCTCGGTGCAGGAACCGTCCGGCGGGGTCGCCGCCGGCCGGCGTGCCGCGCAGCCACGTCGTGTGGACGACGCCGCGAAGGGTCCTGCCGTGGTACGGGGTGACGGGATTGCGGTGGAAGAGGCGTGCCGCGTCCACCGTGAACTCCTCGTCCGGCGCGAACGCGACGAGATCCGCGTCCGCCCCCACCGTGATCCTTCCCTTCGCGGGCAGTCCCACAAGATCGGCGGGCGCCCGGCTCATCCATTCAACGAGAGTACTGAGTGGAATGTCGCGTTTTACGGCCTGTGTCCACATGGCGGGCAGACCGAGCTGGACCGAGGCGATCCCGCCCCAGGCCGTCGCGAAGTCGCCTTCCTTCAGGTCGGGCGTGCAGGGGGAGTGGTCGGAGACCACGCAGGTGATCACGCCCTCCTTGAGCGCCTCCCACAGGGCGTCCTGGTGGGCGCCCTCCCGGATCGGAGGGCAGCACTTGTACTCGGTCGCGTGGGACGGCACGTCCTCGGCGCGCAGCGTCAGGTAGTGCGGGCACGACTCGGCGGTGATCCGCACCCCCTCGGCCTGCGCCTCGCGCAGGTGAGGCAGGGCGTCGGCGGCGGCCAGGTGCAGGATGTGGGCGCGCGCGCCGGTCCGCCGGGCCGCCTCGATCACGGTCCGGACGGCGGCGGCCTCGGCCTCCGGCGGCCGGGACGCCACGAAGTCGGGGAACGCCGGACGGGACTCGCCGACCAGCTCCGGATCTTCGGCGTGCACGATGAACAGCGCGTCCGGGACCGTCCGCATGGCCTGCTCCAGGCCGGCCGGGTCCAGGGGCGGGAACTCCGGCACGCCGGAGTCGATGAGGAAGCTCTTGAACCCGAAGACCCCTGCCGCGTGCAGCGGCGCGAGGTCGCCCGCGTTGCCCGGGATCGCGCCGCCCCAGAAGCCCACGTCGACGTGGATCTGGCCCTCGGCGGCCTTCCTCTTGACCTCCAGGGAGGGCACGTCCACGGTCGGTGGCAGCGAGTTGAGCGGCATGTCGACGATCGTCGTGACCCCGCCCGCGGCGGCGGCCCGGGTCGCGGTCGCGAAGCCCTCCCACTGGGTGCGGCCCGGCTCGTTGACGTGGACGTGCGTGTCCACCAGACCGGGAAGGAGCACGAGGTGCTCGGGGAGGTCGGTGACGTCCTCGACGGCGGCGTCGTACGGGAGGATCTCGGCGATCTTCCCGTCGCGCACGACCACCGTCGCGGGCCGCTCGCCCTCGGGGAGCAGCACCCGCCTTGCGCGGACGGCCTTCAGCGGGCCGCCTTCGCCGATCGTTCCAGGCGTCGTCACAGGCCCTCCAGAGTGGACGTGGGGAAGGGGAGGTCGGACGGGGCCAAAGCGCCGCAGTCCAGGGCGCGCCGAAGGTACGACGCGAGGGCGCGGGCCGTGGCGGGCTCGTCGAGGAATCCGCTCTCCGTCCGGTTCAGGTAGGCGTCCAGCCGGGCGACTGCCTCCTCGGCGCCCTCCCGGTAGAACGCGTAGTTCGCGGCGAACCGGGTCGGGAGCTGCGCGGGGTGCAGGTCCCAGCCCTGGTAGAAGCCGCGCTCCAGCGAGCGGCGGACCAGCCGGGAGTGCAGCGCCCAGGCGTCCCGGGTCCGCGCGCCGACCGGCATCACGTTGGTCGAGCCGTCGCTGAGCCGGACCCCGGTGAGCGCCGCCGCGGCCTGCATGACCGCCTTGGCGTGGTCGGCGGCCGGATGGTCCATCGCCTGGTAGGCGGCGGCGATCCCGCAGGAGGCCGAGTAGTCGTAGGTGCCGTAGTGCAGCCCGGTGCAGCGGCCCGCCGAGGCGTGGATCATCGGCGCGACGAGCGCGGTGCCGTCCGGGCCGAGGATCGACTGCGGCGTCTCGATCTGGATCTCGAACCGTAGCTCGCCCGGCGTGGACTCCAGCGTCGCGCAGACCGCGACCATCGCCTCGACCTGAGCGACGGAAGTGACCTTCGGCAGGGTGACGACGAAGCCCGCGGGCACCCCGCCCATCTCGTCCAGCAGGATCTTCAGGGTCCGGACGGCCCGGCGGCGCAGGTCCGCCTCCAGGCACTTGATCCGGATTCCGGAGAACGGGGTGATCCTTGCGGCGAGGATCTCGGCGGCGGCGCGGGCGTGCGCGTCCTCCTGGGCGTCGTCGCGGCGGCCGTAGCCGTCCTCGAAGTCGATCCGGAGGTCCTCGATCGGCTCGTCGGCGAGCTTCGCGCGGACCAGCGCGTCGAGTTCGGGCGGGTAGGGCAGGCCGTGCTCGTCCAGCGCCGCCAGGGCCGCGCGCCCCCAGGTCGAGGGCAGGTCCGCGGTGGCGCGGTCGGCCGGGACGTAGACGGTGTGGACGGGCTGCCGGCCCGGCCTGTCGCCCGGATAGCGCGCGGTGAGTTCGGCGTCGGCCGTGGCCAGCCGCCCGTCGAGTTCGGTGTAAAGGGCTTCTAGCATGCGGTTCCTGTGATGTGCTCCGGGCGCACGGGCACCCGGGTGAGGGCCGTGCCCGTCGCGGCTCGGATGGCCGCGACGACCGCCGGGGTCGAGGAGATCGTGGGGGGCTCGCCCACCCCGCGCAGCCCGTAGGGCGCGTCGGGATCGGCGAGTTCCAGGATGTCCACCGACATCGGCGGCATGTCCATGATCGTGGGTATCAGGTAGTCGGTGAACGAGGGATTGCGCACAACCCCGTCCACCACCTGGATCTCCTCCAGCAGCGCGAGGCCGAGGCCCTGCGCGGTGCCGCCGTGGATCTGCCCCTCGACGGCCTGCGGGTTGACGGCCTTGCCCACGTCCTGCGCGGTGGCGATCTCCACCACCCGGACCAGGCCGAGCTCGACGTCGACGTCGACGGTCGCGCGGTGCGCGGCGAAGGCGTACTGGACGTGCGCGTCGCCCTGGCCGGTCTCGGGGTCCAGCGGGTACGTGGTCTTGTGCCGCCATTCGACGGTCTCCTCGACGGGGCCGCCGCCGAGCACGTCGGCGAGCGGTGCGACGGGGTTCCCGGAGGCGTCCACGACGTGCTCGTCGGCGAGGCGCAGGCCGTCGCCGAGCCCGGCCAGCACCCGGTCCCGGACCGCCTCGCAGGCGGCCTTCACGGCCCCGCCCGTCACGTAGGTCTGCCGGGAGGCCGACGAGGAGCCCGCCGAGCCCACCGAGGTGTCGGCGGGCGCGATCGTCACCTGGGAGACGCCCAGTTCGGTCCGCGCGATCTGGGCGAGGACCGTCACCAGGCCCTGCCCGACCTCGGCCGCCGCGGTGTGCACGAGCACGGCAGGGCGGTCGCCGACGAGTTCGAGCCGGACCCGCGCGGTCGAGTAGTCGTCGAAGCCCTCGGAGAACCCGACGTTCTTGATCCCGATCCCGTACCCGACGCCGCGCACGACGCCCTCGCCGCGCGTGGTGTTCGCGGTGCCGCCGGGCAGGAGGGCGGCAGGGCCGGGCGCGGGCCGCCCCTGCACCAGCCGCAGCAGCTCCGCCACGGGCGCGGCCCCTTCGACGATCTGGCCGGTGGGCATCCGGTCGCCCACCTTGAGCGCGTTGCGGACCCGGATCTCCACCGGGTCCACCCCGACGGCCTCGGCCAGCCGGTCCATCTGCGATTCGTACGCGAAGCAGGCCTGGACGGCCCCGAAGCCGCGCATGGCTCCGCACGGAGGGTTGTTGGAGTAGACGACCCGTGAGTCCATGACGACGTTGGGCACGTCGTACGGGCCGATCCCGAGCGTCGCGGCGTTGGCGGCCACGGCGGGCGACGACGAGGCGTAAGCGCCCCCGTCGAGCAGGATGCGCGCCTTCACGTACACGAGGCGGCCGTCAGCGTCGGCCCCGTGCTCGTACCAGAGACGGGCCGGATGCCTGTGGACGTGCCCGAAGAACGACTCCTCGCGGCCGTAGACCATCTTCACGGGGCGGCCGGTGCGCAGCGCCAGAAGGCAGGCGTGGATCTGCATCGACAGGTCCTCGCGCCCGCCGAACGCGCCGCCCACCCCGGCAAGGGTGAACCGCACCTTGTCGGGGGCGAGGCCGAGGCTCTCGGCGACCTGGCCCCGGTCCGAGTGCAGCCACTGGGTCGCCACGTACAGGTCGACGCCGCCGTCGTCGGAGGGGACGGCGAGCCCGGATTCGGGCCCGAGGAACGCCTGGTCCTGCATCCCGACCTCGTAGACCCCGCTGACGACGACCTCCGCCGACGCCGCGGGGTCGCCCTTGCGGATCGGCACGTGCCGCAGCAGGTTCGGCCGGTCGGCGTGCACGCGCGGCCCGTCCGGGCGCACCGCGGCCTCCGCGTCCGTGACGGGCGGCAGCGGCGCGTACCCGACCCGGATCGCCGCCGCGGCGCGGGCCGCGGTCTCAGGATGGTCGGCCGCCACGATCGCGACGGGCTCGCCCTGGTAGCGCACCTCGTCGAAGGCCAGCACGGGCTGGTCGACGACTTCGAGGCCGTAGACCTTGCGTCCAGGCACGTCCTCGTGGGTGAGCACGGCCCGCACGCCGTCGATCGCGAGCGCGGGCCCGACGTCGATCCCGGTGATCCGCGCCCGCGGATGCGGGCTGCGCAGCGTCGCCCCCCACACCATCTGATCCGCCCACAGGTCCGACGAGAACGCGAACTCCCCGGTGACCTTCAGCCGTCCGTCCGGCCGCCGAGGGCTGCTCCCCACCCCCGCCTCGACCCCCGCGGCCAGCCCCACGTGCGCCGTCATCGGCCCTCCCTCCGCAGCGCGCGGGCCGCGCGGACCGCGGCCTTCGTGTTCGGGACCCGGCTCCCGCGGGCCGTCCGGGGGCTCATGTCGCGGCTCCGGCCAGGCGGGTGCTCGCGCGGGTCAGCGCGGCGGCGAGGGCGGTCTCGTCGGCGGTGGCCAGGCGGCCGTCGCGGACGACGGGGGAGCCCGCGACGAGCAGGGCGGCCAGCGGCGGCTCCGCGCCGAGGACGAGGGCGGCGACCGGGTCGGCGATGCCGGCGTGGGCGAGGGTGTCGAGCCGCCACAGGGCGACGTCGCCGAGCTTGCCGGGCTCCAGCGAGCCGATCTCGTCCTGCCTGCCGAGGCAGCGCGCGCCGCCCATGGTGCCGAGCCGCAGCGCCTCGCGCGCGCTCAGCGCGGCGGGCCCGCTCGCGAGGCGGGCGAAGTAGAGGGCCTGGCGGAGTTCCGGGGCGAGCCGCCCCGCCTCCTGGGAGGCCGCGCCGTCCACGCCGAGTCCGACGGGCGCGCCGGCGCCGAGCAGCGCCCGCACCGGCGCGACGCCCGCGCCGAGCCTGCCGTTGGAGCTCGGGCAGTGCGCGACGCCGGTGCCGGTCCGGCCGAGCGTGGCGATCGACGCGGCGTCCAGGTGGACGGTGTGCGCGAGCCACACGTCGGAGCCGGTCCAGCCGAGGCGCTCGGCGTACTCCACGGGCGTGCAGTCGAACCGCTCCCGGCAGAACTCCTCCTCCTCGACGGTCTCGGCGAGGTGCGTGTGCAGCCGGACGCCCTTGTCGCGGGCCAGCGCGGCGGCCTCGCGCATGAGGTCCTCGGTGACCGAGAACGGCGAGCACGGCGCGACCGCGACCCGCAGCATCGCGCCCGGCGACGGGTCGTGGTGGGCGTCGATCGCGTCGGCGGTCGCGGCGAGCGCGGCCTCGGTCGTCTCGACGATGTTGTCCGGCGGCAGCCCGCCCTGGGAGGCGCCGAGGTCCATCGAGCCCCGGCACGGGTGGAAGCGCAGCCCGATCCCCCGGGCGGCCTCGACCTGGGCGGCGAAGACGTCGCCGCCGTCGCGGGGGTAGACGTAGTGGTGGTCGGTGCTGGTCGTGCAGCCCGACAGCGCCAGCGTGGCGAGGCCCGCGCCCGTCGTCGCGTGCACGATCTCGGCGTCGAGCATGCCCCAGACGGGATAGAGGGCCTTGAGCCACTCGAAGAGGATCGCGTCCTGGGCCAGCGCGCGGGTGGCCCACTGGTACAGGTGGTGGTGGGTGTTGACCAGGCCCGGGGTGGCCAGGCAGCCCGTCCCGTCGAGCACGAGGTCGGCGCGGCGCGGCGCGGGCCCCGGACCGACGGACGTGATCACGCCGTCCTCGATGAGCACGTGGCCGCGCGCGTGCTCGGTGCCCGCGGCGTCGACGGTGGCGATCGCGGCGTTCTCGACCAGGGTGGACGTCATCGGCTCCGGTCCCTCTCGGCGGCGGCGAGGCGCACCGCGTCCATGATCTTCTCGTAGCCCGTGCAGCGGCACAGGTTGCCCGCGAGGGCCTCGCGGATCTCGGGGTCGGACGGCTCGGGCACCCGGTTCAGCAGGTCGTGCACCGCCACGACGAGGCCGGGCGTGCAGAACCCGCACTGCACCGCGCCCGCCTCGAGGAACGCTCGCTGGACGGGGTCGAGCTCGTCTCCTTCGGTCAGGCCCTCCACGGTGACGACCTCGCGGCCCGCCGCCTGGCCCGCCGCGACCAGGCACGCGCAGACCGCGACCCCGTCGAGGTAGACCGTGCACGACCCGCACTCGCCCTGCTCGCAGGCGTTCTTGCTGCCGGGCAGCCCCAGCCGCTCGCGCAGGACGTAGAGCAGGCTCTCGCCCTCCCACACGTCGTCGGCGGTGCGCGGCACCCCGTTGATCCTGCAGGTCACCCGCATAGCTCGCTCCAGGCCCAGGTCAGGGTGCGGCGCGCCAGCACGGCGAGGGTGTGCCGGCGGTAGGCGGCGGTGCCGCGCACGTCGTCGATGGGGGAGGCGGCCGCGGCGACCAGCTCGCCGAACCGCGTGGTCAGCTCCGGTGGCAGGTCGGCGCGCTCGCCCCAGGGCAGCGCCCCGGCCGCGAACGCCTCGGCCTCCGGCGCCCGCAGCGGGGTGGGCCCGGCCGATCCGATCCCGGTGCCGACGCTCCCCGCGCCCCCGGCCTCCGGGCGGAGTTCCAGCGCGAACGACGCCACCGCGATCACCATCGCGTTCCGGGCGCCGATCTTGGCGAACTGCTGCGGGCCGGGCGCGGGCGGCACCAGCACCGCCGCGATCAGCTCGTCCGGCGCGAGCGCGCTCCGCTTCGGGCCGAGGAAGAACTCGGCGATCGGGACGGTCCGCACGCCGCGCACCGAGGCGGCCTCCACCACCGCGCCGGACGCCAGCAGCGGCGGATGGCCGTCCCCGGCGGGCGAGGCGGAGCCGAGGTTGCCGCCGAGGGTCCCCCGGTTGCGGATCTGCGGCGACCCGACGGTCCGCGAGGCCATGGCGAGCCCCGGGAGCCGGTCGCCCAGCTCGGACATGATCCGGGCGTAGGACACGCCCGCGCCGATCCGGACGAGCCCGTCGGCCTCGGACCACTCGCGCAGCTCACCGATCCGGGTCAGGTCGAGCAGCGCCTCCGGCCGCCGCCTGCGGAAGTTCAGCTCCACCATGACGTCGGTGCCGCCGGCGAGCGGCACCGCGCCGGGCAGCTCCGCCTTGGCGGCCAGGGCCTCGGCCCAGGTCCGCGGGCTCAGGAACTCCACGCGAGCCCCTCGTCCGGGGCCCCGTCGCGCACCACGCCCCCCTCGATGAGGCCGTAGGGGCGGTCGGCGGCGAAGTAGACCTCGTCGGGGTTGTCCAGTCCGAACGGGGACAGGTCGACCAGGAAATGGTGCTTGTTCGGCAGGGCCAGCCTGACCTCGGCGACCTCGGGCACCTTCTCCAGGACCCGGGCGCCCATCGCGTGGAGCGTCTGCTGGAGCGACAGGCTGTAGGTCTCCACGAAGGCGGAGATCAGGGACTCGCGGATCAGCGCGTAGGCGGGCCCCCAGTCGACGTCCAGGGTCCCGAACCGCCACGTCGCGGCGACGTCGGTGGCCAGGATCCGCTCGGACGTCTCGGCCAGGGTCGTGTACTCGTCGCGCGGGAAGCCGTGGAACTCCGAGTCGGTCGTGTTCATGAGGGTCAGGCCGCGCAGCCCGCCCGTCACCCACGCGCCGTCCTCGGTGACCGTCGCGACGGCCGAGCGGATCTCGCCGCCCGCCTTGGCGAAGGAGTGGTCGCCGACCCGGTCCCACGAGTAGGCGTCGATCGCGACGCGCGCCTTGTGGATCTGCTCCTGCGACGCGACGAAGTGGCTCGCCAGCGTCGTCGCGAACAACTCGATCTCGCCGATCCCGAACCGCCGCGCGAACGCGTACACCGTGTTCTTCTGCGAGTCCGTCGGCAGGACGCCGGAGTTGTCGCCGGTGAGGTGCGTCGCCGCGAGATCACCGGAGAGCTTCGTGCTGACGTTGAGGTCGGTGACGGTGTGCCGCCCCCCGTCGCGCTCGACGCGCACCAGCCGGACCTCGGCCTTGCCGTAGCCGTTGGGACCCAGATTGAACTTCATCTCTACGAACCCCTGTAAGTCGTGTAGCCGTACTTGCTGAGGAGCAGGGGGATGTGCAGATGGCCCTGCCCGTCGGCGTCGAAGACGATCGACACCTCGGGGAAGAACGACTGGGGCACCTCGAACCTGAGCCGGTGGCGGCCCGGTGCGGCGTGCCAGCCGGAGATCCGGCCGTCGTCATCGGTCATCCCCTCCGCGACCGTCTCCCACCCCTGCGGGCCGAGCCGGTCGAGCGCGACGGGGATCCCCTGCGCGGGACGTCCCAGGGTGGTGTCCAGGACGTGGGTGGAAAGACTCATGGGTTCACCAGCTTCTCCAGGCGCAGCCGCACGATCGCGGCGAGTTCGCGGCGCACGACGCGCTGCTCGGACCCGGGATCGTTGCCGAGCCGGTCGAGGGCGGCCTGCAGGACCTCGCCGGCGGTGCGGCCGGTGGCGCAGATGAGGAAGACATGGCCGAACCGCTCCTCGTAGGCGAGGTTCGCGGCCACCAGGGCGTCCTTGGCGGCGGTGTCGCCGGTGGCCGCCGCCGACTGCTCCTGGCGCGACCAGGCGGCCTCCTTCTCCGACCGCGACGCGCCCGAGGCCCGGTCTCCGATCCGCGGATGGGCCGAAAGGGCCGTCAGGACCTCGTCCCAGGACAGGCCGTCCAGGACGGAGACCGCGCCCTCGGTGAAGGCCGCGAGGTCCGGATACGGCCGCCCGTCGGCGACCTCGCGTGCCCAGCGCGGGACGGCGCAGCAGGCCAGCAGGCCCTCCTCGGCCTCGGCCCGGGGCGCGGTGTTGAAGTCCGCCATCGTCATGACCTGAGTCAATCTCCCCGGGTAGCACCACCGAAACGTGCGAAGCACCGAAGATGAAACAACGCGGGGCTAACTTCTTTGGAGACCGCTACAAGGAGGGGACCATGCAGCTCAGGGACGTGCTGGAGCAACCCGGCCGGAGCCTGCCCGTCCTGATCGGCGCGCAGCAGCTCGACCGGCCGCTGCGGTCCAGCTTCACCACCGACCTCCTCGACCCCGGCCGGTACCTGGTGGGCGGCGAGATGGTGCTCACCGGGCTGATGTGGCGCAAGGACCCGGCCGACTCCGAGGTGTTCGTGGAGAACCTGGCGCGGGCCGGGATCGCGGCGCTCGGCGCGGGCGAGGGCCTGCTCGGCTCGGTCCCCGACGATCTCGTCGAGGCCTGCCGCAGGCACGCGGTCCCGCTCTTCGCCGTCCCCGCCGACGTGTCGTTCCGCGAGATCACCGAGCGGATGGCGACGGTCCTGTGGGCGGAGCGCGAGGCGGCCTCCCTCGCGGCCCGCAGCCGGCACCGCGGCCTCGTCGCCGCGCTCACCGCGGGCGCCACGCTCCGCGAGGTGTGGCCGTCAGTCAACGCCTGGACCATCGGCTCGTCCGGGAGAGTGCTCGCGGGCGGGCGGCTGCCCGAGGCCCGCCGCCTGGCCGGCGCGTTCCTGTCCGCGGACCGCCTCCCGGCCGCGGCGACCCTCGACGGCAGGCTCTACCGGATCGAGGGCCTGCCCGGCGTGCCCCGGCTCGGCGGCAGGTTCGTGGCGAGCCTCTCGCCGGAGGGCATGGACGAGCTCGTCTCGCTCGCCGCGCTCGACCTGGCCAGGTCCGAGAGCGCCCGCCAGATCGAACGCAGGCTCGCCGCCCAGCTCGTCGAGGTGCTCGGGGCGGAGGAGAGCCCGGTCGCGGCCCTGCGCGCCTGCGGCCTCGACCCCGCCGCGCCCCACCTCGTCCTCGTCGGCTCGCTCGCGGGCGGGCCCGCGGGCGCCCTCCTGGAGGAGGTGACGAACGGGGCGGTCGCCGATCTCGACGGGACCGCCGTCGCCGTCGTCCCGGACGGGCCCGGACGGCTCGCGGAACTGCGCGAGGACGTGGCCCGGATGTCGGTCGCGACCCGGGTGACGATCGGCGTCAGCCGGGCCGCCCGCGCACCGCAGGGGCTGGCCGCCGCGCTCACCGAGGCGCGCCACGCGCACACCTACGCGCTGGAGCGGCCGGGCCGCGCCCACGTGGTGAGCTGCGAAGAGCTGGCCTCCCACGACCTGCTCCTCGCCGGGATCCCCGCGTCGTCCCGCAAGGCGTTCACCGAGCGGCTGCTGGCCCCGCTCGTCGACTACGACGCCCGCAACGGCTCCGAGCTGGTGCGCACCCTTGAGGCGTTCCTCGCCTGCGACGGGTCGTGGACGCGCTGCGCGAGCATCATGCACGTCCACGTGAACACCCTGCGCTACCGGATGCGCCGGATCGCCGAGCTGACGGGCCGCGACCTCGACCTGTTCGCCGACCGGGTCGACTTCCATCTGGCCCTGCGGCTCCGCCGCTGATCGGACACCGCGGCTCCGCCGCTGATCGGACACCGCGGCTCCGCCGCTGATCGAGTGCCGCGGCTCCGCCGCTGATCGGGGCGCCTAGAGCCCGGCCTCGCGCCGTGCCTGCGCCTCGCCGACCGGGCCGCCGAGCAGCCCGTCGATGAACGCGGACTTGGCGTCGGTGTAGCCGGTGCGGTCGTCGCCGTGCCGGGCGGCGAGTTCGTGCTTGAGCCCGGCGTAGGCGTCGCGGGCCTCCTCGTCCTTGCGGAGCAGGTCGCGCAGCTCCAGGTAGCGCTCCCACTGGACGTCCCCGGGAACGATCCCGTGCAGGTGCGCGAGCGCGTGGTCCGGGGCGCCCGAGGGCTCCAGGACGAACAGGAGACCGCCCCGGTCCCCGGTGTCGCCCCGGTAGCCGTAGCCGAGCGGCGCGACGGCCTCGGCCACCGCGCCGGGGTCGGCGCCGGGGACCAGCAGCGCGGCGATGTCGATGATCGGCTTGGCGGGCAGCCCCGGTACCGAGGTGGAGCCGACGTGCTCCAGGTCCGAGGCCAGCCCGCCGAGCGCGGCGGCGAGGTCGGCGGCGAGCAGCGTGTAGGTCTGCGGCCAGCGCGGGTCACTGGGGACGACCTTGACGGTTCCGTGCCGCAGCCCGAGCGGCGGGGTGTCGGTCATGACTCCAGTGTGGCGGCCCGGCGGCCGCGGGTCAGGCGTTACGGCCGAACCGCGCGAGGACGATGTTCTCGATCACGCTGATCACCGAGTAGACGGCGAGGGAGACCAGGGTGATGACGACGACGCTCGTCCACAGGTTGTCGGACTCGAACGTGCTCACGTCCTGGAGCATCCGGTAGCCGATGCCCTTGCCGGTGGCCAGCCATTCCGCGAGCATCGCCCCGATGATGGCGCCGGGGGCGGAGATACGGGCGGAGGTGAAGAAGGCGGGCAGGGCAGAGGGGATGAGCACCTTGCGCATGGCCGTCCAGGTGCCGCCGCCGTAGGCGCGCACGAGGTCGATCGCCTGCGGGGACGCCGAGCGCAGCCCGAGCACGAGGTTGACCAGCGCCGGGAAGAACACCACGATCCCGACGATGATGGTCGTCGCGGTCAGCTCCCGGCCGAAGACCAGGGTGAGCACCGGGGTCATCGCGACCAGCGGCACGCTGCGCATGATCATGGCGATCGGCATGAACGCCTGCTCGGCGGCGGCGGACAGCACGAACGCGACGGAGATCACCGAGGCCCCGAGGAGCCCGACGACGAGCCCGAGGCCCGCGTCGATCAGGGTGATCGACAGGTCGTCCCACACGAGCGCGCGGTTGGCCTCGGCGGTCTCGGCGGTGAACAGGTAGGCCCACACGTCTCCGGGGCCGCGCACCACCATCGGGTTCATGTCGAACTCGCGGATGAAGACCAGCCAGGCCACCACGACGAGCACGAGCGAGACGGTGATGGACAGCAGTGTGCCCGCGGTTCTCTTCAGGATCACGATGTACGCTCCCAGGGCATGGCGAGCCGGGCGACGAGGGCGATGACCGCGTAGCCGAAGCCGGCGAGCGCGCCCGCGACGATGGCGACCCCCCACGTCCGCTCGGTGGCGAGCTGGGTCTGCGCGACGACCATGGCGAGGCCGAGCCCCTGGTCGACGCGGCCGAGGAACTCGCCGATGATCGCGCCGAGCACCGCCGACGGCGCGGCGATCTTCAGCGCCGCGAAGCTGGACGGCAGCGCCGCGATGAGCCGCACCTTGACGAGCTGCTTCCACCGGCCGCCGCCGTAGGCGCTGACGAGGTCGAGGCTCGCCTTGTCGGCGGCGCGCAGTCCGGCGAGGACGCCGATGAGCGTGGTGAACAGCACCTGGAGCGCGGCCATCGCGACCATGGGCGAGTCGCCTTCGAGCACGACGGTGAGGATCGGGCCGACGGCGATGACGGGCAGGCAGTAGGAGGCGACGCCGACCTGCGTGATGACCCGCTCGGTCTGCGGGATGAGGATCACCAGCAGGGCGAGGGCGAACGCGATGGCGTTGCCCCAGAAGAAGCCGCGCAGGGCCTCCCACCCCGTGCCCTCCAGGTGCGGCCAGTAGTAGTCCCAGCCGTCGTCGGCCAGGGCCTTGGCGGTGCCCCACGGGGTGGGGACGGCGTCGCCGGGGACGGTCAGGGAGGCGATCTGCCAGGCCGCGACGAGGGCGACGAGGCCGGCGAGGCCCGCGGCCCACTTCGGAAGGGCGAAGCTCCTTTCGCCGGCGGCCTTCACTCCTGCGTCCCCGGGCCGAACAGCAGCTCGGAGAGCTTGTCCTGGTAGGCGTGGAACTCGGGCGCGCGCATGACGTCGGGCGTGCGGGGCCGGGGCAGCTCGATCGGCACCTCGGCGGTGACGGTGCCGGGCCGCGGGCTCATCACCGCGACGACGTCGCTGAGGAACACCGCCTCGGAGATGCTGTGCGTGACCAGCAGCGTGGTGACCGCGCGCTCGGTCCAGATCCGCTGGAGCTCCAGGTTGAGGCGCTGGCGGGTCATGTCGTCGAGGGCGCCGAACGGCTCGTCGAGCAGCAGCACCTGCGGTTCGACGACCAGGGCGCGGGCGATCGCGACGCGCTGGCGCATGCCGCCGGACAGCTGCGCGGGCCGCGCCTTCTCGAACCCTTCGAGGCCGACGAGCTTGATGAGGTCCTGCACCTGGTTCTTGGCGGGCTTGATCCCGGCGACCTCCAGCGGCAGCCGGATGTTCGCCGTCACCGACCGCCACGGCAGCAGGGCCGAGTCCTGGAAGGCGATGCCGAGGTGGTGGCTGCTGCGCGCCACCGAAGGCGGCTCGCCGTGGAGGAGGGCCTCCCCGGCCGTCGGCTTCTCCAGGCCCGCGAGGATGCGCAGGACCGTGGACTTGCCGCAGCCGGAGGGGCCGAGGAGGGACAGGAAGGCGCCCTGCGGGGTCCGCAGGTCCACGCCCTTGAGGGCGGTGACGGACCTGCGGCCCAGCTTGAACTCCTTCACCAGGCCGTTGAGGGTGATGCCGTCAGACAAGAGAGGGGTCTTCCTTGTAGACCTCTTCGACGATCGACATGTCGAAGAGCTTGTCGGCGGTGATGTCCAGCCCGGCGAACTTGAGCGTGGCGATGTTCTGCTCGATCAGCTCGGGCGTGATGGTGAACAGGCCGTTCTTCTTGGTGTCCTCGGTGTTGATGAGGTTGTTCTCGTCCTTGGACTCCAGGATCTGCTCCTCGAGGTCGAGGCCGAGGTCCTTGCCGTACTTCTCGACGGCGAGCTTCGCGCCGAGCGACGGGTCCTTGAAGTTCTCCTTCCAGCCCTTGGCCTGGGCGCGGATGAAGGCCTTCAGGGTGTCGCGGCGCTCGGCGATGGTCTTGTCGGCGACGACGTAGACCTCGCTGACGAGCGGGTAGTTCTGGTCGGCGAACATCATCGTCTCGACCTCGAAGCCCTTGATGCGCAGCGCGTTGGGCTCGTTGGTGACGAAGGACATCCAGCCGTCGACGGTGCCGGTGGTGAGCGGCATCGGGTCGAACTGGACGGGCACCTTCTCCAGGCTGGAGGGGTCGATGCCGTTGGCCTTGAGGAACGCGGCCCAGATGGCCTCGTTCGTCGCCTGGACGCCGATCTTCTTGCCCTTGAGGTCGGCGACGGTCTTGATGGGCTTGTCGGCCATCGACAGGATGCAGAAGGGGTTCTTCTGGTACTCGGCGCCGATGATCTTGATCGGGGCGCCCTTGAGGATGGCCGCCGCAGCGGTGTCGGGGGCGCTGATGCCGATGAGCGCCTTGCCGGAGACGACGTCGGTCTCGGCAGGGGTCGCGGTGGGGCCGCCGCCGATCAGCTCGAAGGAGCTGAACCCCTCGGCCTTGTAGTACCCGTTCGTGTCGGCGATGTAGGCGCCGGCGAACTCCACGTTCTTGACCCAGGAGAAGCGCAGGCTTCCGGCGCCGATCGCGCCCGCGGCGGCGGTGGCCTGGTCGGTGGGCTCGTCGTCTCCGCAGGCGGCGAGCAGCGGGGCCGCGGCGAAGAGGCCGGTGGCGAACAGGCCGCCCCGCAGGATCGCGCGGCGGTCGAGGTCATACGTCACTGAGGGCTCCGATCAGGGGGGTGTTGCGGCGACTCAGGGGGTGACGTTAAGGAGGCGCTGTTGCGCCAGAGGTCCACAATAGATTCAGGCTTGTTACGCAAATCTCACCATTTGTCGTGAGATCCAGGTTGCCACGTTCCAGGCCCCTCGCGTTGGTGCGATTCGCCGACCCGCCGCCCGATCTTGACCGGGACCGCGAAAAAGGGAAACACTGTCTGCACTGGTGAAACAACCTGAAGCGGTAGAGGGGCGGGGCGATGGCGGTGGACGTGATCGTGGTCGGCGCCGGTCCCGGAGGGCTCGCGTGCGCCATCACGGCGGCCGAAGGCGGGGCGCGTGTCCTGGTGCTGGACAAGGCCGGCGACATCGGCGGGGCGCTGCACTTCTCCGGCGGGCACCTGTCCGCCGGAGGGTTCTCCGCGCAGCGGGACAAGGGCATCACCGACGATGTGGCGGCCCACTGGGACGACGTGAGGCGGATCAGCCGGGGACTCGGCCGCGAGGACCTGACCCTGCTTTCGCTGCACGAGCAGCCCGCCGTCCTTGAGTGGCTGCTGGACGCGGGCCTGCGGCTCGACCCGGAGACGCCCCGCATCGTGCACGGCCACGAGCAGTACTCGACGCCCCGGACGGTGCACGCGACCGAGACGCCCGGCGGCCCCGAGATCCTGCGGGTGCTGCGGCTGCTGCTCGCCCCGCACACCGCGAGCGGCGCGGTGGAGGTCCGCTGCGCCACGCCGGTGCGCGACCTGCTCGTGCGGGACGGCGCGGTCGCGGGCGTCATCACCGAGTCGTGCGAGGAGATCGAGGCGCCCGCGGTGGTGCTGGCCACCGGCGGGTTCGGCCACCACCCGGGGCTGTTCAGCGAACTGGAGGGCGCGCCGCTCACCACGTCCGCCGCGCCCACGTCGACCGGCGACGGCCTGGAGATGGCCCGCCGGATCGGCGCGGGGCTGCAGGGGCTCGGCAGGTACATTCCGACCTTCGGGGGGCTGCCGCCCGAACCCGGCGACCCGCGCGTCGACTGGAACCACCGGCCTCAGCTCGTCGCGCCCGAGCGGGCCCCGTGGGAGGTCTACGTGGACCGGAGCGGCGCGCGCTGGGTCGCCGAGGACGACCCGAGCATCGACCACAAGGAACGCGCGCTCACCGGCATCGAGCGGATGACCTTCTGGATGGTCTTCGACGCCGCGGCCCTGGACGCCTCCCGGCCCATGGTCCACGGCTGGACCCCGGAGGAACTCGACGCCCAGTGCGGCGTCCGCCGGGGCGTCCACAAGGGCGACACGCTGGAGGAGCTCGCCTCCCGGGCGGGCATCGACCCCGAGGGGCTCGTCGCGGGCATCGCCCGGTACAACGGCTTCGTCACGGCGGGCAAGGACGACGACTTCGGACGCGCCCACCTTCCGGCCCCCATCCTCAAGGCGCCCTTCTACGCGGTGGAGAACCACCCCGTCACGCTCATCACCTTCACCGGCGTGGACGTGGACGAGGAGTCCCGGGTGAGGCGGGCCGACGGAAGCGTCATCGAAGGCCTGTACGCGGTGGGCGAGGTCATCGGATCCGCAGCGGTGAACGGGAACGCGTTCTGCTCCGGGATGTGCCTCACCCCCGCGATGGCGTTCGGGCGGCTCGTCGGCCGCGCCCTCACGCGTGGCTGAAGGAGAACCCCGCCGCGCGCAGTTTCGCGGACGAGACCGGGACCTTCGGGGTCTTGATCTCGCCGCGGAACGACAGCGCGGGCCAGCCGTGCTCGGCGCAGATCGCGCCGAAGGCCGCCTCGTTCGTCGGCGGGACGACGGCGTCCGGCACCGCGTTGTAGAGGCCGGTCAGCCCGTTCTCGACCACGAAGGCGAGCGCGGCGGCGGCGTCGCGGTAGTCGATCCGGTAGAGCAGTGAGTCGGCGGAGAAGGGGACGCTGCCGCCGAGCATCTCGTGGGCCATCTTGACCCGGCTCGGGTAGTCGATGTCGCGAGGGTGGCCGTACACGTCGGGGATGCGGACCGCGGAGCCGCCGGGCGAGGCCAGCACCGCGCGCTCTCCGTTCGCGAACTCGCGCGGCGAGGCGTCGTCCTCGGACGTCACCGGGGTCTCCTCGGTGACGAGGTCGCCCTCGCCCGCTCCGTAGACCGAGACGGAGCTGGTGAACAGGACCCGGGGGTGGACCGCCGCGGCCGTCGCGGCGCTCGCGGTGAGCGTGTCGGCGTACTCGGCGACCCGCTGGGCGGCGTCGAACGAGCGGGACAGGCGCGGGCTCACCGTGAGCACCACCGCGTCGGCGCCCTCGACCGCCCGCTCGACCGCGGGCCGGTCGCTGCCGCGCAGCACCGCCACCTCGGTGCACACCTCGGACAGCTCGGCGACGCGCGTCTCGGTGGTCGTGGTGCCGACGACGGAGTGCCCGGCGGAGGTCCACCGCCGGGCCAGCTCCATGCCGACGTTGCCGCAACCGATGATCACATAGCGCATGGGAAGACCTTCAGATGGGAAACAGTGTTTCCATTCTGTCGGTAACCCGTCCCGCGCGTCGAGGGTCAGTCGAGGGGGCGCGGGCAGCCCTTCGCCGCGAGGGCGAGGAAGACCGTGCGCTCCGGCTGGTAGAAGTTGTCGTCCGAGACCGCGACGATGGAGCACTCGCCCGTCGCCAGCCGCGGCCCCCACGCCAGCCCCTCGAAGTTCTCCACGGTCGGCTCGAACTCGTAGACCAGGCGCTTGTCGACCGGGGCGTGCGGGCGCGACAGGTCATCGCGGTGCAGCACGTTCGTCGCCCCCGCCAGGTCGAACTCGTAGATCCGCGCCTTGTAGCCGACCCCTTCGAGCCAGGTGCGCTCCAGCGCGAGGAACCGGGAGCCGGAGACCGCGAGCAGCTCCGAGATCCCGGTGTCGCTCAGCCCGTCCGCGGGCTTCGGCGCCTCCGGCAGCCGGTCCAGCGGGTACACGTACTGCCCGATCGGCCGGGCCGTGTCCCGGTTCCAGACCGTGATCCGGGTCGGCGCGCCCTCCTTGACGGTCGGCGGGGCCCCGTCCTCGAACCGCGGGCCCTCGACCGCGGCCACGATGGTGCGGCGGGTCGTCGCGACGCCCTCGATGCCGAAGTTGCGGCGCGGCCCTGCGTCGGTGTCGGTCATCCGCAGGTTGCCCGGCAGCCTGACGCGCCCCGTCTCGGCGCCCTGGGTGTCGGCCCAGTACAGCCCCATCTGCGCGACCGGGATGCTCTTGTCGGACTCCTTCGGCCGGTCGCCCTCACTGGACCACAGCAGCCTGCGCGCCCACGGGTCGAACCTGAGCGACTCCGGGTCGACGGAGTGCTCCTTGCCGTACTCCGGGTAGGCCGAGCCGTCCGGCCGGTGGAACGTCCGCGCGTCCTGCAGCTCGACGCCCCGGAAGACGCCGCTGCGCGGATCGAAGTCCAGCCTTCCGGTGTAGAACCGGGCCGAGCCGTAGCGGCCCCGGTCGTCGGAGATGAAGTACCACCGGCCCGTCACCGGGTCGCGGTCGATCCCGGAGATGCCGCCGAACGTCGTCCCGTCGACCTCCAGCTTGTGCGGGACGACGTACTGCCCCAACTCCCGCACGACCTCAAGCTGACGCGCTCCCGGCGGCGCGGCTTCCGCCAACTGCGGCACCGCCGCCATCGCGATCGTGCCCCCGACCGCGGCCACCGCCGCGGCCAGGCCCCTCAGCCCCCGCTTCATACAACCCCCGTAGGTCTGTTGACCGGTCGGAGGCATGATGACGGGGGCCGGGCCGTGACGGGTCAGGGACGCGCCGTGGGGGGCGCGAAGACGGGTTTGCGCTTCTCGGTGCGGGCGCGCAGCGCCTCGGCCAGATCGGCCCCGCCGAACGTCGCGTCCATCAGCTCCAGCGTCTCGGCCAGCGCGTCGGGCTCGACGAGGTCGAGGTGGCCGTACACCTGGCGTTTGATCGTCGCCAGCGACGACGGCGCGCAGTTGTCGGCGAGGTCGCGCGCGTAGCCGATCGCGGCCGGCAGCAGCTCCTCGGGCTCCACGACCCGGTTCACCACGCCCAGCGCGTGCGCCTCGTCGGCGTCGATCGTCCGGCCGGACAGCAGCAGGTCCATCGCGTTGGCGGCGCCGATGAGCCGGGGGAGCTGGTAGGACAGCCCGTACTCGGCGACCAGGCCGAGCCGGGAGAAGGAGGTGGCGAGCTTGGCGCCCCTGGCCGCGAAGCGCACATCGCTGCCGAGCGCGTAAGCGAACCCGATGCCCACCGCGTGGCCGTTGATCGCGGCCACCACCGGCTTGGCCATCGACAGCGCCAGCCGCGGCATGTCGTCGGCCGCGGGCAGGAACTTGCGGATCGCCTCGCCGCCCTGCGCCAGGATGGCCAGGTCGGCGCCCGCGCAGAAGCCGCGCCCGGCCCCCGTCACGACGACCGCGCGGACCTCCGGGTCGTCGTCGGCGTCGCGCAGCGCGGTCGCGTAGGCCAGCGCCATCTCCAGGGTCATCGCGTTGAGCGCCTGCGGGCGGTTCAGCGTGACGACCGCGACCCCCCGATCGACCTCGACCAGAACCACGGACTCACCCAACGCCCCCACACCCTTCCGCTTGATCGCGCTGCTCACCGCCCAAGCTACCGACCGGCCCCGCGCCGCGGTGCGCGGGGGCCGGTCGGCCGTCACCGGGCCTCCTCAGCCCTCGGACGTGGTGGTGGCCGGGGGAGTGTCGGGCGCGGAGGGCTCGGCGGGGGGAGCCGCCGTGGTCGGCGTCGCGGACGGGGCGGGCTCGCCGGGCTGGGCGGGCTGCGGGGTCTCGGGCTCCGTGGTCGGTTCGGCCGCGGGCTCCGGCTCGTCCGGGGCCACCTGGTTCGTCCCGGTCAGGCTGGGCTCCAGCGTCGGCGGGGCCTGCTCGGGCTTGGTCTGGGGCTGGGTGTCGGGCTTCGTCTCGGGCTTGGTCTCCGGCTCGGTCTTCGGGGTGTCCGGCTGCGTCGTCGCCGGGTCGCCCTTCGGGGTCTGCTCGGGGACGGGCACGGTCGGGGTGGCGGTGTCGCCTTCCCCTTCCGGTCCGCCCTCCCCGTCCGGGGTGCCCTCGTCGGTGCCGGTCGGGGTGGGCGTCGGCGTGGGCTCGCCCTCGCCCGCCTCGGTCACCTCGATCGAGACGGTGATCCGGACGGTCCCGGTGCCGCCCGCGTCGTTCGGCACGATGACCGTCGCGGTGTGCGTGCCGACCGCGGTGTCCTCTCCCGGCGTGAACTTCACGTAGATGGTGCAGACGGTGCCCGATCCGGTCTGCTCGCACTCGCCGAACGCCGCGGAGAACCCGGGGTCGCCCTCGACCGTCAGGCCCGCCTCGTCGTCGCACAGCAGCCAGGGGTAGCGGATCGCGTAGGTCGCGGCCTCGGCGTCCTGCGCGATGGACGGGAGCTGGACGTTGTCGCCGTAAGGCGCGCAGACGAAGGTGCCGGTGCCGGAGAGGGCGAAGGTGAGGCCGTCGGCGCCGTCGTCGGCCGCGACGACCAGGGTCGCGTCGTGCGCGCCGAGGGTGGCCGGGGCGAACCTGACGGCCGCCGTGCACTGGCCGCCCTCGCACGTCACGGAGGTGAGGGTGAAGGCGGGCGAGGCGTTCCGCAGCGTCACCGCGGGCTGGCCTTCGGCGCCCGCGTAGCAGTCCCGCCAGGGGAACGTCACCGTCGTCGTCTGGGCCTGCCCGACCGCGACGTCTCCGAAGCCGTAGGCCGGCAGCGCGGCGACGGCGCAGTCCGGGACCTCGGGCTCCCCGGGGCCGGGCGGGGGGACCACGGGGCCGGGCGGGGGGACCGCCGGGCCCGGTGGGACGGCCGGGCCCGCCGGCGGGGGCACGACGGGACCGGGGTCGGGCAGCTCCGGATCAGGGTCCGGTGCGGGGGGCTCGGGATCGGGGACCTCAGGGTCGGGGACCTCAGGGTCGGGGACTTCGGGATCCGGATCGGCCGGGCCGGGGTCAGGGGCGGGCGGCTGCGGGTCGGTGCCGGACGGCCCGGGCGCGGGATTCGGAGTCTGGCCGGGCGCGGCCGACGGCGTCGCCTCGGGCGAGGCGGTCGGGGACCCGGACGGCTTCGGCGTGCCCGTCGGCGCGGGGGGAGCGGCCGGCACGAACGTCACGGTGTCCTGGGTCGGCTTCGCCTCCGGCACCGGGTCGCTGTCGTTCGCCAGGACGATCACCACGGTGGTGGCCGCCGCCGCGACCGCCGCGACCGTCGCGACGGCCAGCGCCTTGCCGCCGCCGCCGACCAGCGCCTTGACGCCGCCGCGCACCCCCGTGCCCACCGAGCTGAAGGCCGACGAGCCCACCGAGCCGCCGGCCGCGCCGCCCGCGCCCATGCCGGTCAGCGCGGTCGTCGCGCCGCCCGCGGCAAGGCCCGTGACGGTTAGCGGGAACAGCCCTGCGAACGTCACGGCGATCCCACCGAGCAGCAGCGCCCCGCGCTTGCGCCAGTCCTCGCCGTACGCGCCGAGCGCGGCGGCCTCCAGCTCGGCGAGGAACGCCGCCGCGCTCGGCGGGCGCTCCGCCGCGCCCTTGGCCAGGCCGTGCGCGACGAGCGGGCGCAGTTCCTCGGGCAGCTCGTGCAGCGGCGGCGGGGCGCTCAGGTGCTGCTCCATCAGCGCGAGCCGGTTCGCCCCGACGTAGGGGCGGTGCCCGGTCACGCACTCGAAGAACGTGACGGTCGCGGCGTACACGTCGGTCGACGGCAGCGCCTCGTCGCCGCGCCACTGCTCCGGCGCCATGTAGGCCGGGGTGCCCGCCATCGAGCGGCGCCCCGCGTGGGTGGCGATGCCGAAGTCGATGAGCTTGCTGACGCCGTCCTCGCGCACGATGACGTTCGCGGGCTTGTAGTCGCGGTGGACGACCCCGGCGAGGTGCGCGGCCTCAAGGCCGAGCAGGGAGCCGCGCAGCACCACGAGCGCGGCCTCGGGCGGCAGCGCCCCGTACTCGGCGAGGACGGTCTTCAGCGGAACGCCGTCGACCGCCTCCATGACCATCGCGACGCCGTGCCGGTTCTCCACCACGTCGTAGAGTTGCGCGACGTGCTGGTCGCGCACCGCCACGAGCATGCGCGCCTCGTGCCGCATCATGGTGCGCTCGTCGGTGTCCTCGGGCAGCGCCGCCCCGGCGTCCATGTACTTGATGGCGACGAGATCGTCCGATCCCGCGCGGCGGGCGAGGACGACGCGCCCCTGCTGGCCCGCGCCGAGTTCGCCCTGCTCGTCATATCCGTCGAGTCGCCAGTTCCCGCTCATCCCAGTCCCGTCCCCGACCCCGTGGATCACGGGGCGATGTGGCGCTATTCGACCCCTGTCCGGTCGGACCGGTCAACCCGATGGACCGGAACGTACTGAGTGAGCCACATGGGTGCTGAATTAGGGCTGTTCCCTAAATCGTCGGAGGACGAGTGCCGCAGGTCGGTAATCGGAACTTGATCCATTTGGCTTTTGTGCCGCTTGACGCATTCATGCTGCAGGGGCGGCGGGGACACCCGTGGTGCGGGGATTTTCGCGGGTCGCGAGGCACGCCCCGGGTCCGCCGCCACCAGCGGGAACACCGCGTCGGCCAGGTGTGTCCGGAGAATTCCGCAAGATCGAGAATTTCGGAACGGTCCCGAAATTCTCTCACGAAACTCGTGGATCTTCGGCAGGATGGTTGCCATTACGGATGAGATGTTCCCGGCGGCACTGACCGCGGTCGGCCACTCCGCGTAAATGCAATACCGCTTTCACTAGCGACCTTCGCCGAAGATCCCTTCTCGGAATCGAGGGGTTGACCCCGGTATGGGTGATCAGTGTGGAATGGGGCCATGGACACCGAACGCGGGCCCGGAGGGCTGTGGAGGCGCTGCGTGCCGGAGAAGGCGCGGCTCCTCATAGGCATCGACGTGAAGGGGACCGTCAGCCTTGCGCTCTGGTTCGCCCGCCGCAGGCACGGTGTCCCCGAAGGCGCGGTCCCCGTCGCGTACGCCTCGGGCGGAAGCGCGATGTTCTTCGTCGTGCTGTTCTCGATCGCCGTGGAGACCATCGCCTTGGAGGCGCTGTTCCGGGGGACGGACATGCCCCCGACCGCCGGGTCCGTCTCCCTGGCGCTGCACGGGTGGGCCGTGCTCGTCCTGCTCACCACGGCCGCCGCCCACATCACCAGGCCGCACGTCGTCACCGGCGAGTACGTGCGGGTGCGGCACGGCGCGTTCTTCGACCTGCGGATCCCGCGCGCCCTCATCACCGAGGCGAGGCTCGTCCGCGTGTACGACGCCGACGACGGCGTCACCGTCGCGGACGAGGCGCTGGGCGTCGCCGTCGCCTCCCAGACCAACGTGGTGCTGACGCTGGCCGCCCCCGTGGACGTCGTACGGCCGCTCGGCGCGCGGACGCGGGTCCGGGTCGTCCGGCTCTACGCCGACGACCCCGCGGCGGCCCTCAGAGCGCTGGCGGCCTGAGGCGTCAGGACGGGACCCGGCGGCCCGGACGGACCGCGGCGAGCAGCGCGAGGAAGGTGCGCTCGTCGATGAACGGGACGCCCTCGGAGCGGGCACGCAGCGCCTTCGCCGACGACGCGCGCACGTCGTTGGCGACGATCAGGCTCGTGTAGCGGCTCACGTTGCCCATGACGTTCAGGCCTGCCGCCGCCGACCGCGCCATGAGGTCCTCGCGCGGCACCTGGGTGTCGCCGGTGAAGGCCACCTTCATGCCCTGCACGAGCGGCTGCCCGTCGCGCCAGCGGCCCGGGCTCTCGTAGGCGCACCGCTGCTTGGGCACGACGGGCGGGAAGGAGCCGCGCCCCACGAGGTCGCCCTCGACGATCGGCGGCTCTATCCCGAGCTCCTCGGCCGCGGCGAGCGAACCGCGCAGGATGCCCGCCAGGACACGGGCGTCGTCCAGCGCGTCGTGCGCGTGCTCCTGCCGGACGCCGTAATGCGCGGCGAGGGTGCCGAGCTTGAAGTCCGCCGTGGGCGGGCGCAGCTTCCGGTTCAGCCGGAGCGTGCACAAGGAGTGCCGCACAGGCATCGGCATGCCCAGCGCGCCGAACTCCCGGCTGAGGAAGCCGTAGTCGAACTGCGCGTTGTGCGCGACCATCACCTTGCCGCGCAGCAGCTCCGCGGTGTGCTCGGCGACGTCCTCGAACCGAGGCGCGCCCGCGAGCCGCTCCGGCGTCAGCCCGTGCACGTGGACGGGACCGGGGTCGACCCCCGGGTTCAGCAGCGTCGAGTACTCCTCGACGGGCCCGCCGCCACTGTCGAGCACGATGACGGCCAGGGACAGCACGCGGTGCCGGTTGCGGTCGATCCCCGAGGTCTCCACGTCGACGGCCGCCCACGGGCCCAGGTGCGCACTCATAGATCTTCGACTGTAGACCCGCGCGCGCCGCGTGGGGCATCGGTGCCTGACGGGTGTGGAGTGTCGCGGATGCCGGGTGTGCTCTTCGGTGGAGGGGCCCGGGGCGGTGTTCGCGGAGGGCGGGCCGGGTCGTCAGGCGGTCGTGATGAGGGACAGCCCCGTCCGTCCGATGGGGTGGCAGGTGTGGCCCGGCGCGGCGCGGTAGACCGCGCCGCTGATCCAGCGCGCGCTGTTGGAGGCGATGACGCGGCCCGCGGCGCTGGCGATGAACGCGGGAGGCAGGTCCTTCCGCGCGGGCAGCAGCGCCCGCTCGAAGGCGCTGACGAACACGTCGGCCGCCGCGACGCCCACGAACGCGCCGCCGACGAGGACGGGCAGCGAGAACGTCAGGCTGGCCGCGCGCACGGCGGCGACGGCCGCTAAGACCGCGATCACGGCTTCGGCGGGTTCGCCCCTCCGCGCTCAGGGCCCGGCCGAGTTCGCTCCGCGGTCACGACTGCGCCGGTTCCCCTGAGCTCAGGGCCCGGCCGAGTTCGGCGCCAGGGTCACGACTGTGCCGGTTCGCCTGTCGCGGTCGGGGTCTGGCTGCGTGGTCATGGCTCGGCCGGGGTCGGTCGGCGTGGGGAGGGGGCGGGGGTCGGGGCAGGGGCGGGCTTTCGGGTGGGGAACCGGGTGAGGGCGGAGTAGGTGAGGCCGGCGAGGAGGCCCCAGAAGGGGGCGCCGACGCCCAGGAGGGTGATGCCGGAGGCGGTGACGGCGAAGGTGATGACGGAGGCGTCGCGGGTCGCGGGGGACTGGACGGCGGCGTGGAGCGCCGAGCCCAGGGAGGCCAGGAGCGCGAGCCCCGCGACGGTCTCGATGAGGAGCGGCGGAGAGGTCGCGATGAGCGAGACCGCGACGCCGGAGCCCAGGCCCAGCACCAGGTAGACCGCCCCGCCGGAGACCGAGGCGATCCAGCGGCGGGCCGGATCCGGGTGCGCGTCCGGCCCGGCGGCGAGCTGCGCGGTGATCGCGGCGAGGTTGATCGCGTGCCCGCCGAAGGGCGCGCCCACCGCGGTCGCCGCCCCCGTGGAGACGAGGATCGGGCGCAGGTCGGCACGGTAGCCGTTGGCCGCGAGGACCCCCATGCCCGGCACGTTCTGGGACGCCATCGTCACGACGAACAGCGGCAGCGCCACCCCGACGAGCGCCTGCGCCGACAGCTCAGGGACCTCCCAGGTCAGCGCGGGCAGGAACGTGGAGGAGGCCTCGCCCGGCTCGCGCAGCAGCAGCACCGCGACCACGCTCACCGCGAGCGCCGCCGGGACCGCCCACCGCCGGGTGGCCGCGAAGCGCCCGAGCACCAGCCAGGTGAGCACGATCGGCACCGCGGCCCGCGGCAGCTCCGCCACCGCGTGGACGGGGGCGAGGCACAGCGGGAGCAGCACCCCTGCGAGCATCGCCGACGCCAGGGGCACCGGGATCGCCGCGATCAGCCTGCCGAGCGTCTTCGACAGCCCGGCGAGCACGATCAGGCAGCCCGTCACGGCGAAGGCCCCGAGCGCCTCCCGGTAGGAGACCCCGCCGGAGGCGGAGGTCGCCAGCAGGGCCGCGCCCGGTGTGGACCAGGCGATGCTGAGGGGGATCCGGTACCTGAGCCCGAGCAGGATCGCGACGAGCCCCATCGTCACGCAGAGGATCAGCAGGCCCGAGGCCGCCTGCCGCTCGTCGGCGCCGACCGCCCGCAGCCCCGCGAGCACCACCGCGAAGGAACTCGCGAATCCCACGACGGCGAGGACCACCCCCGCCATCACCGGCTGCAGATACCGCATGACCCCACCACCGTTCCGTATACGGAACAACAGTGTAGGCATCCCGTTCCGTAAACGTGTGCCTGAGCGCTCCATTTGGCGGATTTGGCGTTACAGCTGGCGGATGGCGTGCTCGGCATGGCGGCGTACGCCACTTCCGGGTGACACTTCCACGCCCTTGCGCGTTCACTCTTTCGCTCGCCGTGGTCGGCGGGTTGTCCTTGCGGTGTGCCGATGCCGAGCGAGCCCGTGTGGTCGCATTGCTGCGCGCTTGAGGATCTGTGGTCGCCGTATGCGCCGGACGAGAGCGCGTCGGCGTTGTTGGAGTGCGGTCGGGGTGTCAGGGCATCGGGGCCGGGGGCAGGAGGAGGGTGAATGTGGTCGGTGATGGGGCACGGAGGGTGAGGCGGCCGCCTTCGGCTTCGGCGAGGGTCCGGGCCATGGGCAGGCCGATGCCGTGGCCCTCCTGGGTGGTTCCGCGTGCGAAGAACGCCGCGGTGTCCTGGGCTGAGACGTCGCCTTCGTCGGAGACGTCGAGGGCGAGAGCGCCGGCGGTGTCACGCGCGGTCACGGTGACGGTGCCGGAGCCGTGTCGTGAGGCGTTGTCGAGGAGAACGGCGAGGATCTGCCGGACGGCGGCGGTCGAGGCGGTGCTGGGCGGCAGATCCGGTGCGGCGCTGACGCGCAGCGGACGGGTGCGGGCGGCGAGGTCGCCGTGCCAGGTGCGCTCGATCTCCTCGATGAGCGAGGGCACGTCGAGGGTCTGGCCGCGGCGGGGGGAGCGTCTGGCGAGGGCGAGGAGGTCGGCGATGGTGTCTTCCAGTGCGTCGATGGTGTCGATCGCCTGGGTGAGCGTCCGGCTCCGGTCGGCTGACGGATCGTCAAGGGCGGCCTCCAGCCGCAGTTTCAGACCGGTGAGCGGGTTCCGCAACTGGTGTGAGGCGTCGGCGGAGAAGGCGCGCTCCCGGGTGATCAGGTCGTCGATCCTGGCGGCGGTGGTGTCCAGGCAGGCGCCCGCGGCGTCGACCTCGGGGATTCCTGTGGGGTGCGTGCGAACGCTGAAGTCGCCCTCGCCGAGGCGGGTCGCGGCCACCGCGAGGTCCTCGATCGGTCGCGCGAGCCTTCGGGCCTGGCGGCGCGCGAGCAGCCAGGCCAGGACGAGGGCCAGGGCGGCGATGCCGAGCATGAGCAGCCAGGTCAGCCCGATATCCCGGTAGACCTCCCGTCGCGGGGACGCCGCCCGCAGCACGGCGACCGTGTTCTCCTCGCCCGCGACCGGAACGGCGACCACGAGGTCGGCACCGCGGTCGGTGCCGGCGACCTGCCCGCTGAGCGCGCGCCGGACGGCCGCGTCCGCCCCGGCCGGACCGGCGCCGCTGATCCTGCGGCCTGAGGCGTCGTAGAGGCCGAGGGAGATCTCGGACTCGGCTCGGGGAAGCTCGGCGGTGTCCGTGCCGCGCAGCACGTCCGAGGACACCGCGAGGGTCGCCTGAACGGCGATCCGCTCCAGTTCGCCGCGCTCGTCGGCGAGGTAGTAGCGGGCGACGCCCGCCGCGAGCGGGACGCCGAACAGGCTGATGGCCAGCACCGACGCCAGCAGGCTCAGGCCGACGATCCGTCTGCGCACCCGTTCTCCCTCCGGCCACCGACCAGTCTGACGCGCCCGCGCCGCACCGCGCGGAACGGCGTCCGGAGTTTGCCGTGCTCTTCCCTTCCGCGAAGGCGGCGCTGTCCCACCGGTGCCTAACGTCGGCTTTGTAAAGAACGTCAGCCTTCCTCCTTGGGGGCGGTCATGAACGCTTTCCGCAACCGGCTCGCCTGCCTCGCCCTGGGCGCCACGGCGGTTGTGGCCCTCGGTGCCTGCCACGCCGGGTCTCCTTACGCCATGGCCTCCGCCGTGCGGGACCAGCCGCCCTCGCCGGAGGTCAACCCGCCCGGCGACATCCCCGACAACCAGGTCTATGTGCCCGTCACCGCCCCTGGCGGGACCTTCACCGTGAAGGTGCCCGAAGGGTGGGCGCGATCCCAGGACGGGCAGGCCACGGTCTTCACCGACAAGCTCAACACGGTACGGATCGAGTCCGCGGCCGCTACGTCGGCACCGACGACGGCCACCGCCCGGGCGGAGCTCGCCAAGATCAAGGCGTCCGCCCAGGGGTTCTCCGGAGGTCAGGTGTCGCAGGTCCAGCGCAAGGCGGGCCCCGCCATCCTGATCACCTACCAGCAGAAGTCGGCCCCCAACACGGTGACCGGCAAGACCATCACCGACGCGGTCGAGCACTACACGTTCTGGAAGAGCGGGCACGAGGCCGTGCTCACCCTGTCCGGCCCGACCGGCGCCGACAACGTGGACCCGTGGCGGACGATCACCGACTCGGTGCAGTGGACGCCATGACCATCGCGCTGGAAGCCGACTCGCTCTACCGGTTCTTCCGGGCCGGGGAGGAGGAGACCCTCGCGCTGCGCGGAGTGTCCCTGACCGTCGCCTCAGGTGAGTTCGCGGTCGTCGCCGGGCCGTCGGGCTCGGGCAAGTCCACCCTTCTGGCCTGCCTGGCCGGGCTCGACGAACCCGACGGCGGCACCGTCCGGATCGGCGGCGAGCGGATGAGCCACCGCCCGGAGACGGCCCGCGCACGGCTGCGGGCGGACCGCGTCGGCGTCCTGTTCCAGTCCGGGAACCTGCTCGCGCACCTGACGGTCGCGCAGAACCTCGCGCTGTGCCGCAGGCTGCCCTCCCACCGGCCGGGCTCTGACAGCGGCATGCTGCTGGATGCGGTCGGACTCACCGCGCGCGCGGGCGCCCGGCCGGCCGAGCTGTCCGGCGGGGAGGCGGCACGGGCGGGCCTCGCCCTTGCCCTCGCGGCCGACCCGGCGGTCCTGCTGGCCGATGAGCCGACCGGAGAACTCGACTCCGTCACCGAATCCCAGGTCCTCGACCTGCTGCTGCACCGCGCCGCCCTCGGCACCGCAGTCCTCGTCGCGAGCCACAGCCCCGCGGTCGCGGCCGCCGCCGACCGGGTGATCGGGCTCAGCGACGGAAAGGTCACGTCATGAACGGCACCCGCCTCACCGCGGACGGACCCGCCCCCGACGCGGTCGTGCGCTGCGCGGGCCTGGCCCGGACCTTCGGGTCGGGTCGTGCGGCGACCGTCGCGCTGCACCGCGTCTCCTGCACGGTGCCTCCCGGCGCGCGGATCGCGCTGTCCGGTCCGTCGGGGTCGGGGAAGTCGACGCTGCTCCACCTGCTCGCCGGGCTCGACACGCCCACCGAGGGCGAGATCTCCTGGCCCGGTCTCGGCGGTCCGCCGCACGGCAGGCCCGGCACCGTCGGCCTGGTCTTCCAGGGCCCCAGCCTCCTCCCGGACCTGGACGTGCGCGAGAACGTGGCGCTGCCGCTGATCCTCGGCGGAACACCCGAGCACGACGCCCTGCGCGACGCGGGCGAGGCGCTGCGGCGCGTCCAGGTGGCCGACCTCGCGGCGAAGCTTCCCGAGGAGCTGTCCGGCGGCCAGGCCCAGCGTGCCGCGGTCGCCCGGGTCCTGGCCGGCCGGCCCGCCCTGATCCTCGCCGACGAGCCCACCGGCCAACTCGACCACCAAGCGGGCGAACGCGTCATCACCGTCCTGCTGGAGGCCGCCGACGAACTCGGCGCTGCCCTCGTCATCAGCACCCACGACCCGGCGGTGCTCGACCACTTCACCGAACGGTGGACGATGCGGGACGGCGCGCTCACCGCCGCGCCCGCCCCACGTCCGGGAACGGAGGGCCCGCCATGATCTGGATCTGGTTGCGCGGCCTGCTGAGCCGTCGCCCGGCCCGTCTCGCCGCCACCACCGCGGGCATCGCCGTCGCGGTGGCGCTGCTGGCCTCGCTCGGCGCCTTCCTCGCCGCCTCCAAGGCGACCATGACGTCCCGGGCCGCCACGAGCGTGGCCGTGGACTGGCAGGTCGAGGTGGCCCCCGGCGCCGACCCTGCCGCGGTCCTCGCCGCGGTGGGCTCCGCGCACGGCACCCGCGCGGCGGTCCCCGTCGGATTCGCCACCACCAGCGGACTTTCCAACAGCGGCACCACCACCCAGACGACGGGCCCCGGAGTCGTCCTCGGCGTGCCGGACGCCTACCGGCAGATCTTCCCCGCAGCGGTGCGGACCCTCTCCGGACCGGGCAACGGGGTCATGCTCGCCCAGCAGACCGCCGCGAACCTGCACGCGCGGCCCGGCGACACCATCTCCATCGGCCGCCAGGGACTGCCCCCGGTGCCCGTCAAGGTCACCAGCGTCGTCGACCTGCCGCAGGCCGACTCCCTGTTCCAGAAGGTCGGCGCCCCGGTCGGCGCCCAGCCCGTCGCGCCCCCCGACAATGTCCTGCTGCTCCCGCAGAACACCTGGCACCAGGTGTTCGACCCACTGGCCGCGACCCGGCCCGACCTGGTCTCCACCCAGGTCCACGCGGCCCGGACGCACCGGCTGCCCGCAGACCCCGCCGCCGCCTACACCCGCAGCACCGCGCTCGCGCACAACCTCGAAGCCGCCACGTCCGGGGCCGCGACCGTCGGCGACAACCTCGGCGCATCCCTCGACGCCGCGCGCGGCGACGCCGCCTACTCCCAGGTGCTCTTCCTGTTCCTCGGCCTCCCCGGCGCCGTGCTCGCGGGCCTGCTCACCGCGGCCCTCACCGCTACCGGCGCGCAGCGGCGACGCGCCGAGCAGGCGCTGCTGCGGGCACGCGGAGCCTCGGCCAGGACCCTGCTCGCCCTCGCCGCCGTCGAGGCCGCCGTGGTCGGCGCCGCGGGCAGCCTCCTGGGCCTCTTCGGGGCCGCGCTGGTCGGCCGCTGGGCGTTCGGCTCGGCGGAATTCGGTGCGACCCCGGCGACCGCCCTGGCCTGGACCGCTGGGGCGGCACTGTCCGGGCTGCTCATCGCCGCGGCCACCGTGCTGCTGCCCGCCCACCGCGACCTGCGCGCAACGACGGTCGCCCAGAACCGAACGCCGATCGGCCGCACCGCGGCCCCACGTTGGACCCGTTACGGGCTCGACCTCATCCTCCTCGGCCTCGCCGCCGCCGTCTTCCTGCTGACCGGCCGCAACGGCTACCAGCTCGTGCTCGCACCGGAGGGCGTCCCCGCCATCTCCGTCTCCTACTGGGCGTTCGCCGGACCGGCACTGCTGTGGACGGGCGGCGCACTGCTCGCCTGGCGGCTCGCCGACCTCCTGCTCGGCCGAGGCCGCCGGCTCGTCGCCACCGGCCTGAAGCCGGTCGCGGGCGGGCTGTCCGGCACCGTCGCCGCCGGCATCTCCCGGCGGCGCGGCACCCTGTCCCGCGCGGTCGTGCTACTGGCCGTCGCCGTCGCGTTCGCCGGATCCACCGCGACCTTCAACGCCACTTACCGGCAGCAGGCCGAGGCGGACGCGCGGCTCACCAACGGAGCAGACGTCACCGTCACCCAGTCGCCCGGCACCGTCGCAGGGCCAGACGAGGCCGCCCGGATCGCCCGGATCGCCGGAGTGCGCACCGTCGAACCCGTCCAGCACCGCTTCGCCTACGTCGGCGCCGACCTCCAGGACCTCTACGGGGTCAGGCCGCACACCGTCGCCCGCGCCACCTCGCTCCAGGACGCCTACTTCACCGGAGGCACGGCCCAGCACCTCATGTCCGTGCTGGCCGCCAAGCCCGACTCCGTCCTCGTCTCGGCCGAGACCGTGCACGACTTCCAGCTCAAGCCCGGCGACCTGCTCAACCTGCGCCTCCAGAACGGCAGGACCAAGCAGCTCACCACGGTCCCGTTCCACTACGCCGGGGTCGTCAACGAGTTCCCGACCGCGCCCAAGGACAGCTTCTTCGTCGCCAACGCCACCTACGTCGCCCAGCGCACCGGCAGCGACGCCGTGGGCGCCTTCCTCATCGACACCGGAGGCAAGGACCCCGCCGCCGTCGCCCGCAAGGTGCAGGCCGGGCTGGGGCCGTCGGCGACCGTCACCGATCTCACCGCCGCGCGGACCACGACCGGGTCCAGCCTCACCGCCGTCGACTTGGCCGGACTCACCCGGGTGGAACTCGCCTTCGCCCTGCTCCTCGCCGCGGCAGCCGGAGGACTCGTCCTGGCGCTCGGCCTCACCGAGCGGCGGCGGACCTTCGCCATCGCGGCGGCCCTCGGCGCCGACGCCCGGCAGCTGCGCGGCTTCGTCTTCGCCGAGACCGCCGTGCTGACCGCCTGCGGACTCACCGCCGGCGCGGGCCTCGGCTGGCTGCTGTCGCAGATGCTCGTCAAGGTCCTGACCGGAGTGTTCGACCCGCCGCCGTCCGCCCTGGCGGTGCCCTGGCCCTATCTGACGACCGTCGCCGCGGTGGCCGTCGCCGCGCTGGCCGCCGTCTCGGCGGCGACCGTGCGGCTGGCCCGCAAGCCCTCGGTCACCGTCCTGCGCGACCTGTGACGGGCCCGTCCTGCGGCCCCTCCAGCCGGTAACCGTGGCCGCGCAGCGTGACGATCCCGGGAAGCGTCGCCCCGGACTCCCGCGCCGCGGCGGCGAGTTTGCCGCGCAGGGCCGCCACGTGCACGTCGAGTGTCTTGGTCGAGGCGTGCCAGTTCACGTCCCACACGTCGTCCATGAGCTGTTCCCTGGTGAGCGCCGTACCGGCGTCGGCGGCCAGCCGGGCCAGCAGGTCGAACTCCTTGGGCCGCAGCTCCAGTTCCCGGCCGAGGACCGTGCAGCGGCGGGCCGCGGTGTCCACGACGAGGTCTCCGACCTCCATCCGCGCCGGCGCCGGTGGATTCGGCGCCCCGCGCCGCAGGTGCGCACGGACCCTCGCGAGCAGTTCCGCGAACCCGAACGGCTTGGTCAGGTAGTCGTCCGCCCCGGCCTCCAGGCCGAGCACGACGTCCATCTCGTCCTGCCGCGCGGTCAGCATGACCAGGACGCAGCCCGGCTGGACCCGGCGCAACCTCCGGCACACCTCCACACCGTCGATGTCCGGCAGCCCGAGGTCCAGCAGCACCAGATCGAAGACCTCGGTCTCGGCCGCACGGAGCGCACCCCGACCCGTCCGCTCCCACACCACCCCATGGTCCTGGGCGCGCAGCCGGGATTCGAGCACCTCACCGATGACGTCGTCGTCCTCCACCACCAGCAGACGCGCCATCACCCCATGCTAAGCCTCCCACCAGGCACTTCACCCCATCCAGTCCGGTACGGAGACCCGACTTGGCCTGGCCTTGCCACTTCCGATGGCCGGGTCGTGGTGCGAACCGGGGTGGCGTCAGCCCAGGTCCGTGAGGAGGGTGCCGAGTTCGGCTTCCTGTTGAGCTGGCGGCATCGGCGGGTTGGTGTGGTCGATGCCGAAGGTCTTCAGGACCAGGTCCAGCTGCGCGTCGAGGAACGTCCAGCCGGTGCCGTCCAGTGGCCGCAGGGACTCCTCGTCGGCGTCCCAGAGGTCGCGTAGGGATGCGGCGGAGGCGTGGGCTCCGGCCGTGTCCCCCGATCGCGCGTCCCTGAGGGCGGTCGTCGCGAGTGCCTTCAGCGCGGCGATCTTGTCGGGAGGGAAGTTCTGCACGGCCTGGCCGGGGGCGAGCTGGACGGTGGAGGTCGCGTCGTCCTCCGGCGCCGGCGAGATGTGCGGGCGACCGTGCGCCCAGAAGAGCAGGCCCGCGGTGGCGACGGCGAGAACGCCGAGACCCGCGAGCGCGACGCGTTCCCGGAGCGGGTGGGCGGGGGTGCGCGGGATGTGCTCACCCGCTTCGGTGCCGGTGACGTCGGAGCGTGTGGCGGTCAGGTAGAGGACCGTCGCCAGGATCAGTCCGAGGAAGATCAGGCTGGTGGTGAAGGTGCCGAGGGCGAGGCCGGTCGGGTCGCCCGGGGTTTCGGCGGTCTTCGGGGAGGCGAGCCAGTCGCCGATGTTGGCACCCAGCGGGCGGGTGAGGATGTAGGCGAGCCAGAACGACAGCACGGGGTTCGCGCCGAACCTCCACAGCAGCGTGATCGAGGCGATGAGGCCGAGCGGCAGCAGGACCGAGACGCCGGGGCTCCAGCCGGTGAGTTCAAGGGTCCAGTCGCCGGTGGCGGTGCCGAGCGCGAAGGTGACCAGGACCGTCAGCCAGTAGAACGACTCGCGCGGCAGGGTGGTGATTGCGTGGATCGACAGGGTCCGCTCGCGCAGCCACCACACGCCGAAGACCGCGACGAGCAGGACCGAGAACACCGCGGAGCTGATCCACAGCGGCACGCCGTACTGGTCGGTCAGGATGTCGGTGTAGAGGGTGCCGGTGACGCTGACGACGACCACGGTGAGCCAGTAAGGGAACGGGATGTACCGTTTCAGCCGTAGCTGGACGGCCAGCACCGACACGAAGACCGCGGTGAAGATCCAGGCCGTGTTCACCAGGCCGACGCCCAGCCGCATGTTGATCCAGTCGGCGAGGCTCTCCCCGACGGTCGTGCAGAGGATCTTGATCACCCAGAACCAGACGGTGACCTCGGGGACCTTGTTCAGCAGGAGCCGCTCGTGCCGGGTCGATACCGTGCTCGTCGTTGTCATGCGGCCAGGCTGGCGCGGAGAACCTGCCGTTAACCTGACTACGAGACCGCGGGGAGCTCCACCTCGACGCGGCCGTGGCCGTCGGCGATCGCCCGGACCCCGACTCCGGCGGCCGTGGCCAGGCGTCGGGCCACGGCCAGCCCCAGCCCGTTCCCGTCGCCGCCGGTGAATCCCGCTTCGAAGGCCCGGTCGACGTCCGCCGGATCGAACCCGGGGCCGTCATCGAGGACCTCGATCAGCACGCTCCCAGGTTGGAGCCGCGCCGTCACCTGGACACGGGAGGCCGCGTGCCGCAGACCGTTGTCCAGCAGGGGCGACAGGACGGCCACGACCAGTTCGGCGGTCACGGCGACGTCGATTCCGGGCGGCACGGCGAGGTCGACGGGGCGTCCGGCGATCGCCTGCCGCACGGCGGCCCGGAGGTCGCAGCGGGCACGGCCGTCGATCCGCGGCCGGGCGGCGCCGAGGATCGTGGTGACGGCCGCGTCCAGGCGGTCGACTTCCCGCAGAACCGAGCCGGGCGGCAGTTCGCGGCCGGACAGGTGCGCCAGCTGGGCCTCGCCGCGCAGGACGGTCATGGGCGTCCGCAGTTCGTGGGCGATCTCGTCGGTGAGCCGGCGCTCGTCGGCGAGCGCGGCCTCGACGCGTTCCAGGAGGCGGTCGAGGGTGCGTCCGAGCTCTCCGAACTCATCGCGGGGGACGCCGAGGTCGAACCGTCGGCCGGGTTCGTGATCGCCCCATTCGTCGGCGAGCGCGGCCATGTCGTGAACCACCCGCAGCGCCCGGCGCACCGCGAGGTAGGCGACGACGCCGGCGAGCAGGATCGAGAGGCCGCCCAAGATCAATGACATGGCCAGGCCGCGCTGCACCGACGCCTCGTAGGGCGTCAGATCCACTTCCGCGACGACCACCACCAGGTGGCCTTGGATCGGGACCGGCAGGGAGTACAGCAGACGGTCGCCGACGGTGACGGTCCGGGACCGCGGAGAACCGGCGAGCGCGTCGACGCGGTCAAGGCCGCCGTCCGGCGCGATCCCGTCGATGAGGCGCCCGTCGGCGTACACCCACGAGACCGTGTCCAGCGCCTCGTTTCCGTTCTCGGTCATCACGACGCGGCCGCCGCGCACGGTGACGTTCGTGGCGACCGCCTCCGCGCGGGTATGCACCAGGTCCAGCGAGTCGGCGTCGGTCACCCTGCTCAGCAGCACGTGCGAGACCACCACCAGGACCGCGACCACCGCGGTCGCGATCACCACGGTGAGCGCGACGACCCTCCCGCGGAAGCCCGTCACCGCCACCGGTAGCCCACCCCCCGGACCGTCACCAGATGATCGGCCGCACCCAGGACGCCGAGCTTGGTCCGCAGCCGACGGACGAAGGAGTCCAGGGTGTTGTCGCTGACGTGCGCGCCATGCGGCCAGCCGGCGGCGACCAAGGCGTGACGGCGCACCGCCTCGCCTCGCGCGGCGATGAGCCTGCCCAGCAACCGGAACTCGGTCGGCGTCAGGCTCTCGCTCCCCGAACCGCAGGTCACGACGTGCTTCGCCGGATCGAGGACGACGCCGCTCGGCGAGGTGAGGGCGGTCGTCCGGCGCAGCAGGGCACGCACCCGCGCCAGCAGCTCCGGGACGTCGAACGGCTTGGTCACGTAGTCGTCCGCGCCGGCCTCGAAGCCGCCCACCTTGTGATGCATGCCGTCCAGGGCGGTCAGCATCAGCACCGGCGCGTCGACGCCCCGGGCCCGCAGCGCCACACAGACGTCGCGGCCGTCGGCGTCCGGAAGCCCCAGATCCAGCACGACCAGGTCCGGCACCGGATCGAGGTTCCGCAGGAGGCGGTCCGCCGTACCGGTCACCGTGACGGCATGGCCGTCGTGTTCGAGCACCCGCTTGAGGACGTCGCGCACCGCCGCGTCGTCCTCGCACACCACGATGAAGGCCACCCGCCGACCCTACGTGAACGTCCGCAGCCCTAGAGCGGGGCAGCGCAGGCCGCGACCGCCCGGCCACCGCCGATCGACGCATCGGGTTCGGTACCGGACTCCCGCTTCACGCGGGCTCCGGCCATTCGCCCCGCACGCACGACACCAGTGTGACTTGGAGTAGTGACTAGTGTTGTTTGGGTGATGGTTCGAGTGATGGCTCTGATGCAGCGGAAGTTGCTCACGCTCATGATCGTCTGCTATGCGCTGGCCGCGGTGTTCCCTCAGGCGGGGGAGGCGGTGCGAGCGGTGACCTGGGCGTCACCGGCTGGTGGGCGGTTCTCCGTGCCGATGGTCCTGCTCGCCGTCATGCTGCTGACCGCGGGTCTGGGGGTGCGGGTGCGCGATCTGAGCGGTGTCATGCGCAGACCCCTGCGGCCGGCGTCCGGTGTCGTGGCGAACGCTCTGCTGCCGGTCGTGCTGCTGCCGGTCGCCGCGCTGCTCCTACGGGGATGGCACGACGCCGCAGAGGCGGAGTGCCTCATGGTCGGATTGCTGCTGGTCCTGGCGATGCCGATCGCCGGGGGCGCGGCGTCGTGGGGGCAGCTCGCGGGCGGTAGCGTCCCCTTGGTCGTCGCCATGATCGTGGTCTCGACTCTGCTCAGCCCCCTCACGGTCCCGTGGGGCCTGACCGTCACCGCTGCGCTGATCGGCCCGGAGGGTGTCGGCGGCCTGGACGACACCGCGCGGCTCGACACCCTGGCGGGGACGGCGGGTGCGGGCGCTTTCGCCGTCGCCGTGATCGTGGTGCCGTGCCTGGCCGGGATCGTCATCCGGGCGGGACTCGGGGAGCGGCGGGCGGCGCGAGCCGTCCCGGTCATGAAGCTGGTCAACGTGGTGAACATTCTGCTGTTGTGCTACCTCAACGCGGCCGGCGCGCTCGGCGAGGCCCTGGCCCGACCCGACCCCGACCTGCTGGTCCTGGCCGTGATCGTGTCCGGCACGGTGTGCTGCCTGTCCTTCCTCATCGGCCGGTCGATGGCGCGGTGGACCCGAAGCGCCCACCCGGACGGGATATCACTCGCCTTCGCCGCCGGGATGAACAACACCAGTGCGGCCGCGGTCCTGGCGGCGGGCTCGTTCGCCCACCGCCCTCAGGTCCTCCTGCCGATCCTCGCCTACAGCCTGCTCCAGAAGATCACCGCGGGCCTCGTCGCCACCACGCGTTCCGCCCCACCCCCATCGCGGTAATCCCATCGGCTTGACCCGACCGGCAGCCCGACCTCCACGCGCACCCCGTGACAGCGCCGGTGCGTCACGGGCGCATCATGGATCTTGGTGTGCATGCGGCCGAACCAGGCGTCACAGCGTTCGCGATCTTTCCGGGCCGTTGGGAGTCCTCTCCCTAAGATCGTCAATCGTGTTCATTCGGTTGCCGATGGTGATCGGCGGGTTCGCGAGGCGGTCGGCTCTGCTCGTGCTGGCGGCCGGTGCCGCGTTGGCCGGGTGCGCGCACGGGGAGCACGGCCCGCACCACGGGATGCCTCATGAAGAGGTCGTTCCCCCGGCGGCGCCGGTCTCGCGACCGGTGACGGGGGCTCCGGAGACGGACGTGTACGCGCATGCCGGGGCCGGGATGCTCAGCGACGCGGTGCGCGACGTTCCGGCCCGGGTGTACGTCCCCAACTCCGAGAGCGACGAGGTCATGGTCTTCGACCAGGCGACCTTCAAACAGGTCGGCCGCTTCAAGACCGGGCGCAGACCGCAGCACGTGGTGCCCTCATGGGACATGCAGACGCTGTGGGTCAACGACAACGACTCCAACGACCTGATCCCGATCGACCCCCGAACGGGAAAACCGGGCAAGCGCGTACCGGTCGAGGACCCGTACAACATGTACTACACCCCGGACGGGAAGTACGCGGTCATCATGGCCGAACGGCTCCAGCGCATCGACTTCCGGGACGCCCGGACGTTCAAGCTCGTGCGGAGCGTCAAGGTGCCCTGCCGAGGACCGAACCACGCCGACTTCTCCGCCGACGGCACGTTCTTCATCACGGCCTGCGAGTTCTCCGGGGACGCGGTCCGCGTCGATGTCCGAACCCAGCGGGTGACGGGGAGGCTGCGCCTGGCCGAGGGCGGCATGCCGCAGGACGTCAAGCTCTCACCCGACGGCCGCACCTTCTACGTCGCGGACATGATGGCCGGCGGCCTGTGGACGATCGACGCCGCCACGTTCCGCAAGACCGGCTTCCTGCCCACCGGCAAGGGAGCCCACGGCCTCTACCCCAGCCGCGACGCGCAGCACCTCTACGTCTCCAACCGGGGCGAGGGCTCCATCTCCGTCGTCTCCTTCGCCACCGGCACCGTCGCCAAACGGTGGCGCCTGCCGGGCGGCGGCTCACCCGACATGGGCGGAGTCTCCGCCGACGGAAAGGTCCTGTGGCTCTCCGGCCGCTACCACGCCGAGATCTACGCCATCTCCACCCAGACCGGACGCCTCCTGCGCAGGATCCCCGTCGGCCAGGGCCCCCACGGCCTGTGCGTCTACCCCCAGCCGGGCCGCTACTCCCTCGGCCACACCGGCGTCTTCCGCTGAAAGAGACCGCTGGTCTCGCAGGATGACGCCGACCGGGACAGGGACACGCGGCGCGCTCCTTCCACCGTTCTTCGGGAGCGCTACGCGATCAAAGCGGCTCCCTGGGGTCCTCCGTTCGTCACTCAGGACGATCAGGAAGAGCCGTTGCCGGCCCATCCTCACGGACAGTGGTCTCGTACGCCGACGACGGCTTCGTCATCTCAGCAGGCGTGCGGGACACCATCGTGATCCACCCAGGCGACGGTCCCGGCCTGCAACCCCTTGAAGAACCCTCAGTTCGCGCGAACCCCGGGCCTTCAGGGCTTGAGCAGCAACCAAACGACCTGTTCAAGCCCACACCCACAGCCTCGACGCAAGAGGACCCAGCCTCCCACGTGACTGACAGAGCATCGGAGCTGGCGGTTCCGCCAACTACGACACTAAATCCGCCAGGTGAAGCGCTCAGTCACAAAACGGAACAGTGGCATCCTTGTCCCGTGACCGACCTTCCCGAGCCCCACGTCCCCGCGGAAAGCCTCCCTGGGCAGAGGCTCCCCGGTCCCGGTGTCCCCGGTGCCGACGCGGCGGCGTTCGCCGCCGGGATCGGGCGGCGGATCAGGGCGCTGCGCGGTGTTCGCGGGCTGTCGCTCTCGGAGCTGGCGCAGCGTGCCGGGGTCGGCAAGGCCACGCTCTCGGCGCTGGAGGCGGGCACCCGCAACCCGACCATCGAGACCCTGTACGCGATCGCCGCTCAGCTCGATGTGCCGCTCGCCGCGCTGCTGACCGACCCGGGCCCGCACGCCGCCGTCCCGCCCGTGCACGGCGCGGCGGTCACCGCCGAGCTGCTGGAGACGTTCGAGGACGCCGCCTGGACCACGGAGCTCTACCGGCTGCGCATCCTCCCCGGCCGCCGCCAGATCTCGCCGGCCCATCCCGTGGGCGTGACCGAGCATCTGACCGTGTTCCAGGGCACCGCGCTCGTCGGCCCTCCCGAAGGCCCCCTCACCGTCCCGGCGGGCGCGCACGCCTCCTGGACCTCCGACACCCCGCACCTGTACGCCACCGCCACCTCCGAAGAAGTCCACGCCGCCCTCCTCATCCGCCACCCGCATCCCTGACCGCCCGCCGACACCGGGCCGCCGCAGGTGCCCCTCGGGTCACCCGCGTCCCACCCGACCCGACCGCGCCCCACCTCGCCATACTCCGAAAAGCAACATTGATGTTGCTCCAAGTAACTCCTTTGTGGCCCTGCCGCTCGGCGGGGTCGCTCTGGGCACGTTGGCCGAAGGCTTCTGGCGGTGCCGCGGCGGCCCTCGCCGCGAGGCCCGCAATTTTCACGCCGGGGTGGCGTCCCGTGCCGCTCGCGGGCTCGGCGGGGCCTGGACCTGGGCGTCCTTTATGTGTCTTTCGTCGCGCGGAGGGCGGCTAGGGACCTTGGGCCCTTTTCTTAGCGTGTGGCTGCGGTCACAATTGGTTCGAATGGTTGGTTGTTCTGCTCGGGAGTACAGTCTTCGCGGGACGCCCGGAGAGGGGCCCCGGGGGCACGGGGAGCGCGGTCTGAGGGTGGGATCTTGGGGGCGGGATTGAGCATCGCGGGTCCGTCGTGACCGCGCAGGGACTCAGGGAGCGCCAGGTGTCCGACCTGCGCCATGGAGACCACCTGTGCCTCGCCTTCGCCGACGAGTCGGAGCGCAGGGACGTGCTCACCCGCTATCTGTCGGTGGGCCTGGAGCGGGGTGAGAGGCTGCTCTACTACACCGAGCGCAGCGCCCCGGAGACCGTCACGGGCTGGCTGCGCGACGCGGGCGTCGATCCCGCGCCGGCCGTCGCCGACGGAAGCCTCAAGATCGTCCCGGTGGACGCCTCGCTGCTGGCCTCGGGCCGCTTCGACGCCGACGCGACGGTCGCCACGATCGAGCGCGAGGTCGCGCTGAGCCTGGAGGCCGGTCATTCGGGGCTGCGCCTGACAGGTGAGATGGACTGGGCGCTGCGCGACGTGCCGGGCGCCGACAGGCTGCCGGCGTTCGAGGAGAAGGTCGGCGCGCTGGTCGCCGGGCGCCGCGCGACCGCGCTGTGCCAGTACGACGTGCGCAGGTTCGACGCCGACAGGCTGACCGTCGCCGACCGCGTCCATCCCGCGGCGGCCACCGTGCCCGCTCTGCACGAGGACGCCACGCTGCGGCTCCTGCCCGTGCTGCGCGACGGGCGCCGGGAGCTGCGGGTGGCCGGGTCCGTCGACTACCGGACGGTCGCCGTCCTCGCGGAGGCCCTGTACACGGCGGCGCGGTGGCCGGGCGACCTTCGCCTGGACATGAGCGCGCTGGAGTTCATCGACCTCGCCGGGTTCCGCGCGATCGCGCAGGTGGCCGCGCGCCTCGCGCCGGGCCGCAAGCTGTACGTGAACGACCTCGCGCCGCTGCTCTGCCATGTGGTGCGGCTGGTCGGCTGGGACGACGAGCCTTCCCTGGTCGTCCGCGCCCGGGGAGAGCGGGAGTAGCGGCCCGGCCGGGCGGAAGCACAGGGTGACATAGCGGGAAAAAGGCCCCGACACGGCTGAGTGGTGTGTCCGGTGACGAAGCCGCCAGCCCTTCGGGAGGCGGACGAACCCCTGGTACAACGCGGTGTGGCCGGGTGAGCCGTCGGCCGCACCGGGTGGCGGAGGGGCCGCATGGAATTCAAGAACCGGGCGTCTCTCGCCCACAAGATGAGGTACGCGGTGAGCCATCCTCATCGGATCACCGCCTATGCGCAGCGCTGGGCGCGCGACTCGTGGCTGCGCATGACGACCGACGACCATGTGAGCTACTACCGGGCCGTGATGCGCTCGGATTCGGCGCGGAGTCCTGAACAGGCCGTGGGCAGCGCCTCCCACGACAGATGGCTTGCGCTCGGCGCCATGCAGTTCGACTACCTCGTCCGCCACGGGCTCAGGCCGCAGCACCGCCTTCTGGAGATCGGCTGCGGCAACCTGCGGGCGGGCTGGCGGTTCATCGAGTACCTGGACGAAGGCAACTACTACGGGATCGACATCTCCCCGGACATCCTGTTCGCCGCCCAGAAGGTGCTGTCCGGGCAGGGCCTGCAGGACAAGGTCCCCCATCTCACGCCCGTGCGCAGCCTCGACTTCTCCTTCCTGCCTGAGGCGCGCTTCGACGTCATCCACGCGCACAGCGTCTTCTCCCACTCGCCTCTGCCGGTCATCGACGAGTGCATGGCGCACGTGGGGAGGGTCCTCGCCCCCGGCGGCTTCTTCGACTTCACCTTCGACCGGACCGTCGGCCCGGAGCACCAGGTGCTGCGCGAGGACTTCTACTACCGCACCGAGACGCTGACCGAGCTGGCCCGTAGGCACGGCTTGAAGGCGGTGTTCATGGAGGACTGGGAAGTGCTCCCGCACAAGCAGTCGAAGCTGCGCGTGTCCGTGCCCGTCGTCTGAGAAGGGGTTCCGAAGTGTCCGTCTGGCCGTCGCTTCCGCTCGCTGAGTTCGAACCGACCAAGAACACGCTGCTGCTGTGGACGCAGGTCGTCGGCAAGGTCCGCATCGCGCGCACGCCGCTGGTGAACCACTGGTGGAACGCGCCGCTGTACCTGACGCCGCGCGGCTTCACCACCTCGCTGATCCCGGGCGCCCCGGGCCGGAGCTTCGCGATCGACTTCGACTTCCTCGCCGGGTCGCTCGACATCGCCGCCACGGACGGGACGGGCCGCCGGATGGCGCTGGCCGAGCAGCGGACCGTCGAGGAGTTCCACGCGCGGCTGATGGAGCTGCTGGACGAGCTCGGCCTGCACACCGAGATCTGGCCGGTGCCCGTAGAGCTGGAGGGGTCGATCCCGTTCCCCGAGGACGACGCGCCGCGCTCCTACGACCCGGACCAGGCGCTCAGGTTCTGGCGGCTGCTGGTGGAGGCCGAGCGGGTGTTCACCGTCTTCCGGGCCCGTTTCGTCGGCAAGAACAGCCCCGTGCACCTGTTCTGGGGCGCGCTCGACCTGGCGACCACCCGGTTCTCCGGAAGGACGGCGCCGCCGCATCCGGGCGGGGCGCCGAACTGCGGTCCGCACGTGATGCACGAGGCGTACTCGCACGAGGTGAGCAGCTGCGGCTACTGGCCCGGTGGAGAGGGCGAAGGCTTCTTCTACTCCTACGCCTATCCGGAGCCGTCCGGCTACCGCGAGATGCCCGCGGGCGTACCGGAGGCGCACTACGACGCGGCGCTGGGCGAGTTCGTCCTGCCGTACGAGGCGGTCCGCACGGCGGCCGATCCCGACGCGAAGCTGCTCGCGTTCCTCCAGGCGACCTACGAGGCGGCGGCTGGCGGCGCAGGCTGGCCGCGCGCGGAACTGGAGCGCTGACCCACGGTTCTGCGCAGTTCAGAAGGCCTCCACCGGCGACGGCGGGGGCCTTCAAGATTTTTCGCCCAGTCCGACTTCTCCGTTCCAGCTGGTTTGTCACTCCCGCCCGCTAAGTTCTGATCATCGTCAGACGGGACGCCGAAGAGCTCCCGTTCTCTCCGGCGTTTCCCCCTGCCCGTGTGCGCGCGGGCGACGCCGTCACATGCATCAGGAGGTGGCCCCGGGTGGGATGGGTGTCAGTGGATGAGAGCTATGAGATAGCCCTCGTCGAGGGCAAGGTGGCGGTGCGCGCCACCACGGGGCGGTCGGCTGGGCGGCAGCTCAAGACGTTGCCCAAGGCGCTGCGCGACCACCCCGAGGTGGAGCGGCTGCGCGGCTTCGCCGAATGGCTCGACCGCCACGCCGCCGCCTGCGTGGCGCAGGTCGACGCATGGATGGTGTCCTCCCTGCCCGTGCCGACCGCGCTGATCGGCAGGGTGTGGGCGGACGAGGCCTGGCGGGACGCGCTGCGCGACCTCGCCGTGCTCGGCGACGACCCCGACGAGGTGGGCTTCCTGCGCGACGTGACGCCCGAAGGGGAGTTGCGGGTCGTCAACCTCGACGGCGAGACCGTCAGGCTCGCCGCGCGGACGGTGACGCTGCCGCACCCTGTGCTCCTGCCCGACCTCGACGAGCTGCGGGAGTTCGCCGCGGAGCTGGAGCTGACCCAGCGCGTCGAGCAGATCTACCGGGCCACCTTCGCCAAGCCCGCGGACCTCGACCCCAAGGCCGTCGAGGACAAGCGCTTCCAGGGAGGCCAGTACGGCTCCCGCTTCCGCCTCGCGGCCCGCGCGACGTCCCTCGGCTACAAGGTGTCGGGCGGCTTCGCCTCCTGCCGGGTCCGCGATGACGCCCGGATGTACGACGCCACCGTATGGATCGGCGAGCCCTACTGGGACGGCGACTCCGAGACCGGCGCCCTCACCTTCCGCGACGGAGACGGCCGGGCCGTACGGCTCGGAGAGGTCGGCCCCGTCGCGTGGTCGGAAGGCATGCGGATGGCTGCGGCCCTGTACGCGGGACGCATCGTGGAGGAGAAGGCGTGAGCGGAGTGGACATCGAAGGCACGGTCGTCGAAGGCATGGCCATTGAAGGCATGGGCACCGACGCCATGGATACCAACGCCAAGGACACCGAAGGCGGGGACGCGAGCATGACGGCCGAGCTGCTGGCGGCGGGGGCGGTCCTGCCCCCCGGCGCGCAGGCGGAGGGCGCGGTGCCGATCGCGGCGCGCTCGTACACGCACCCCGCCTTGGACGACCGCGTCGTCGTCCGCCTCGCCCCCGCCGACCTCGGCGCGGCCGAGGACCTCGCGGCGGGGTTCCTCGGCCTGGTGCCCGACGGCGAGCCCGCGATCGTCGGAGCGGGCCCGCGCCAGACGCTGGGCTTCCCCGAATGGGTCCTGGCCCACCACCCCGAGGACGGGCACCGCGCGCTCGCCGTCGTCCCCGAGCTGGAGCGCCTGGCCAAGCAGGCCAAGACCAAGCCGAAGGCCGCCATGGACGGCCTCGTCGCGCTCGGGCAGCGGCTGGCATCGTCCGTCCCCCACCTCCTGCCGACGTACTTCGAACGGGCGGGCCGCGCCTTCCTCGCCGTGGAGAACGCCCAGTACGCGGGCCAGCTCTTCAGCCGCGCGCGCAAGGCGGAGGTGGAGCACGGCCTCGACATCGACGAGGACCGGCTGGACGAGGTGTTCCTCGAGTACGCGCTGGCCGGGGCGCTCCCGGTCAAGACCCTTTCGGGTTATGCCAAGGAGCTGAGCGCGCGAGTCTCCCCCGGGGAGGCTCTGCGCCGCTACACGACGCTGTGCCTGCGCCGCGCGTCGGGCGGCATGCCTCCGTCGGCCCAGATGGGCAACGACCTGCGCAAGTTGGCCCGCGAGGCGGGAGACGACGCGCTCAGCGTCGAGATCGCGTTCGTCGGCGAGATGCTGGAGCTGCCCGCGACGGCGCGGGCGGGCGCCGGCTGGTGGAAGGCGCACCGGGCCGCGCTGGTCGAGCTCGCGCGGCGCCGCCCCGAGACGCGCGGCCTGCTGCTGGACCTGCTGCCCTCCTACGACGATCACGGGTTGTCGGCGCTGTGGCTCGACGTGCTCACGGAGTCCGGCGCGATCGCGGGCCTCTACGACGACTCCGTGCCCGCCGCGCAGCGGCCCAAGGACGGATCGGCCGGATGGCTGCGCCGCTACCTGAAGTTCCGCAGGCAGGGCTGGCGCGAGGCTTCGCGCGTGCCGGCACTGGAGGAACTGGTCGTGCGGATGGCCGACCGGTTGCGCGCCGACCTGGCCGACGGGGGCGAGCTGCCGATCCCGTACAGCGTCGACCTGCTCGACCTGATGCTGGAGCTGGGCCTTCCGGTCGCCGCGCCGGACGGCCGAATCCTGCAGCTGGAGTCGTGGGCGCGCGCGGAGGAGCGGCGGGACCTGGTCTCGCTGGGCGCCGACGACCGCTTCCACGAGTCCCTGCACCTGTCCTTCGACCGTCTCGGCTCCGGCGAGGTGGCGACGTTCCGGGCGCTGGCCGCGGCACCGGGCGTCCGGAACCTGCTCACCGAGTGGGTGCACAAGGTCGCCGAGCGCTCGTGGGCGACGGGGCTCCCGGGCCTGCCCGCCGCGCTGCACATGCTGTCCTGGCTGCCCGGGGACATCCTGTCGCTCGCCGAGGACGCCGTGCGCGCCGCCACGAGGGCCGACCTCGGGGAGATCCTGGCGCGGACCCTGCGCACCGGCCTTTTCGACGAGTTCTCCTGGCCGGCCTTCGAGGAGGCCGTGGGCGAGCTCAGCCCACGGGAGAACGCACGCGACCTCATCATCGCCGAGGAATGGCCCTACCTGGTCGTGGCCAACAAGGCGAAGGCCGTGGTGGTCGGCCTGGAGGGGCGCGTCCTCGAACACGAGCTGCGCACGCCGTCCGGGGCGCGGGAGCCGGGGTTCCACTTCGTGGACGGTGATCTCCTCGTCCACTGGGAGTCCGGCGACACCAGGCACGGGTACTGGACGAGCGAACCCGGCCGCGTCCTGCGCATGCAGGGCGAGGGGACGGCGGACCTCACGCTGAACTGGCACCGGGGCAACGAGCCCGTCACCCTCCCGGTGCCCGGCGGCGGCCGGACCACGGCGCTCGGCGTGATCCACAGCGGTGACAGCGTGGTGCCGGAAACGGGCGGCCTGGTCATCACCGACGGCAGGTCCCACTGGGTCCAGCGCTACCGGGACGGCGGCGTCGCGTACTGGACGGAGTACGACCCCGCGTCCGGCGAACTCGGCAGGGAGAGCGCCCCGGAGTTCCTGACGCGGCACGCGGGCGACCCCGCCGACGGCGAGGTGACCGGCGACGGCTGGATCCTCCCGTTCCCCGGTGCAGGACCCACCCCGGTCGGCCCGGTCGTCGACGGGCTGGTCGGCCTGCGCTACGTCCGTCGGCCCGGCAGCGGGCTGCGCGCGGAGGACATGTCGGGCACGAGCTCGCTCTACTCCGCCAGTTATCTCCCGGGAACCCTCTACTTCCCCGGCGACGACCGTCCGCGCACCTACGTCCGCCAGTCCTGGAGGGTGGACCTCCACGACGTCGACGGCACGCACACCGCCCAGGTCGTCACCGACGGTCCCGCGGGCGACTACGCCCTCGGCACGGTCATCCTCCCGCCGCTGCGCTACTGGTCCCACCTGACGGCGCGCGACGAGCGCGGTTCGGCGCTGCTGCGGCGGGTCGACGCCGCGACGTGCGCGGCGCTCCTGGAGGCCGTCGTGCAGGGCGACGATCCGGTCGAGTCCGTTCGCGCCCTCCTGCCCGAGGTCACCCACGAGGGCCTCATCGCGGGCATCGTCGGCGTGACGCAGAAGGCGTCCGCCGAGCGGATCCGGCTGGACGAGACCGTGCAGAAGCTGGAGCAGACGCTCAAGGGCGAGGTCGTGGAGGAGCAGGTCGAGGGCCCGTCCGACCGGATGATCCACGAGGCCCTCGGCGGAATCACGGGCGCCACCGGCTACCGGGGCGACGAGAGCCGCGGCATCGCGACGATCCTGCACCGCTTCGCGGTCCTGGCCGGCGGCGCGGAGGAGCCGGCCGCGCCCGGTGCGGTGCACCTGGACGAGCGCCCCCTGGCGCCCAGCCGCCTCAGCGTCGAGTCGGTGCTCCGGCCCCGGGAGGCCGGGATCTACCGCGCGCTGTCGTGGACCGGAGGCGACGAGGCCCGGCCGACCCTGCGGTACCTCAGCGAGGCGTTCGACCGCGCGGGCCTCACCGCCGACGCGGCGGGCCGGTGGCGCGAGGTCGGCTTCGGCCTGCCCAGGTCCGCCACCCGCCTGGCCAACGGCAACGCCCGGCCGGGCCACCGGCGCGGCACCCTCGGCCTGGAGGGCGGCGCGTTCCTCGCCTTCGGTGACTGGGACAACCGCGAGGACACGGACCTCTTCAGGGGGCTGTTCCACGACCCGTCGGGCGCGTTCGAGCCGCCCGCCCCCTATGAGGCGGAGTCGTGCGCGGAGATCGAGGGCTGGTGGAGCCGTCCGCTGCCGCCCGCGGCCTACCTGGCCGAGCTGGACGAGCGGGGCCCCGCGCCCTGGTCCGCCGAGTCCGCCGCGGAGTTCGCCAGGCTCACCGGGACCACGCCGACGATCGCCGCGCTCGTCGTCGCCGGCCTGCCGGGGCTGGACGACCACCAGCACTCGTTCCTGCCCGCCGAGGTCCGCAAGGCCCTCGGGGTGAGGGTCGCCGAGGCGGGGGTGGCCCGCAGCGCGCTGCGGGCGCTGCCGTGGCGGTTCCGGTGCGACCTCGTGGGCGCGCTCCTGCCCGCCGACCCCGCCGAGCTGTGGACGCGCGGTCCGGACGTGGCGGCCGCCGCCGAGGTGTGGAACAAGGAGATGGGCGGCGAGATCGCGCTGCCCGAGGCGCTCCTGGCCGAGGCCAAGAAGGCGGTCTTCGAACGCTGGGACCTCGCCTCGTCCATGCGCGCGGTGCTCGCCCCGGCCTCGTCGCCGGAGCTGACGCGGGACCTCGCGTGGAAGGTCTCCGGCGACAAGGTCGTGCAGGCCGATGAGGGCCGGGGATTCGGCGCGCGGACGCTGACCTCGGTCGTGCTCATGGCCGCGTGGCTCGCCCACCGGCTGCCCGCCGGCGACCCGCTGCGCGCCGGCCTGCCAGACGCCCTGGAGGCCGTCCGGGCCCGGCTCGCCCACCCGGGGCTGATGCTCGGCTTCGACCGGTACTTCGACGTGACGGCCTTCCGCAAGGCGGCGGGTGCTCCGACGGAGGAGGGCCTCGGATTCGTCCGCTACGGGGCCATCGTCCTGTCGACCCACGACACCATGCCTTACCCGGCGCTCAAGACCTCGCTCCTCGACGAGGCGGGGGAGGACCCGTACCTCCCGGCGCTCCGTTCGGCCGCGGGGGAGCCGTTCCCCATCGAGCTGGCCCTCCGGATCGTCAAGAGCGAGCGGTTCGCCGCCCTTCTCGCCGACCCGGGAGACCCCGCCGGCGGCGAGCGGTTCGCGGACGGCACCTGGTACCCGCACGATCCGTCGCGGTCGGTTCCGGACGTCGTCGCGGAGGTGTCCGCGGCGCACTCCCTGTCGGCGGACGCGGCGGCGGTGTACCTGATGCTGCTGGCGCTGCCGGATCCGACGGACCGCAACACCGCGCGTTGGACGGGCTGGAAGCCCGCCCGGCTCAAGGCGGCGCGGGCGGAGCTCGCGGCGACCGACCTCGTCGTCGAGGCCCGCCGGACCCGCGCCGGCCGGACGCTGTTCCTGCCCGGCGCCTGGACGGACGCGCGCGCCCCGCGGCCGTCGATGGAGACCTGGAAGCACGCGCTGTTCGATCTGACCCCGGACGGTGCGGCGCCGCTGCGCACCGTCGTGCCGACCGAGCCCGTCGCCGACCTCTTCCGTAAGGCATGGCGCAGGATCGCCGAGGGCGACGGCCCGCGCTTCGCCGACCTCAAGGTCCGCAAGGGCGGCCGCCGCAGGTGACGGCCGCGCCGCCCGTCCGGATCAGGGCCGGACGGGCGGCGTCGCCCGGTTTTCGGTCGGCCCCGCGGATTGTCGGTGCCGACCGCTAAGTTCTGATCATGGTCGCGGAGCCGTTCCGGTCCGCGGCCTTCCCCCCGGTCCGTCCCCCGACGGGCCGCTCCGGCAGAGGAGGTGAGCTCGCGTGAGCTGGACAGCCGCGGGAGAGGATTACGAGGTCGCCCTCGTGGACGGCAAGGTGGCCGCGCGCCGCGTCACCCCCGGCAAGGGGCCGGGGCAACCGCTCAAGGCGCTGCCCAAGGCACTGCGCGACCACCCGGAGGTGGAGAGCCTGCGCCGGTTCGCCACCTGGCTCGACCGGCACGCCGCCGAGTGCGTCGCGAAGGTGGACGCGTGGATGACCTCCTCGCTGCCGGTGCCGGCGCCGCTCCTGGCCAAGGTGTGGGAGGACGAGGCGTGGCGCGCCGCGCTGCGCGACATGGCCGTCGTGGGCGAGGACCCGCAGGAGGTCGGCTTCCTGCGCGACATCTCCGCCGACGGCGCGCTGCGCGTGGTGAACCTCGACGGCGAGACCGTCAGGCTCGACGCGCGCAACCTGCGGATGCCGCACCCCGTCCTGCTGCCGGACCTTGAGGAGCTGCGGGACTTCGCCGCGGAGCTCGGCGTCACCCAGCGGGTCGAGCAGATCTACCGCGCCACCTTCGCCAAACCGCAGGACGCGGCGGGCGAGGCCGTCCAGAAGTTCTCCGGGGGCCGGTACAGCTCCCGGTTCCGGATCGCGGCCCGCGCGGCGAGCCTGGGCTACCGGGTGTCCGGCGGGTACGCGGCCTGCACCGTGCGCGAGGACGGCCGGACCCTTGAGGCCACGCTGTGGATCGGGGTGCCGAGCTGGGACGCCGAGGAGGTCCAGACCGGCGCGCTCACCTGGCACGGGCCGGACGGAAGGACCGTGCCGTTCGCCGAGGTCGGCCCCGTCGCGTGGTCGGAGGGCATGCGGATGGCCGCCGCGCTGTTCGCGGGCCGGATCGTGGAGGAGAACGCATGAGCCCCCCGCCGCCCGCAGCCGGGGAGTCCGCCGCCGAGGCGCTCAAGGCGGGCGCCTACCTTCACCCGGACACCGCCTACCTGGGAGAGGCCGTGCCGGTGACGGCCCGCGCCTACCGGCGGCCCGGCCTGATCGGCCGCACCGTGGTCCGGCTGGTGCCGGAGGAGATCGGCGCGGCCGAGGACGCGGCGGCCGCCTACCTCGGGCTGGAGCGCGTCGGTCCCGCCGCGCACGTCGGGTTCGGCCTGCGCGGAAGTCTCGCGTTCCCCGAATGGGTGCTCGTGCACCACCCGGAGGACGGCCACCACGCGCTCGGGCTGATGCCGGAGATCGACCGGCTTTCCCGGACGGCCGCGACCAAGCCCAAGGTCGCCTACGAGGGCTTCAGCAGGCTGGGCGAGCGGCTGGCCTCCTCGGTCCCGCACCTTCTGCCGCTGTTCTACGAGCGGGCGGCCCGCGAGCTCCTCGCCGCGGAGAAGCCGGAGCTCGCCGCGCGCCTGTTCACCTTCGCCCGCAAGGCCGAGACCGAGCACGGCCTCCCCATCGACGAGGACAGGCTCGACGACGTCTTCGTCGAGTTCGCCCTCGCCGGGGCGCTCCCGGCGCGCACCCTCTCGGAGTTCGGCAAGGCGCTCGCCCTGCGCCTTCCGCCGGAGGAGGCCCTGCGCAGGTTCCTGCGCATCGCCGTGCGGCGGACCTCGGGCGGGCTGCCCCCCTCCTCGACCACCGCGCCGGACGTCCGCCGGCTGGCCAAGGCCGCCGCGGCGGACGTCGCGCGGGTCGAGCGGGAGTACCTCGCCGAACTGCTCACCTTCCCCTCGACGGCGCTGGCCACCGAGGCCTGGTGGAAGGGCCACCGGGCCGCCCTCGTCGCGCTCGCCGCGCAGCGCCCCGAGATCCGCGCCCTGCTGCTGCGGATCACGCCCGACGGCGACCACGGCTTCCTCGAGTTCTGGCTCGATCTGCTCGCCGAGACCGGCGCCGCGGCGCTCCTGCACGACGGCGCCGAGGGCGCCGGCCCGGAAGACGGTGTCGCGGGCTGGCTGGAACGCCTCCTCAAGGCGCGTGGCCAGCGGTACCGCGCGGCGCGGCGGCTCACCGCGCTGGAGCCGCTGGTCGTTCGGATGGCGGGCCGGCTGAAGGCCGAGACCGCCGAACGGGGCGCGCCGCTCGCCGTCCCGCAGAGCGCCGATCTGCTCGATCTCCTGCTTGAGCTGGGCGTCCCCGTCGCCGATCCGGTGCCGGGCTTCCGGGCGGCCCTCGACACCTGGGCGCGCGGGGAGGGCCGCCGCGGGCTCGCCGCGCTGTGCGCGGACCCCCGCTTCGCCGCGGGCCTGCGCTCGGGGATCGAGGCGGTGGCGGCGCACGACGCCGTCCAGCCCGTGCTCTCCTCGGCCCCCGCGCTGCGCCCCCACCTTCTCGCCTACGCCGAAGGCGTCGCCGGGCGCGTCGCCTGGGCGGGCCTGCCGGGGCTCCAGGGCGCGCTGGGCGCGCTCGCCGACCTGCCCGAGGGCATCCGGAGGATCGCCGAGGAGCCCGTGCGGGCCGGCCTGGCGGTCGACATCCCCGATCTCCTCGCCCGCACCCTGCGCGGCGGCCTGCTCGACGAGCTGCACTGGCCCGCGTTCGAGAACGCCGTCGACGAGCTGTTCCCCGAGGGCTACCAGGGGCCCAGGACGATCGCGGAGGAGTGGCCCTACCTCGTGGTGGCCGGCGCCCAGCGCGCGCTGGTGCTCGACGGCTCCGGCGTCGCCCTCGACCACCACCTCCGGATGCCGCAGAAGACGTACTCGCGGGGCTTCCGCTACGTCGACGGAGCGCTGCTCGTCCACTGGAGCGAGAACTACGACTCGGAGCTGAAGGGCTACTGGCACACCAGGCCCGACCACGTCATGCGCCTCAAGGGAGACCGCGCGAACGGCCTCTCCCTCCCGGCCCGCTCGGCGAACGGGCGGATCAGCGTCGAGGCGCCCGGAGGCGGCCGGGTCACCGGCGCCGCGGTGATCCACCGCGGCGACGCGGTCGCGCCCGCCCCGTCGCTGGTCGCCTCGGACGGGGCGCGGTACTGGACGGGCCGGTACAGCGCGGGCCGCCTGCTCTGGCACACCGTCGATCCCCGCACCGGTGAGGTCGGCGAGCCCGACCCGCCCGCGTTCCTCGCCGAGCCGGGCCCGAACCTGCGCAGCGGCTTCCTCGCGCCCCTGCCCGGCGGCGGGACGACACCGATCGGCGCGGTCGTGGACGGCGTCTTCGGCCACCGGGCCGTCGCCGGCCCGGACGGCTCCGTGCGGGGCGAGGACCTCGCCGGCGCGCTCTCCCCCGCGGTCTCCGGCCATGTCGTGCCGTGGCCGCTGCGCCTGCCCGGCGACGACGGCGCGCGCGGCCTGGTCCGCGTCCTGACGAACCACAGCACCACGCTCCGGCTGATCGGCCCCGACGGCCTCGTCCTCGCCGAGGACGACCGCAGGTTCTTCCGCCTGGGGACCCGGGACTTCCCGCCGGTCCAGTACTGGGTCCACATGCGGCCCCGCGACGCGCGGGGCTCGGCCCGGCTGCGCGGCGCCGACCGCGCCCTGGCCGAGCGGCTCCTCGAGGGCGGCGAGACCTGGGGGGAGGTCACCGACCGGGTGACCGCGGCCCTGCCGGAGCTGTCCGACGTCGGCCTGATCCACGGTGTCGTGGGCGTGGTCGCGGGGGCTATCGTCGCCCGCGAGGCGGCGGCCGACGCCCGCGAGCGGATCGAGCGCGAACTCGCGCCCTCCCTCGTGGAGGAGCTTCCGGAGTCGCCGACGGACGCCGCGCTCCAGCTCGGTCTCGACGGCCTGCGCGAGCGGACCGGCTCCGGCGGCCACCAGGCGGGCTCGGCCCGGCTGCTGTGGAGGCTGGCCCGGCTGCGCGAGGGCGCCTACCGCGCCGCGGAGGGCGAGACCCCGCACGTCCCCCTGCCGAGCACCTCCCTCGGCCTGCACTGGGTCGTGGACGGCCTCACCGCGATCACCCTGATCGCCGCGTCGGAGGCCACCGCGCCGGAGGCCCGGACCGCGCTGCGGGAGCTGCTCGGCCTGCTCGACGAGGCGGGCCTGCGCACGCCCGATCCCGCAGCGTGGCGGATGCTGCGGGTCCGTCCGGCCGTCCAGCCCGCGGAGCGGACGGACCTGCTGCACGCGGTGCCGCTCGAAGGGGGCGCGTTCTTCGCCGTGGTCGAGCAGCGCTGGACGCGCCGGAACCAGGCGTACTCGGTCGACCTGGAAGCGCTGTTCCACGACCCCTCAGGCCGGTTCGCCGTGCCGGAAGGCTATGAGGTGCTGAAGGAGGAGCCTCTCACCGAGGTCCGGCCGGATCCGCCGGTCACGGAGGTCATGGCCCTCGTCGACGCGCGGGGACCCGCGCCCTGGAACGCCGAGAAGGTCGCGGAGTTCGCGCGTCTGACGGGAGTCACGCACACGATGGCGGCCCTCGTGCTGTCCGGCGGGCTCGGCCTCTGGGGCCTGCGGGCCACCCTGCTCTCGGCGGCGCAGCGCAGGCTCATGAAGGTCAAGGTCGCGGAGGTCGAGGCGGCCAACCAGCAGCTGCGCAGGCTCTCGGGCGAGATGCGCCGCGAGCTGTTCTCGGCCCTGATGCCCGCCGATCCCGTGCGGCTGTGGACCGAGGGCCCGGACGCCGCGGCGGCGGCCGCCGTGTGGAACCGCGCGGTGGCTCCGGCGGTCGCGGTGCCCGAGGCGCTGCTCACCGAGGCCGCCAAGGAGCTCGGGCACCTTTCCGTGGCGCAGACCGAGCTGCGGGCGGTCCTCGATCCCGCGGCGAACGCCGAGCTGTCCCAGGACGCGCGGTGGCGGGCCGGGAACTTCCAGTTCGAGGTCGCGGGCGGGTACGGGTTCACCGCGCGGACCCTGACCTCCGCGGTGCGGGCGCTCGCCTGGCTGGCGCACCGGCTGCCCGCCGGAGACCCGCTGCGCGCGCGGCTGCCCGCGGGGCTGGCGGCGGTCCGGGCGCGGCTCGCCCACCCGGAGCTGGTCCTGTGGTCGGAGCACCGCGTCAGCGTCCCGGAGTTCGCGAGGGCGGCGGGCGCTCCCGACGAGGAAGGCGAACGCTGGGCGAGGTACGGTCCCGTCCTCGTGCTGACCGACCGGCTGTTCCAGAGGCCGGGCGTCAGGGCGGCGTTCCTGGACTCCGGCGGAGACGACCCGCGGCTGGCGCTGCTGCGGGACAAGGCAGGCCGCCTGATGGCGTGGGAGGTCGCCTTGCGCGCCGCCCGGGATGAGCGGTTCGCGGCGCTGCTGGCCGATCCGGGAGAGCCCGTCGAAGGCGGGCGGTTCGACGACGGGACCTGGTACCCGCAGGATCCGTCGCGCTCGGTGCCGGAGCTGGTGGTCGAGGCGGCCAAGGAGTCCGGGCTGTCGGCGGACGCGGCGGCGGTCTACTTGATGCTGCTGGCGATGCCGGATCCGACCGACCGCAACACCGCGCGCTGGACGGGCTGGAAGCCAGCCCGCCTGAAGGCCGCCCGCGCCGAGCTGGCGGCCACCGGTCTCGTCACCGAGGGGCGGCGCACCAAGGCGGGCCGGACGCTGTTCCTGCCGTGCCCCTGGAGCGAGGCGCGCGGCCCCCGGCTTCCGATGGAGGAGTGGAAGCACGAGCTTTACGGCTTCGCGCAGGGCGGCGCCGCGCCGCTGACCGCGGTGGTCCCGGCCGAGCCCGTCGCGGAGGTCTACCGGCGGGCGTGGCGGCGGGTCGCCGAAGGCGACGTGCCGCGCTTCGGGGAGCTGGAGATCCCCCGCGCCCAGCGCCGCCGCTGACCCCGACCCGTTGAAGGAAGAGCTGATGACCACCCGAAAGCCCGTGCCGCACCAGCCCGACGCCGTCGGGGTGCTGCTGGAGGCCGGCGCGTACCTGCATCCGGACACCGGCGACCGCGGCTCGGGCGTGGCGATCACGGCCCGTGCCTACCGAAGGCCTGGAATGGCCGATCGCACCGTCGTCCGCCTCGCGCCGGAGGAGACCGGCGAGGCCGAGGACGCCGCGGCGGCCTTCCTGGGCCTGGAGCGGGTCGGTCCCGCCGACGTCGTGGGGTTCGGCGCCCGGGAGCGGCTCGGCTTCCCCGAATGGGTCCTGCTGCACCACCCCGAGGACGGCGCCCGGGCGCTCGCGCTGCTGCCCGAGATCGACAGGCTGTCCCGGCTGGCGCACGCCAAGGCCAGCGCCGCGTGCGACGGGTTCCTCGGGCTCGGCACCCGGCTGGCGGCCTCGGTGCCGCACTTCATGCCGACGTTCTTCGAGCGGGCAGCCAGGGAACTCCTGTCCGCGGAGCGGCCGGACTACGCTGCCCGCCTGTTCGGCGCGGCGCGCAAGGCCGAGAGCGAGCACGGCCTGGTCGTCGACCAGGACCGGATGGACGACGTCTTCGTCGAGTTCATCCTGGCGGGCGCCCTTCCGGTGAAGGTCCTTTCGGACTATTCCAAGGAACTCGCCCTGCGCCTCTCCCCGGAGGAGGCCCTGCGCAGGTTCGTCCGGCTGGCGCTGCGCAGGACGTCCGGCGGGCTGCCTCCGACCGCGACGATGGCGGCCGACCTGCGCCGCCTCGCCAAGGCCGTCCCGGGAGACGCCGGGAAGGCCGAGCGGTCCTACCTCGCGGAGGCGCTGACCCTCCCGGCGACGGTGCTCGCCCCCGAGACGTGGTGGAAGGCGCACCGGGCGGCCTTGAAGGCCCTGGCCGCCGAGCGTCCCGAGACCCGCCGGGCCCTCCTGGCCATCGTGCCGACCGACCCGGAGCCGAGCCTCGTCGCGCTCTGGCTCGGCATTCTGGAGGACACGGGCGCCGCCGCGCTGCTCTGCGCAGGCGACCTGCCCGACGGCGGCGCGGTGGGATGGCTGGAGCGCCTGCTCGCGGCGCGTGGTCTGGGCTACTCGGCCGGGGAGCGGGTGGCGGCGCTGGAGTCCCTGGTCACCCGCATGTCCGGAAGGCTGAAGGCGGAGATCGCCGGAAGAGGCGCGCCGCTGGCCCTTCCGGAGAGCGCCGACCTCATCGAACTGCTGCTGGAGCTCGAAGTCCCGGTCGCCGACCCGGGGCCGGCTTCCGCGGTGCAGCTCGGTCCCTGGGCGCAAGGCGAGAACCGCAAGGAACTCTCCCTGCTCTGCGCCGACCCCCGCTTCGCCCCCGCCCTGCGCCGGGCGCTCGACTCGACCGCCTGGCACACGGTCCGCGGCCACAGCGTGTTCGCGGCCTCGCCCGCGACGCGGCCGCACGTGCTGGCGCGCGCCGAGGACCTCGCGGGACGGGTCGCGGGCACGGGGCTGCCGACCCTTTCCGACGCGGTCGAGGCGATCCAGCGGCTCGACGCCGGATCCAAGCGGATCGCCGAACGCGCGGTGCGCGCGGCCCTGGCGGTGGACCTCCCCGAACTGCTGGCCCGGACCCTGCGCGGCGGCCTGTTCGACGAGCTGCACTGGCCCGCCTTCGAAGCGGCCTGCGCCGAGCTGTTCCCCGAGCACATGCGCGCGAGCGTCATCGCCGAAGAGTGGCCCTACCTGGTGCTGGCCGACCGTACGCGCGCGCTCGTGCTCGACGGCTCCGGCGTCGTCCTCGACCACGCCCTGCGGCTCCCGCCGACCGACAGCCGGTGGTTCGGATTCCACTACGCGGACGGCGCGCTGCTCGTCCACTGGCGCGGCGACGGCGACGCGCGGCGCCACGGGTACTGGCACACCGAACCCGACCGGGTGCTGCCCCTGGACGGCCCCAAGACTTTCAGCAGGTACCTGTCGCACTCGTGGAAGGCCCCGAAGCCCACCCTCGAAGCGCCGGGCGGGGGACGCGCGGTCGGAAGCGCGGTGCTGCGCCCGGGCGACGCCCTCGCGCCCGCCTGGGCCGCGACCGCCTCCGACGGCCGGAAGCTCTGGGCGCGGCTCCCCGTGGAGGGCGGCCGCGCCTGGCACGGCGTGGACCCGGGCACCGGGGCATCCGAGGGGCCCGGGATGCCGGGATTCTTCGCCGAGCCGGGAGAGGCCTTCCGGGGCGGCTTCCTCGTGCCGTTCCCCGGCGCCGGCCCCACCCCGCTGGGCGACGCCGTGGACGGCCTGCTCGGCCAGCGGATGGTCGGCGCGCCCGACGGCACGGCGCGGGCGGAGGACCTCGCGGGGAACGCCTCGCCCGCCGTGTCCGGCTACGCGTCGGTATGGCTGGTGCGGATGCCCGGCGACGACCGGCCCCGCGCGCTGGTCCCGGCGAAGCACGGCCAGGACACCTACTTCCGCCTGATCGGCCCTGACGGCCTGGTCCTCGCCGACACCCGCATGCCCCGGCTCTTCGCGGCCGGGAGCGAGGTCACGCTGCCGCCGCAGTACTGGGCCTACCTGCGGCCACGGGACCCGCGCGGGTCCGCGGCGCTGCGCCGCGCGGACCGGGCGCTGGCCGAGCGGCTGCTCGACGGGACGTGGGAGACGATCGGCGAACGCGTCGCGGAGGCGCTGCCGGAGGTCTCCGACCCGGCGCTGCGCAAGGGCGTGGCAGGGATCGTCGCCGCGGCGCAGCGCGCCCAGCGGACCGTCGCCACGGTGGTGCGATCCGTCGAGACCGCGGTCCGGGCCGTGGTGCCCGTCGCCTCGGAGCGGCCGTCCTCGCCCAGCGACAGGGCCGTGCACCGTGCCGTCGAGAACCTGCTCGACGGGATCACCGCCAACGCGAGCGTCGGGAACACGGCCCTGTCCGCGCTCCTGCTCTGGCAGATGGGAAGGCTGCGCGCGGGCACGGCGGAGACGGAGTCCCCGGGGGAGGGGGCGGCGCCGCGCGTCGCGCTTCCCCGGCAGCGGCTGCACCTGCCGTGGCTGGTCGACGGCCTGCCCGCGCTCGTCCTGCGCATGGCCTCGCGGATCACCCCCGAGGCGAGCCGGAAGGCGCTGCGCGAACTGCTCGCGCTGCTCGACGAAGCGGGGCTGCTGACCAGTGCGCCCGGGGCCTGGCGCCTGCTCCGGCTGGCGATGCCGGGCGCGGAGAACACCCGTGAGAACTTCTGCCGAGGGTTCCCGCTCGGCGAAGGGGCCTTCCTCGCCGTCATCGCCCAGGATCCCTGGCGCACCGGGCAGCGGCAGGAGGTCACGGCCCTCTTCCACGACCCGTCCGGCGCGTTCAGGCTGCCCGCGGGCTACGAGCAGATCGAGGAGCTGCCCTTCGCCGGCCCGCGGTCCGACGTGCCCGTCGCCGAGGTCCTGAAGCTGCTGGACGCCCAGGGGCCCGCCCCCTGGAGAGCGGACGCCGTCGCGGAGTTCGCGACGCTGGCCGATGTCACGCCGACCACCGCGGCTCTCGTGGTGTCCGGACTTCCGGTCGTCGTCCATCATTCCGCTCTGTGGCTGCCCGATGAGGTGCGCACCGTCCTCAAGCTCAAGCCTGCCGAGGTGGAGGCGGCCCACCGGGAGCTGGCGAAGCTGCCGCAGAAAGTGCGGCGCGAGCTGGTCGGCGCCCTGCTGCCCGCCGACCCCGCGCGGCTGTGGACCGACGGCCCGGACGTGGCGGCGGCCGCCGAGGTGTGGCGCTGGGCGACGCCGCGCCGGGCCACGGTGCCCGAGGCGCTGCTGATCGAGGCCGACAAGGCCTTCGAGAAACACCAGCCTTCGCAGCTCCATCTGCGCGCGGTGCTCGACCCGGCGAACCACCCCGACCTGACGCAGGACGCGGAGTTCCGGACGGTCCACGGCATGTTCGCGCCGGTCGGCGACCGGGGGTTCACCGCGCAGACGCTGACGACCTCGGTGCGGATGCTCGCGTGGCTGGCGCACCGGCTCCCCGCCGGAGACCCGCTGCGCGACCGGCTGCCCGCGGGGCTCGCCGCCGTGCGCGAGCGCCTCGCCCACCCGGACCTCATCCTCGGCTCGTCCTATCTGTTCCGCGTCCGAGATCACCTGTCCACGCTCGGCCCTCCCGACGAGGAGACCGAGCACTGGGACCGGTGGGGCGCGATCCTCATCGTGCGCGACTGGGACCTTCCCACCCCGGGCATCAGGCTCGCGCTGCTGGACGAGAACGACCAGGACCCGCTGCTGCCGCTGCTGCGGGGCGAGCTCGGCCGTCCCATGCCCGTCGAGGTCGCCCTGCGGACGGCGCGGGACGAGCGGTTCGCCGCGCTGCTCGCCGATCCGGGCGAGCCCGTCGAGGGCGGGCGGCTGAAGGACGGGACCTGGTATCCGCAGGATCCCTCCCGGTCGGTTCCGGACCTCGTGGCCGAGGTCGCCAAGACGCACGGCCTGTCGGCCGACGCGGCCGCGGTGTACCTCATGGTGCTGGCGATGCCGGATCCGTCCGATCGCCACACCGCGCGCTGGACGGGCTGGCGGCCCGCCCGGCTCAAGGACGCCCGCGCCGAGCTGGCCGGCACCGACCTCGTCACCGAGGCGCGCCGGGCCGGCTCCGGCCGGACCCTCTTCCTGCACTGCCCCTGGGTCGAGGCGAAGAGCCCCGAGATCCCCATGGAGGACTGGAAGCAGGGGCTGTACCCCTTCTCCAACGGCGGCCTCACGCCGCTGACCACGGTCGTTCCGACCGAGCCCGTCGCCGACGTGTACCGGCGCGCGTGGCGGCGGATCGCCGAAGGCGACCTCCCCCGCTTCCGCGAGCTGGAGATCCCTCGCGCCAAGCGCCGCCGCTGACCCCCTACCCGATTCGAGAGGAACCCCCGATGACGACCCCCGCACCTGCCCGGCAGGTTCTGCCCGCCGAGGAGCGGTACGCCGAGGAGCTCGCTTTCCTCGCCGCCTACGACACCGGTGCGCGGCCGCCCGGCTGGGCCCTGACGCCCCGCGCGGTCGTGACGTTCGTGTGCGGCGCGGACGAGCCGCTGGTGCTCGCCGCGCCGGCGGCCGGGCTGCCCGACAAGCTGGAGATCGCGCCGAAGTTCGTCGGTGAGCGCGCGCTGGTCGAGCGCTGCGTCGTCACCCTCGCCGGAGAACGCGGCCTGCTGCTCGTCGGCGAGCCCGGCACCGCCAAGTCGATGCTGTCGGAGCTGCTGTCGGCCGCGGTCAGCGGCACCAGCGCCCTGACGGTCCAGGGCACCGCGGGCACCACGGAGGACGCCTTCCGCTACGGCTGGAACTACGCGCTCCTCCTCGCGCAGGGGCCGTCCAAGCAGGCCCTCGTGGACTCCCCGGTCCTCACGGCCATGCGCACCGGCCGGGTGGCGCGCATCGAAGAGGTGACGCGCTGCCTTCCCGAGGTGCAGGACGCGCTCGTGTCGATCCTCTCCGACCGCCGGGTGAGCGTGCCCGAGCTGTCCGGCACCGAGGACGGCATCGTCGCGGCGGCGCAGGGCTTCACCGTCATCGGCACCGCCAACCTGCGCGACCGGGGCGTGTCGGAGATGTCGGCCGCGCTCAAGCGCCGGTTCAACTTCGAGACCGTCGCGCCGATCGGCGACCCCGTCGCCGAGACCGCGCTGGTCCGCCGCCAGGCGACCGGCGCCGTCGAACGGGCCGGCGCCGCCTTCGGCGTGGACGCCTCGGTCCTCGACGCGCTCGTCACCGTCTTCCGCGACCTGCGCGCCGGGCGCTCGGCCGAAGGCTGGGACGTGGAGCGGCCCGGCACCGTCATGTCCACGGCCGAGGCGGTCCAGGTCGCGGCGTCCCTGGCGATCGCGGAGGCCTACCTGCCCGCCGGGGACGTCCTCGACCTCCTGCCCGGCCACCTCCTCGGCGTCGTGCGCAAGGACGACCCCGCCGACCACGACAGGCTGCTCGGCTACTGGGACGGCCCCGTCCGCCGCCGCGCCGAAGAGGGCTCGGCCCTGTGGCGCCGCCTGTGGGACCTGCGGGAGACGCTGCGTTGATCGCCGCCGACCCGCGCGCCGCCGTCGCGTCCCTCGCCGACGGCGCCCGCCCCTACCTCTTGGGCGTGCGGCACCACAGCCCCGCCCTCGCCGCGGTGGTCCCCGCGCTCCTGGACGCGGCGGCGCCCGACGTCGTCTGCGTGGAGCTGCCCGCGGACTTCCAGGCCTGGCTGCCCCACCTGGCCGCCCCCGGCACCGTCGCGCCCGTCGCGCTCGCCGGGGCGCGGCCGGGCGGCGGCCTGGGCTTCTACCCGTTCGCGGACTTCTCCCCGGAGCTGGCCGCCCTGCGCTGGGCGCGCGCCCACGACGTCCCCGTCCTGTGCTGCGACCTCCCGCTGGACGACCCGGGCTGGTCGGCCGAAGACGACGGTCCCGCCTCGGACCGCGCCTACGCCGCGGCGCTCCGGGCCTCGGCCACGGGACGCGAGGGCGACGACATGTGGGACCGCTCGGTGGAGGTCCTCGCCCCCGGATGCGCTCCGGAGGAGGTGCGGCGGGCCGCCCTCGCCGTCGGATGGGCGCTGCGCGCCGATGAGGGGGAAGGCGTCTCGGCCGTCAACCTCGCCCGCGAGGCCCACATGCGCGCCGTGCTCCGGCACGCCGCCGCGGGCGGCCGCCGAGCGGTCGCCGTCGTCGGGTCCTTCCACGCGCCTGCTCTCATCGCGGAACGCTGCGCGGAAGACACCGCGACGTACGACCCCGAAAAGGAGATGGCGAAGGAGCCCGGGAAGGACGAGACGGTCACCTCCTTGGTCCCGTACGCGTTCGACCTCCTCGACTCCCGCTCCGGCTACCCCGCGGGCATCCGGGACCCGCGCTGGCAGCAGGCGGTCTTCGAGGCGGGCGGCGACCCCGGCGCGCTGCGCGAGGCCGCGGCCCGCGCCATCACCGACGTCTGCCGCGCGCTGCGCGCCGCGGGCCACACCGCGGGGACCGGCGAGGCCGCCGAGACCCTCCGGGTCGCCGGAGACCTCGCCGCGCTCCGCGGGCTGCCCGCCCCGGGCCGGGGCGAACTCGTCGAGGGCGTCGCCACGGTGCTCGGCCAGGGCGAGACCCTCGGACGCGGCCGCGCCCTCGCCAAGGCGCTGGAGAAGGTCCTCGTCGGCGCCGACCGCGGCCGGACCGCGCCGGGCACCCCGCGCTCGGGCCTCGGCCCGTCCGTCGAGGCCGAGCTGGAGGCGCTGCGCCTGCCCGGACCGCACGAGCCCGAGGCCCGCGAGATGCGGCTCGACCCGCTGCGCTCCGACCTCGACCGGCGGCGTGAGATCCTCCTGCAGCGCCTCGCCGTCTGCGGCGTCGGCTACGGCGGCCCGCTCGACGTCGCCGGCACCGGCGACGCGTCCGCGCTCAGCACCAAGTGGAAGATGAACTGGACGCCGTCCGTGGCGGCCCGCCTCGACCTCGCCGGGGTCAGGGGCGTCACCGCGGCCCAGGCCGCGGCGGGCACCCTCGCGGAGACGCACCGCAGGCAGAGCGCCGAAGGCGGCGCGACGAGCGCCCTCGTCCTGTCCGGACTGGAGGCCGCGGCCCGCTGCGACCTGCCCGACCTCGTCGAGGTCCGGCTCGCCGAGGCCGCCGAGGTGCTTCCGGCCGCCGCGACGCTGCCGGAACTGATCGCCGGCCTGGATCTCACCGAAGGGCTGCGCCGCGGCCATCTCTTCGGCACCACCGAGCCGCTGCGCGACCGCGCCGCGGCCCTGGGCGAGGTTCTGCTGGAGACCGCCGTGCAGGCCCTGCCGGGCCTCGCGGGCGGCGACCGGCCCGAGGACGCCGCGGCGGTGGTGGAACTCGCCGTGCGCGCCGCCGAGCACCGCGTCGGACTGCGCATGCGGGCGGCGCTCGACTTCCTCGCCCGCGAGGGCTCGCCGCTCATGCAGGGCGCGGCCCTCGCCGTCCGGGTCCTGCTGGAGCTGGAGGACGCCGAGGGGCTCGGCGCGCGCGTCGCCGGATGGGTGGACGCGGCGACGAACCGCGACGGCAGGCGCACGCTCGCGCTGCGGCTGCGCGGCCTGCTCACCGCGGCGGGACCGCTGCTGCAGAGCGCGGCCGCGGCTCTCGACCCGCTGCTCGACCGGGTCGAGGGGCTGCCCGACCGGGCCTTCCTGGACCGGCTGCCCGCCCTGCGCGGCGGCTTCGAGGCGCTGTCGCCCGCCGCGCGCGGAAGGCTGCTCGACACCGTCACCGAACGGCTGGGCGAACGCGTCTCCACCGACCTCACCGCGCCCGCCGAGCTGCTCGCCCAGTGGACGGCCGCCGACGTGACGGCCATGGCCGCCCTCCACGCGATCGGCCTCGCCCCGCAGGAGACGGCCCCCGTGCCGGACGCGACGGAGACCGCGCAGGAGGAGGCCCCGGAGGCGAAGGCGCCCGAGCCGGTCCAAGGCATCACGCCCGCGGACCGGTGGAGGCTGCTTCTCGGAAGGCAGCGCGACAAGCTCGACGACGACCTCCGCCGGCACGCGAGCGCGCTGGACGAGCTCTACGGCGCGGGCAAGGGCGAGGGCGCGTCCGACTTCGGTGCGGGCGGCGACGGCCTGGGCGCGGGCCAGGAGGAATCCTTCCCGACCGCGCGCGAGTGGGCCGACGAGCTGGAGGCCCTGTTCGGCGCGGACGTCCGCGAAGAGGTGCTCGCCGAAGCCGCCGACGCGGGCCGCACCGACGTGCTCGCCCAGCTCGACCCCGCGGCGGTGCGCCCGTCCGTCGAGCTGCTGACGACGGTGCTGAACCTCGCCGGGGGCATGCCCGAGCAGCAGGTCGCGAAGCTGCGCCCCCTGGTGCGCAGGCTCGTCGACGAGCTCGCCAAGGAGATGGCGACGACGCTGCGGCCCGCCCTCACCGGCCTGGCGAGCCCCCGTCCCACCCACCGCCCGGGGGGCCCGCTCGACCTGCCGCGGACCCTGCGCGCCAACCTCCAGCACACCCAGACCCTCGACGACGGCAGGACCATCGTCGTCCCGGAGAAGCCGGTGTTCGCCACGCGGTCCCGGATCGCCTCCGACTGGCGGCTCATCCTCGTCGTCGACGTGTCGGGGTCGATGGAGGCGTCGGTCATCTGGTCGGCCCTCACCGCCGCGGTGCTGGGCGGGGTCAAGACCCTTTCGACGCACTTCCTGGCGTTCTCCACGAGCGTCATCGACCTCACCGACAAGGTCGAGGACCCGCTGTCGCTGCTGCTGGAGGTGAGGGTCGGCGGCGGCACCAGCATCGCCAAGGGCCTCGCGCACGCCCGGAGCCTCGTCACCGTGCCGAGCCGGACCCTGGTCGTCACCGTCAGCGACTTCGAGGAAGGCGGTCCGCTCGGCCACCTCCTCGGCGAGGTGCGCGCGCTGACGTCGGCGGGCGTGCACCTGCTCGGCTGCGCCGCCCTCGACGACCACGGCAAACCGCGCTACTCCCTGCCCGTCGCCCGGCAGCTCGCCGCGGCGGGGATGCCCGTGGCCGCCCTCAGCCCCCTCGCGCTGGCCCGCTGGGTCGGCGAACGCCTTCGCGGAGAGACCCGATGACCGAGATCCCGCTTCCGCCCGCAGCCCCCGGCGTCGTCGCCGAAGCCGTCGAGGCGCTGACGACGCGGCTGCGCAAGAAACTCGACGCGGCCGTGGCGCAGTACGGGGAAGCGCCCAGGACGTCCGACGAAGACGGCGCCATACGGATCGTCTGCGGTGAGGACACGGTCGTCACCCTTGCGCCGGGCCCGTCCGGCGTCATCGGGGACGCGGCCTCCGCGGCGTGCTCCTGCCTGCTGGCTCCCCGCTGCCTGCACCGTGCCGCCGTCCTCAGCCTCTGCCCGGTCGGTGAGGCCGCGGAGGCGACGGCTCCGGACGGGGCGCAGGACACCGCCGGCAAGGAAGCGGCCGAAGACGGCTCGGGAACTCCGGCGGAGGCCGGCACCGCGCCCGCGCCGCCGTCTCCGAAGCAGGTCCGCGCCGCGCAGGACCTCTACCGGGCCGCGTCGGCGATCCTCGCCGCGGGGGTGCCCGCCGCCGGCGCCGTCCAGCAGGCCGAGTTGCTGCGCGCCGCGCACACCGCCCGCGTCGCCGGGCTGCACCGGGCGGAGGCCGCCGCGCTGCGCGTCGTGCGCGGGCTGCGCTCGGCCCGCGCCCGCTACGACGGGCACCGGCTCGGCGACCTCACCACGGCGCTGCGCGAACTGCTGCTGACCAGCCGCCTCCTCGCCGCCGCGCACCCCGACCCGGCGCTCGTCGGCACCGCACGCCGGGCCTACAAGCCAGGCGGGAGCCTGCGGCTGCACGGCGTCTTCCGCGAGCCGGTGATCAGCGCGACCGGCTACGGCGGCGTCGTCACCCACCTCATCGGACCGGACGGCGCCTGGTACGACCTCGGCGACGTGCGCCCCGGCGGCGCGGCCCGCGCGCGCGGCGCGGGCAGAGCGGCGGTCGGGCTCGCGGGCGGGGTCCTCGACCACGCCATGCTCGCCCGCACCGGCGTCCTCGTCACCGGCGCGACGGTCTCGCACGACGGCCGCCTCGGCACCGGCAAGGGCGTGCGGGCCACCGAGGTGCAGGGCGACGGCTGGGCGGCGCCCGGCCTGTTCGGCAGGCCGCTGGCCGAACTCGTCGCCGAGCGGCTCGGCGGGTCCGGCGCCGCCGCCGATCCCGAGGACGCCGAACGGCGCGCCCGGACCCCCCTCGGCTGCGACGTGGTGATCCTCGGCCCGCAGGGCGACCACATCCTCGCCCGGGAGGAACTGCCGGACGGGACCCCGGGGACCGTCGTGCGGCTCCTGCCCGCGCTGCGCCACCCCGACCTCGGCCATCTGGAGAACCTGCGCAGGATCGGCGCCCGTCCCGGCCTGCGGCTGCGCGTCGTCGCGCGGATCGAGCCGGGCCGCGCCGCGGCCCTCGTCCCCCTCGCGGTGGCCCCCGCGCCGTCCGGCGAGGCGACGCTGCGGCTGCCGAAGGAGTGGGGCGGCCACGCCGACCTCGGCTACGACATGCTCCAGGGCGTGCACTTCCCGGACGAGCTGTCCGAGCCGCCCTACGGCTTCGCGGCCGCGGACCCCTTGGCCGACTCGCCTCTGTGGCGCATACGCCGTCTCGTGGAACTCGCCGTCTCCGGCGGGCGCAGGGCGACCGCGCAGTCCCTGCGCGGAGACGCCGACCCCGTCCGCCTGCGCCATACGGGCTTCCCCAACGCCGCGGCCCTGGCCGCGGCGCTCACCGCCGAAGCCGACCGCCGGCCCCGCGACCCCTTCGGCCGCCTCACCGACCCCGACCCGGCCCCCTTCGCCGAAGCATGGCTCGCCTCCGCCCTCCACCTCCACGAAGCAGAACGCTCCCTCATCCGCTCGGCCTGGACCCCGCCCGACTGACCCGCCCCCGCGTGCCCGCCCCGCCCCGGGGCGGGCACGCGCTCCGGGCCGCGGCGGCCCGGAGCCGTCAGCGTTCGGAAAGGTCCAGGCGGGCCAGGGAGGCTTCGGCGGCGGCGAGCATGCGGGCGGCGTGCTCGCGGAGGAACTCCAGATAGGCGCGGTCGGCCTTGACCTCGTAGGAGACGCCCTCGGGGATCCAGACGAGTGACGTCGTCATCTCGGGGTGGCCGTCGCCTCCGAACGGCCAGGACGTGCGCGCGCCGTCCACCGCCTCGGCGTGCTGCGCCCAGGGGCCGAAGTAGGCGCGGGCCTCGTCGAGCGGCAGGTCGAGGATCGCGCTCGCGGTGTGCGTGACCTTCCGGTCGGAGGCGGCGAGCACGAACTCGGCGGCGGCCTCCTCCGACAGCTCCCGCGGCTCCGCCCGCACCCCCGTGGCCAGCAGCTCCGAGACCCGGTCGACCCGGAAGGTGCGCCAGGCCTCGCGGCGCAGGTCCCAAGCGATGAGGAACCATTTGCGGTCGCCCGACACCAGCGAGTGCGGCTCGACGTGCCGGCGGGTCTCGGCGCCGTTCGCCGCCGTGTAGGCGAACCGCACGCGCTCGTGGTCTCGGCAGGCCAGCGCGAGCGCGCCGAGCAGCTCCGACGGCACCGGACCGCTTCGCGGGGCGCGCGGCTCGATCGACCGGCCGAGCGCGTTCACCCGCTCGCGCAGCGCGGGCGGCAACACCTGCTCGAACTTCGCCAGCGCGCTCAGCGCGGTGCTCTCCCCGTCGGCGATCCCCGTCGCCGCGGCGATCCGCAGGCCGACGGCGACCGTCACCGCCTCGCCGTCGGTGAGCAGCAGCGGCGGCATCCGGGTGCCCGCGGCGAGCCGGTAGCCGCCGCCGACGCCCGGGGTCGACTCGATCTCGTAGCCCAGTTCGCGCAGCGCGTCGACGCGGCGGCGCACCGACCGGGTGGTGATCCCCAGCCGATCGGCGAGCTCCTCACCCGGCCACCAGCGGTGCGCCTGCAGCAAAGTGAGGAGGCTCAGTGTCCTTGCGGTGCTCTCGCCCATGCCGCCGAGATTAGGCGGAGACGCGGACATGAAGCGTCCGCGTTTCTTCCTACCTTGGCCGCATGGACACACCGATCATCACGGCGCGGGGGCTGGCCAAGACCTTCACGGTGGCGCGCGCCCCCGTCACCGCAGTCGCCGGGCTCGACCTCGACGTCGCCGAAGGGGAGCTGCTGGCGTTCCTCGGCCCCAACGGGGCGGGCAAATCCACCACGATCAAGATGTTGACCACGCTGCTGCCCGCCACGTCCGGCACCGCCAGGGTCGCCGGGCACGACGTCGCCGCCGAGCGCGCCGCGGTGCGCCGCGCGATCGGCTACGTAGGGCAGGGCGACAGCGCGGGCCACAACCAGCGGGTCCGCGACGAGCTGCTCAGCCAGGGCGCGTTCTACGGCCTCGGCCGCAAGGAGGCGGTCCGCCGCGCCGACGAGCTGATCGACTCGCTCGACCTCGGCGCCCTGGTCGGAAGGACCGTGTCGGGGCTGAGCGGCGGCCAGAAACGCCGCCTCGACATCGCCCTCGGCCTCATCCACCGGCCGCGCGTCCTCTTCCTGGACGAGCCGTCGACCGGCCTCGACCCGCAGAGCCGCGCCAACCTCTGGGCGCACATCCTCGACCTGCGCCGCACCCACGGGACCACGGTCTTCCTCACCACCCACTACCTGGAGGAGGCCGACCAGTACGCCGAACGCGTCCTGGTGATGGACCACGGCAGGGTCATCGCCGACGACACCGCCGACCGCCTCAAAGCCGACCTCGCCGGCGACACCCTCACCCTCGGCTTCGCCGACCCCGCCGAGACCGAGCCGGCCGTCGCCGTCGTCGCGGGACGCACCGGCCGGGCCCCCGAACGGCTGGACGCGCGGACCCTCCGCGTCACCGTCGACTCCGGTCCGGCGCTCGTCCCGGAGCTGATCCGCGCCCTCGACGCGGCGGGCGCGCCGCCGCACCGGGCGTCGCTGCGGGAGCCGACCCTCGACGACGTCTTCCTCGCCCTCACCGGCCGCACCCTCCGCGATACCGGAGACACCTCCGCGCCGTCGGAGGAGGCCCGTTCCGAGCCCGTCCCCGCCTCATGACCGAGCCCGTGCTCCGCGCCTCCCCGTCCCCCGTTCCCGCGCCGCTCCGGCGCGTCCGGTCCTGAAGGAGAACCATGTCCGTCGCCTCCACCGCGGTCCTGCGGGAACGGCCCCTCGCCGACACCTGGAACGTGTTCGTGCGGGAGATGCGCCCCGTGCTGCGCGACCCGTTCTCGCTGATCTTCAGCCTGCTCCAGCCGCTGGTCTTCCTGGGCCTGTTCGGCCCGCTCCTCATCGGGACCTCGGGCGGTCCGGCCGCCGACACCCTCGTCTGGTTCGTGCCCGGCATCATGGTGATGACCGTGCTGTTCGGTGCGGGCTCCACCGGCGCGAACCTGCTGTTCGAGGCGCAGACGGGGGCGCACGAGCGCACCCTGGTGGCCCCGGTCTCCCGGTCGGCGCTCCTGGTGGGCCGCGCCCTGAAGGAGATCGCCCCGATCATCGCCCAGTCGGCCCTGATCGTCGCCGTCACCCTGCCGTTCGGGTACCGCGCCGACCCGTTCGGGCTGCTCGCGGGGTTCGTCCTGCTCGCCCTGTTCGGCGTCGGCCTCGGCGCCCTCAGCTACACCCTCGCCCTGGCCAGCCGCAAGAAGGACTGGATGTTCTGGGCCGTCCAGCAGTCCCTCATCTTCCCCCTGATGATCCTTTCGGGGATGCTCCTCCCGCTGGACGACGGCCCCGCCTGGATGCGCGCCGCCGCCTCCGTCAACCCCATCAGCCACATCGTCTCGGCCGAACGGGCGCTCCTGGCGGGCGACGTCCTCACGGACACCGCCCTCTACGGCTTCACCGGGGCCCTCGCCCTGGCCGCTTTGGGCCTCGCCGTGGGCATCCGCGCCATGCGCCGCCAGTCCTGACGCCCGCCGCCGGCCCAGAGGCGTTTACCAGTGAGCCGGGGAGGTGCACAAGAAGCGCGCCGACCGTGCTGTTTCGTATCGGGAGGGGCCTTGCCGTGTCGCGGTCGAGGCCCCTCTCGGCACACCGGTCAGGCCCGGCGCTTGACCTCGCGAAGGAGCCCTTTGAAGGCGCGCTTCCCGAGGGCCAGATGGCCTGACGACGGGTGCTTGGAGTCCCGGACGCCGATGGAGTCCGGGAGCCGGGCGAGTTCGACGCAGGCGTTGTCGTTCACCATTCCGCTATAGGAGCTTTTCCGCCACTCTGTACGCATCGGTACCACTCCAGCTTCCGCTCGATGAGGGCGCAGGTGTCACGTTCGGACAGCGCCTTTTGGCTGATCCGCTCGTAATCTATGACAACCTCCCGGACTTCGGCAGGGCTCTCGATGAGGCGTCCTCCACGGTAGGCACCTGCATAGGCGATGTCTCGGCCTTCCATGCTGATGATCCGGAAAGCGCCGTCGGTGCCCAGGTGCGCACCCGCTGATTTGGGGATGACGCGGGTGCAGACGTTGGCCCTTTCGGCGAGGCACAGCAGGTATTCGAGCTGGGTGATCAGGGTGCTGACGCCCCCTACCTCCAGTTCGAGTGCGGCTTCGTCCAGGAGAGCCCAAACATAGGGCGGGTCGGCACGTTCGAGGATGAGGTCCCTGCGCAGGATTCGGGACTTCAGTTCGATCTCGCGGTCGCCCAGGCTGTGCTCCGCGACCAGGCTCCTGGTGTAGAGGTCGGTCTGCAACGGCATCGGGATGCCTTGCCCGGCGTAGACGCGGACGATGCGGGACTCGACTTCGTACTGGGTGTACTGGCGGAACCAGTCGGGGTCGTGGCCGAGGCGGGCGAAGTAGAGCACCAGTTCCAGGGTGCGGCCGGTGCCGTAGCGGGCGTCGAGGATCTTGACCTGGTCCTCGTTGATGCGGGCGCGGCCCGCCTCGATGTTGCAGACGGTGCTGCGGGCGGCGTGGATGAGCCGGCCGACCTGGGTGAGGCTGAGGCCGTGGCGCTCCCGCTGGGCGCGCAGTTCGTAGGCGAGCCAGGACCACAGGGAGTCCTCGGGGTCGAGGGGCGCTCGGACGACGGGCACGGCACCTCCGCTGTTTCGAATCGGCGCTTGTCCGGCTTCAACATAATCCTTTGCCGCCATTGTCGAGGGTGTTCAGGCCGAGAAATCCACCGCCGGTGGAAAAGTCACCCGAAGGGGCCCGATGATTCACGCCACCTCCTCTGAGCTGCGCATGGAGCTGCCCGCGTCGCCCGCCGCGAGCGGCCTGGCCCGCACTCTCGTCGAACAGCGCCTCATCAAATGGGACATTCTCGACATCCGCGGTGATGTGCTGCTCGTGGTCACGGAATTCGTGACCAATGCCTGCGCCGAGACCCCCTTCAAGGCGATCGTGGTCCGCCTCGTCCGGGAACCGGGATCCCTCCTCGTCGAGGTCTGGGACGGCGGCGCGGGCCGGCCGCGCCGCCGCGACCGCGCCCCGCTCACCCTGGACGCACTCGACGCCGTCGCCGACGAGGCCCACTGGGACCACGGCGGCGGCTGGGGCCTCCCCCTGGTCCAAGCCCTCAGCACCGCCTGCGGCACCCGCGAAGACCCCGGCGGCGGAAAATGGGTCTGGGCGACCCTCGCCATCCCGGCGTCCTGACCCGCGCCCGGCCGACCGGGCGCGCGCCGTCAGGGCTGTGGGGACCAGCCGAGGGCTGGGGCCAGGCGTTCGGCGGTGTCGGTGAGGATCTGGACGTAGTCCTCGTGGGCGAAGGTGAAGGGGAGGGCGAAGGCGACCTCCTCCACCTCGGCGAAGGCGGGGTCGGCGGCGAGGCGGTCGGCGATCTCGGTGGAGGAACCCACGAGGTCGGGGGCGAACATCATCCGGGCCGGGCCTTGGGGTGCGCGGGTGCGGGGGGTGCGGGCCTCGGCGTAGGCGGCGTACTTGGCGCGCTGCTCCGGTGTCGCGGAGTCGGTGGGGATCACCACGAGGCCCTGGGAGACCCGCGCGGACTCCCCGGCCGGGTGCGCGGCGCGGAAGGCGCGGATGTGGGAGAGCTGGATCTCCTGGAAGTCCTCGGACTCCTCGGCCCGCACGACACTGCTCGTGAGGAGGTTCATGCGGTTCTCGCCCGCCCAGCGGGCCGAGCGCAGGCTGCCGCCGCCGTACCAGAGGCGGGAGGCCAGGCCGGGGGAGTGCGGCTGGACGCGGTCGGCGAAGACCTCGAAGCCCACGGTCCCGGCGGTCCCCAGCGGGCGCTCCCCGCGGACGAGGTCGAGCAGGCGGCTCACCCGGCCGTACCCGAAGTCCTCGGCCTCCGCGGTGTCCGGGTAGAGCGCTTCCTTGACGGAGTCCCACCGCATCGGCGGCCCGACGCTGACGCCGGGGTTCAGCCGTCCCCCGGACAGCACGTCGACGGTCGCGAGGTCCTCGGCGAGCCGCAGCGGGTTCTCCCAGCCGAGGGGGATCACCGCGGTGCCGAGTTCGATCCGGCTGGTCCGCTGGGACGCCGCCGCGAGCACCGCCACCGGCGAGGAGATCCCGTACTGCAGGTGCCGGTGCCGCACCCACGCGGTGTCGAACCCGAGCCGTTCGCCCAGCTCGATGATCTCCAGTGTCGTCTCGTGCCCCCGCGCGGGATCGCTCCCGTCGAACAGCCCGATCGTCAAGAACCCCAGCTTCCGCAGCTTGCGCCCGCTCATCGCCCTGCCTCCCGCCCCGCGACGTCCGCGGCGGACCCCGAGATCCGCCCTGATCACGAGTCTGCCACCGCGGCCCGCCGGAAGCCTTCCAGCCCTGTGGACAACCCACCAGATGGCAAAGGACGGGAAAAGCGAAGAGCCCGTTCCGGGGAGGAACGGGCTCTTCGGTGGTGCGCCGCCAGGGACTCGAACCCCGGACCCGCTGATTAAGAGTCAGCTGCTCTAACCAACTGAGCTAGCGGCGCGGGTCGTCTCGCGGTGTCCCGCTCGACGTGGAGAACATTACCAGGAGGTGGGGAGGTGCGCGAATCGATAAGGGCGGGGCCCTAGTCGTCGAAGACGGGCGGGCGGGACTCGCGACGGGCGCGGACCGCCTCGTCGAAGTTGCGGGTGGTGAGGCGGACGAGGAGCTGGGCGTAGGTCTCCTGCTCCATGTGGGACTGGAGGCTCGCGGCGTCCAGCGAGGACCAGAGCAGGCGCTTGGTCATCTCGGTGCCGACCCGGCTGTAGGACGCCATCCGTTCGGCGAGGTCCTCGGCGGCGGTGAGGAGGTCGTCCCCCGGGACGGTCCGGGAGACGAGTCCGATCCTTTCGGCCTCGTCCGCCTCGACGTCGCGCCCGGACAGCATGATCTCGAAGGCCCGGGAGGATCCGACGGCCCGGGGCAGCAGGTAGGACAGGCCGAGTTCGGCGGCGGTGAGGCCGTTGGTGATGCCGGCCGCGCGGAAGACCGCGCTGTCGGCGGCGAGCCGCACGTCCGCCGCCATCGCCAGGCAGAAGCCACCGCCGATGGCGGGCCCGTTCACCGCGGCGATGACGGGCTGGTGCGCCTGGCGCAGGGCGAGGACCACCCGGTCGAGCACCTCCATCGCGCGCCGCGCGATCGAGGGCAGGGTGAGCCCGTCGATGCCCGGGGGCACGCCGGCGTCGGTGAGGTCGGCGCCGGAGCAGAAGCCCTCGCCCGCCCCGGTCAGCACGATCGCCCGGACGTCGTTGTCGGCGGACGCCCTCTCGATCTCGTCCCGTAGCGGGACCATGACGTCGAAGGCCATCGCGTTCATGCGCTCGGGGCGGTTGAGCGTGATCCGCGCGATCCCCTTGCGGGGCCTGTCCACCAGTACGTAGCTCACACCCGGAAATCTAGAACACGTTCTACCTATTGCGCCAGGCCGACTGAAGGGCGTCGATCTCCCTCTGGTCGAGGTCCACGAGGAGGTCCGAAGCGGTGAACCCTCCGGCGTCGCCCTTGCGGACGTGCTCCACCAGCCCGTGCAGGGCCGTCGAGAGGTCGTCGGCGAGGGCGCGGACATCGGAGGCGGCCAAGACGTCCTGCGGCCACGTCAGCGTGACGCGGAGCACGGGCCCGTTCGGGCGGTCCTCCGTCACCGCGTTGATCTCCAGGACGTGCGCCACGGCCATCCCGGGGTCCTCCCCGGGCGGCAGCTCCTCCGGCGCGGGGCTCCAGTCGTCCTCCGACGACGCGACGCGGCCGAGGTAGTTGAACACGATCTGCGGCCGGGGCAGGTCGCGCAGCTCCTCGGCGGTCTCTTCGTTGAGGTACCTGAGCAGACCGAAGCCGATGCCGTTGTCGGGGACCTTGCGCAGCTGCTCCTTGACGGCCTTGAGCGCGCGCCCGGCGGCGGCCCCGCCCGTCGCGACGTCCTGCCAGTCGGCCGCGCCCGGGTCGAGGCGCACGGGGTACAGGCTGGTGAACCACCCGACCGTCCGGGAGAGGTCGACGCCGGGGAGGATCTCCTCGCGGCCGTGGCCCTCCAGGTCGAGCAGGACTCCGGTGCCCCTGCCCCCGCGCGTCCTGCGCCAGTGGCCGACGGCGAGGGACAGCCCGGTGAGCAGGACGTCGTCGGGCCCCGCGTGGAAGGCCGTCGTGACCTCCGCGAGCAGCGGCCCCGTGGTGTCGGCGCCGATCTCGACCGTGTGCCGCAGCGTGGACGCGGCGGTGTCCTTGACGGGGTCGAGCGCGCGGGCGCCGAGGCGGGGGTTGGGCCCTTCGACGAGGTCGAGCCAGGTGTCGAGTTCTGCGGTCCGGACCGGTTCCGCGGCCTCCGCGGTGAGCTTGCCCGCCCAGCGTCGGAACGAGGTCGGCACCGGGGCGAGGGGCGCGTCGGAGACCAGCGCGGTGACCAGGTCGGGCAGCAGGACGCGCCAGGAGACGCCGTCGACGGCCAGGTGGTGTCCCATCACCAGGAGCCTGCCCTGCGCGTCCCCCGCGTCGAACCAGACGGCCTGGACGAGGACTCCCCGCTCCGGGTCGAGGCGGGACGCCGCCGCGAGGGCCTCGGCCTCCAGGGCGCCGAGCCCGGCGACGCGGCGGACGAGGGGGGCGGCGTCCACGGCGCCCGGCGGGGCGACGACGAGGCGGCCGTCCTCCAGGCGCGCGCGCAGCATGTCGTGGTGGTCGAGGACAGCGCGCAGGGCGTGGACCAGTCTTGCCTCGTCGAGGCCGGGAGGCACCCTGAGCAGCACGGACTGCTGGAAGGAGGTGATGTCGCCTCCGCGCTCCAGCAGCCACGCGGTGATCGGGGTGGGCGGGACGGCGCCGAGCCCCGCGCCGGGCTCCTCCGGCTCGACCGCGTCGCCGGCCCCCGCGGGACGGGCCGCGGCGGCGAGCGCGGCGACGGTGCGGAGCTGGAAGACCTCGCGGGCGGTGACGACGAGTCCGGCCTGGCGGGCCCGCGCGACGAGCTGGATCGCGACGATCGAGTCGCCGCCGAGATCGAAGAACGCGTCGTCCGCGCCGACCCCGGACACGCCGAGCACTTCGGCGAACAGCGCGGCCATCGTCTCCTCCGCCTCGCCCTGCGGGGTCCGTCCTGCGACGCGTTCGGGGGCCGAAGGCTCCGGGAGCGCTGCGCGGTCGAGTTTGCCGTTGGAGGTGAGTGGCAGCCTTTCGAGGACGTGGAACAGTGCGGGGACCATGTGCGAAGGCAGGGTCTCGCCCAAGGCGGCCCGCAACCGGGCGGCGTCCAGCGGCTCGCCTTCGGGATCGGCCGGGACGGGATAGGCGACGAGCCTGCTGTCCCGTGCCACCACTGCCGCGTCGGCGACCTCGGGAAGGGCGGTGAGGGCGGCTTCGATCTCGCCGAGTTCGATGCGGAAGCCGCGGATCTTCACCTGGTGGTCGGCGCGGCCCAGGTAGTCGAGGGAGCCGTCGGGCAGGTGCCGGGCGAGGTCGCCGGACCGGTACATCCGGCCGCCGGGCGGCCCGTACGGGTCGGCGACGAACCGCTCAGCGCTCAGCGCGGGCCGGTTCAGGTACCCGCGGGCCAGGCCGGGCCCCGCGACGTACAGCTCGCCGACGACCCCGGGCGGCACGGGGCGCAGCCGCGCGTCGAGCACGTAGGTGCGCAGGTCGGGAATGCCGACGCCGATGACGGAGCCGGGCGCGGTCGCGCAGGTGAGCGGGTCGAGGGCGGCGTAGGAGACGTGCACGGTCGTCTCGGTGATGCCGTACATGTTGACCAGTAGGGCGTCCCGGCCATGGGCGTACCAATCCGCGAGGCGCTTGAGCTCCAGCGCCTCCCCGCCGAAGACGACGTACCGCAGGGGGAGCGGACGGCCGTCGTCGGAGGCCATGAGCTGGTAGAACGCCGAAGGCGTCTGGTTGAGGACGGTGACGCGCTCGCGGTCCAGAAGGCCGAGGAACTCCTCGGGGCTCCGGGAGACCGCGTAAGGCACGACGACGAGGCGGCCACCGTACAGCAGCGCTCCCCACAGCTCCCAGACGGAGAAGTCGAACGCCGTCGAGTGGAACAGCGTCCAGACGTCGTCGGGGCCGAACGAGAACCACTGCTCGGTCTCGGACATGAGCCGCAGCACGTTGCCGTGCGGGACGACCACGCCCTTCGGCAGCCCGGTCGAACCCGAGGTGTAGATCACGTACGCGGGGTACCGGGGATCGACGGCGATGCCCGGGTCGGTGTCCGGGAACCCTTCGGCGTCGGCCAGGACGGACTGGTCGACGGTGAGCACGGGCGCGCTGTCGGCGACGGTGTAGGCGATCCGCTCGGCCGGGTAGTCGGGGTCGATCGGCACGTAGGCGGCGCCGGACTTGAGCACGCCGAGGACCGCGGCCACCAGGTCGGCGGACCTGGGCAGCGAGACCGCGACGAACCGTTCGGGCCCGGCACCGCGCTCGACGAGCAGCCGCGCCAGCCGGTTCGCGCGCCGGTTCAGCTCGCCGTAGGAGACGTGTTCGTCCTCGTAGGACACCGCGACGGCTTCGGGGGTCTGCGCCGCCCAGCCCTCGAACACCTCGACGATCGACCGGGAGCCCGCCGGCGGGAACGTCGGCCCGGACCAGAGCCCGGGGCCTCGTGCGGCACGGTCGGCCGGGACGGCGAGGGCGGCGCCTTCCTCGCCGGGGAACGGCACCGGAGGCGGCGTCTCCTCCAGGTCGCCCCGCGCCCAGAAGTTCAGGATGACGTCCTCTTCCCGCCGCGTGAGCAGGGAGTGGGAGGCGATGGGCGCGTCCGGCGCGTCCAGAAGGGCTTCGAGGAGAAGGGCGAAGCGCGCGGCGAAGGCGCGCGCGGTGGCCGGGTCGTAGAGGTCCAGCGCGTATTCGAGCTCGCAGGACAGTTCGCCGGGCTCCCCGTCGGGGGCGAAGGTCTCGCTGAGGACCAGCAGCAGGTCGAAGCGGGCGACGGCGGCGTGCAGCGGCTCGACCCGCGCGCTGAACCCGTCGAGGTCGAGGCGCGCCTCGGGGTTGTTCTGGAAGGTGAGGCCGTGCTGGAAGAGCGGGTGGCGGCCGAGGTGCCGGGGCGGGTTGAGCGCCTCGACGATCCGCTCGAAGGGCAGGTCCTGGTGGGCGTAGGCGGCGAGGTCGGTCTCGCGGACGCGGGCGAGGAGCTCCCGGAACGTCGGGTCGCCGGACGTGTCCGTGCGCAGCACCAGCATGTTGACGAACATGCCGATCAGGTCGTCGAGGGCGGCGTCGGTGCGGCCCGCCACGGGGGAGCCGACGGGGATGTCGGTGGCTCCGCTCAGCCGCGACAGCAGCGCGGCGAAAGCGGCGCGCGCCACCATGAACTCCGAGGTGCGCGTCTCCCGGGCGAAGCGCGAGAGCGCGGCGTGCAGGCGTGCCGGAAGGGCGAACCGCAGGGTGCCGCCCCGATAGGACGCCTGCTCCGGGCGCGGCCTGTCGGCGGGAAGGGGCAGCTCCTCAGGAAGCCCGGCCAAGGCCTCGGTCCAATAGGCGAGCTGCCTTGTGGCCAGGCCGGCGGGGTCGTCCTCGGCACCGAACAGTTCCTGCTGCCACAGCGTGTAGTCGGCGTACTGGACGGGCAGCGGCTTCCACCCGGGCGCCGCGCCCCCGGCCCGGGCCGCGTAGGCGGCGATGACGTCGCGGGCCAGCGGCGCGAGGGACCAGCCGTCGCCCGCGATGTGGTGCAGGACCAGCAGCGCGACGTGTTCGGTCGGGGAGATCCGGAACAGGTGGGCGCGCAGCGGAGGTTCGGCGGCGATGTCGAACCCGCGTCCGGCGGCCTCGGCGAGCAGCGCGGGCAGCGAGGCCTCGGTGGCGTCGGCGACGGCGAGGGCGGGCACCGCGGTGCGCGGGTCGAGGATCTGCTGGCGCGGCACGCCCGCGGTGTCGGGGAAGACGGTGCGCAGCGACTCGTGGCGGGCGACGACGTCGCCGAGCGCCTTGCGCAGCGCCTCGGAGGCGAGCTCTCCGGTGAGGCGCAGCGCGATCGGCAGGTTGTAGGTGGCCGACGGCCCTTCGAACCGGTTGATGAACCACAAGCGCGCTTGCGCGTACGACAGCGGGATCGGAGAGGGCCGCTCCGCGGGGAGCAGCGGAGGCCGGGCGGGCACCGCGTCGGCGAGCAGTCCGGCGAGCCCGGCGATGGTCGGGGTCTCGAACAGCGCGCGGACGGGCAGTTCGACCGCGAGGGCGGTCCGCGCCCGGGCGGTGACCCGCATGGCGAGCAGCGAGTTGCCGCCGAGCGCGAAGAAGTCGTCGTCGACGCCGACGCGGTCGGCGCCGAGCAGTTCGGTGAAGATCTCGGCGAGGATCCGCTCGGGTTCGGTGCGCGGCGCGCGGTACACCGCGGTGGCCAGGGCCGAGGGGTCGGGTTTCGGCAGGTTCTTGACGTCGACCTTGCCGTTCGCGGTCAGCGGCAGCGCGTCGAGGACGGTCAGGGCCGAGGGGACCATCGATTCCGGCAGGTGCTCGCGCACGAACGCCAGCAGTTCGGCGGGGTCGACGACGGCCCCGGGCGCGGGCACCACGTACGCGACGAGCCGCGGGTCGGCCTGCCGGGCGACCCGCCGCCGGACCGCGTCGCGGGCATCGGCCGCGCCGGGCAGGTCGAGGTCCTCGACGCGCACGGACGGATCGGCGGCGACGGCGGCGAGCACGGCGTGCAGCCAGTCGCCGAGCCGTGCCGCCGTGGAGGCGCTGAACAGGTCAGTGGCGTACTCGATCGAGCCGAGCAGGGTCCCGTCCTCGCCCGGCTCGAACTGGATCTCCAGGTCGAACTTGGCGACTCCGGCGTCGACCGGCTCCACCGCGACGGCGAGGCCGTCGACCTCGACACCGGCCGGCGGGTTGTTCTGGAGGGTGAGCATCACCTGGAACAGCGGGTGGCGGGAGAGGGAACGCGCGGGCGCGAGGGACTCGACGAGCCGCTCGAAGGGCAGGTCCTGGTGGGCGTAGGCGGCGAGGTCGGTCTCGCGGACGCGGGCGAGCAGTTCCCGGAACGCCGGGTCTCCGGACGTGTCGGTGCGCAGGACGAGCGTGTTGACGAACACGCCGACGACGTCGTCGAGCGCGGCGTCGGAGCGCCCGGCGATCGGCGAGCCCAAGGGGATGTCGGTGCCCGCGCCCAGGCGGGTGAGCAGAGCGGAGAGCGCGGCCTGCACGACCATGAACAGGCTCGCCTGCGACTCCCGGGCGAGCGCCTGGAGCGCTGAGTGGAGGCCCGCGTCGACGGTGAACCGGTGGGTGCCCCCGGCGTACGAGGCGACGGACGGGCGGGCATGGTCGAGCGGTAGGGGAAGCGTGTCGGGGAGCCCCGCCAAGGCGCGCCGCCAGTAGGCCTCCTGACGTGCGAGCGGGCTTTCGGGGTCCTCCTCGGAGCCGAAGGCGGCCTGCTGCCAGACGGCGTAGTCCCGGTACCGGACGGACGGCTCGTCCCAGCCCGGGGCCGTTCCGGCGGCACGCGCGGTGTAGGCGGCGATGACGTCGGCCGCCAGGGGGGCCATCGACCAGCCGTCGCCTGCGATGTGGTGCAGGACGAGGAGAAGGACATGCTCGGTGGGCGAGACGCGGAAGACCGAGGCGCGCAAGGGGGCCGAAGACTCAAGGTCGAACCCCCGCACGGCCTCCGCCCGCAGGGCCTCCCCGAGCCCTTCCGCGGGTGCCTCGACGATCCGGAACAGGTCGCCGAACGCCGGGTCTCCTTCGCCGCCCGCCTCCCACGGGTGGACGCGCTGCCAAGGCTCGCCGTCCGCCTCGGGGAAGGTCGTGCGCAGCGTCTCGTGCCGCCCGACGACGTCCAGGAGGGCGGTGTACAGGGCGGCGGTGTCCAGCGGGCCGGAAAGGCGCAGCGGGATGGGCATGTTGTAGGTGGCCGCGGGGCCTTCGAGCCGGTTGAGGAACCACAGCCTGCGCTGGGCGTACGACAGCGGCGACAGGTCGGGGTGCTCGACCCGGCGCAGCGGGGGCAGTTCGGCTTCGCGGGAGGCCGCCGCGGCGAGGCCCGCCACCGTCGGGTGCTCGAACAGGTCGCGCACGGACAGCTCGACGTGAAGGGCAGCACGGGCCCGGCCGACGAGCCGGGCCGCGATGAGGGAGTCGCCGCCGAGGGCGAAGAAGTCGTCGTCGGCGCCCACCTCGGGCAGGCCGAGCAGTTCGGCGAAGATGCCGGCGAGGATCTCCTCGCGCGCGGTGCGCGGCGCGCGCGAGACCGCCGCGGCGAAGGCCGGCGCGGGCAGGGCGCGGACGTCGAGTTTGCCGCTGGGCGTCAGCGGCAGCGCGTCCAGGAGCACGAACGCCGCGGGCACCATGTGCTCGGGGAGCTCGGCGGCGAGGAAGCCGCGCAGCGCGGCGGCGGCGGAGTCGGCGTCGCCCTCCCCGGCCGGGACGACGTAGGCGACGAGCCGCTTGACGCCGCCGTCCTCGCGCACGATCACGTGGCCCTGCGCGACCGCGGGGTGCCGCCGCAGGACCGCCTCGATCTCGCCGAGCTCGATCCGGAAACCGCGCACCTTGACCTGGGCGTCGGCCCGGCCGAGGTAGTCCAGCACCCCGTCGGCCCGCCGGACGGCGAGGTCGCCGGTGCGGTACATGCGCGCGCCGGGCGTGAACGGATCGGCGACGAACCGCTCGGCGGTGAGCGCCGCGCGTCCCAGATAGCCTCGGGCGACCCCGGCGCCCGCCACGTACAGCTCACCCGGCACCCCGACGGGCGAGGGTCGCAGCGCGGCGTCCAGGACGTAGTGGCGCGCCCCGCGGACCGGCCGCCCGATCGGCGCGCCCGGCCCGTCGGGCAGCGGCCCCATGGCGGCGACGATCGTGGTCTCCGTGGGGCCGTAGGCGTTGAGCATCCGCCGTCCGGGCGCCCATCGGCCGATCAGCTCGGGCGGGCACGCCTCGCCGCCGACGGCGAGCGCGCGCAGCCCCGGGAGCGGACCCTCCGGGACGGAGGCCAGCACGGACGGGATGAGGAACGCGTGCGTCACCTTGGCGAGGCGGTCGCGCAGTTCCGCGCCGACGTTGACACCGGGGGGAGCCAGCACGAGGGTCGCGCCGGAGGCGAAGGCGAGGAGGATCTCCAGGACCGAGGCGTCGAAGCTCGGCGACGACCCGAAGAAGACCCGGTCCCCGGGAGCGGTGTCGTAGAGCTCCAACTGATGGACGGCCAGCGAGGCCAGTCCTCGGTGCGTGACGAGGACTCCCTTGGGCCGCCCGGTGGACCCCGACGTGTAGATGAGGTAAGCGGTCTCGTCCGGCAGGGCCGCATGGGCGATGGGTTCGGCGGGGGCCGAAGAGACGTCGCCGGGCGACAGCCACTCCCGCTCGGGAAGGCCGGGGACGTCCTCGGGCCGGGCGAGGGCGAGCAGCGGACGGCAGTCGTCGAGCATGTACCGCAGCCGCTCGGCCGGGTACGCCGGGTCGAGGGGCACGTACGCGGCGCCGGTCTTGCCGACGGCGACCATCGCGGTGATGAGCTCGGCCGAGCGCGGCAGCGCCAGCGCGACGAGTTCGCCGGGGCCCGCGCCGCCGGAGCGCAGGCGCCGGGCGAGCCGGTCGGCCGCCGACTCCAGTTCGGCGTAGGTCAGCAGCGCGTCGTCGGTCTCGACGGCGACGGTGCCGGGGTACCGCGCCGCCTGCTCCGCGACGTACGAGGCGAGCGTACGGGGCTCGGCCTCCGGGGGGCCGACGAGCGCCGAAGGCTCCAGCCCTAGGGCGATCCGCCCGTACGGGGTCTCGGGATCCGCCGAGGAGAGGGCCTCAAGGACGCTCATGAAGAAGTCGCGCAGGGCGGCGACTTCGTCACGGGTGTAGAGGGCGGGGTTGCCGTCGAAGTCGACGCGCAGCGCCCCTTCGAAGCCGTCGTAGACGTTGACGGCGAGGTCCTGGGTGGGGCCGAGGGAGAGGACGCGCAGGTCCAGCCGGGTCCCGGGCAGGGTGATCTGCTCGTCGAGGCGCAGGATGTTCACGACGGGCCCGTACAGCGGCCTGGGGTCGGCGGCGAGGCCGAGGTCGCGCCGCAGCTCCTCGTACCGGTACCGCTGGCGGCGCAGCAGCCCGCCCGCGTCGGCGGTGACGGATCTGATGAACTCCCGGGTGGTCAGGGCCGGGTCGATCCGGGTGCGCAGCGGCAGCACGTTGGACATCATCGCCGGGGTCCGCCGTGCGACGGGTGTGGTCCGGGCCGCCACGGGCACGCCGAGGCTGACGTCCTGCGTGCCCGTGACCCGCGCGGTGAAAGCGGCGGCGGCGGCCAGGACGAGCCCGGGGACGTTGGTGCCCAGCGCGCGCGCAGGCCCGGCGAGGTCGGCCTCGACGAGGCCGCCGACCCGGTGGAAGTCGATGGACGGCGCCACGGGGTCGGGCCGTCCGGAGGGGCTCCGTACCTCCGGGGGCTCGGCGAACCTCTGCGACCAGTAGGCGCGGTCGCGTTCGTGCCGGTCGGACGAGGCGTAAGCGATCTCGCCGGCTACCGCGTCGGCGAGCGACCCGAAGTCGATGACGGGCTCTTCGCCGCGCAGGACCGCCGCGTACGCCTCGGTGGCCTGCCGGATGATGATCTGGCCGCCGTACCCGTCGAGGGCGATGTGGTGCGATCTGACGTAGAAGTACGCCCGTCCCGGGCCGAGCGTCAGCAGCGCCATCCGGAAGAGGGGGTCGGTGCCGAGCTGGAGCGGCGCGCGGAGATCGGCCCGCATCCAGTCCTGGGCGGCGGCCTCGGGATCGGAATCCCCCGCGAAATTTACACGGGTCACTGAATTGTCAAGACAATGGCCGACGTCCTGTCGCGGAACCCCCTCGACGGTCTCGATCCGCACATGCAGGGCCTCGATTTCGCTCAGTATCGAAGCGGCGACGGAGCAGAGTGTGTCCGGGTCGAACGCACCGTCCAGGTCGGCGTAAAGGCCGATCTTCAGGGGGAGTTCCGGTGCGAGCTGCTGCGCCGCCCAGATGCTGAACTGCGCCGGCGAGAGGTCCATGAATTCAGGAACCTACAGTGGCCTAAGTCACCTGGCAACCGGGCCAATTGGCGCCTTGCGGCCTGCGCATCCGGCGACAAAATCGCGTGCCGATTCTATCGGGAATTGAGCCGGGCCCGCCCGCCGCCCGCCCGCCGCCCGCCGTACACCGCGTGTTCGGCTCTTGACCCCACACGTATCCATCAGGGAAACTTCGTCTGCATGTGTGGAACGCTGTTCCGCAATGGAAACTCTCCATCTGGAATCTCTCTTCGGAGGAAGCCCGTGCGTCTTGGACGTACCCCCCGCTTTGCCGTGGCCGCCGCACTCGCGGCCGGGCTCCTGTCCACCTTCCAGGCACCCGCGTCCGCGGACCCCGCCGTCGCCCACTACTCCAGCCAGGTCAAGAACGACGGCGCCGACGTCTACTACCCGGCCGGCGCGACCGGTCGCCTGCCCGTCGCGCTGCTCATGCAGGGCGCGCAGGTGCACCGGATGTACTACGCGCAGTACGCCCAGGCGATCGCCGCCTACGGCTTCATCGTCGTGGTGCCCAACCACAAGCGCCTGGTCTTCTTCGACAACGACTACTACCCGTCGCAGAAGATGCCCGCCGAGGCCGTCGACTGGATGAACGCCGAGGACGCGAACACCTCCTCGCCGCTCGCCGGCAAGATCGACACCGACACGCTCGTCCTGCTCGGCCACTCCTTCGGTGGTGCCGCCGCGCTGAACGTCTCCGACGAGACGTGCGGGATCCCGTTCTGCACCACGCTCGGCTACGACCGTCCGGCGGAGGTGAAGGCCGCCGCGCTGTACGGCACCAACAACAAGTCGCCGCTCCTCGGCACCTTCGCCGACATCGACAACGGCATCCCCGTCCAGCTCCTGCAGGGCACGGTCGACGGCGCCGCGCTCCCGGCCGACGCCGAGACCACCTACACCAAGCTGGAGCACGGGCCGAAGCAGATCGTCCGGATCGCCGGCGCCAACCACTACGGCATCACCGACGTGCAGAGCCCGCCCGGGGCGGACGCCGAGGTCTCGACCCAGACCATCTCGCAGGCCGCCAGCATCGCCACCACCGCGCGTTGGGCCGCCCTGTTCCTCAAGGCGCAGCTCGGCGACTCCGCGGCGGCGAGCTACGTGTACCAGACCGGTGACGCGGCGGACGCCGGTGTGACGGTCGCCACGCAGGCCCCCTGACAAATCAGAGTCCTGTGCTCAATGAGCCGTCACCCGATAGGGAAATCGCACTTCGGGTGACGGCTCGTCACGCAAGCAGATCTGGATCTTGTGCCGCTCGCTCCCTAGGGTGAATACCGGAAACTTCCCCGACGAGAGGCCTGATCGTGACCGGGACAATTCCCGATATGCTGTCGCCGGAATTCGCTGCGGACCCGTACAGCGCGTACGCCGTCTTCCGTGAGCAGGCGCCCCTCTTCTACCACGAGGCCATGCAGTCCTACGTGGTCTCGCGATACGCGGATGTCGAGCGGGTCTTCAAGGACTCGGTCTTCACTACCGCGAACTACGACTGGCAGTTGGAGCCGGTCCACGGAAAGACCATTGTGCAGCTGAGCGGGCGTGAGCACTCCGTCCGCCGTGCGCTCGTCGCCCCCGCATTTAGGGGAAGCGAACTCGAAGAGAAGTTCCTGCCGATCATCGAGCGGAACTCCGCTGACCTCATCGCCGGATTCCGTTCGGCCGGATCGGCGGATCTGGTCGCCGAATTCGCGACCCGGTTCCCGGTCGGCGTCATCGTCGACATGCTCGGCCTCGACAAGGCCGACCAGCCCAAGTTCCAGAAGTGGTACACCTCGATCATCGCCTTCCTGGGCAACCTGAGCGGCGACGAGAAGGTGACCGAGAGCGGCCTCCAGACCAAAACCGAGTTCGCCGAGTACATGCTCCCGGTCGTGAACGCCCGCCGCTCGGCGATCGGCGACGACCTGCTGTCCACGCTCGTCACCGCCGAGATCGACGGCGAGACGATGAGCGACGAGGACGTCAAGTCCTTCTGCTCGCTGCTGCTCGCCGCGGGCGGGGAGACCACCGACAAGGCGGTCGCCAGCATGTTCGCGCTGCTGCTCCAGCACCCCGAGCAGCTCGCCGCCGTGCGGGAGGACCGCACCCTCATCTCCGCCGCGTTCGCCGAGACCCTGCGGCTGCACCCCCCGGTGCACATGATCATGCGCCAGCCCGCCGAGGACGTCGAGATCGCCGGAGGCGTCATCCCCGCCGGCAAGACCGTCACCGCGCTGATCGGCGCCGCCAACCGCGACCCCGGGCGCTACAAGAACCCGGACTCCTTCGACATCTTCCGGGACGACCTCAAGACCTCCAGCGCCTTCTCCGCCGCCGCCGACCACCTGGCGTTCGCGCTCGGCCGGCACTTCTGCGTCGGCGCGCTCCTGGCCAAGACCGAGGTCGAGGTCGCCACCAACCAGCTCCTCGACGCCCTCCCCGACCTGAGGCTCGCCGAAGGCTTCGTCCCGGTCGAGAAGGGCGTCTTCACGCGCGGTCCGGCGTCGCTCCGCGTGGAGTTCACCCCCGCCTGACGCTCAGAAGTCCATCCGCGCGGTGGGCGTGAAGGAGACGGGCAAGGTGAACAGGCCGCGCATCCACAGCGACGGCCGCCACTGCAGCTCCTTCGCGTCCACCGCGAGCGCCACATCGGGCAGCCGGTCGAGCAGCACCTCGATCGCCGTCTTCGCGATCACCTCGCCCAGCTCGGGACCCGGGTAGGGGCAGCCGTGCTCCCCGTGCCCGAACGACATGTGCGCCCGGTTAGTCCCGGAATGCTGGTAGGACGGGGTCACCTGCGGGTCCCGGTTCGCCGCCGCGTAGCCCATGACGAGCAGGTCGCCCCGCTTGATCCGGCGCCCGCCGAGTTCGCAGTCGTGCACCGCGAAACGCCCGATGAAGTTCTGCGTCGGGGTGTCCTTCCACAGCACCTCGTTCAGCGCGTGCGAGACGCTGGACCGCCCGCCCTGCAGCGACACCGAGAACTCGTCGTCGATGAGCATCAGCCGCAGCGCGTTGCCGATCCAGTTGCCGACCGGCGCCTGTGCGGCGGCCATCACCACGAGCAGATCGATGATGATCTCGTCGTCGGACAGCTCGGCACGGTGCGTGATCAGCCGCGACGGCACGTCCGGCCCGGGAACGGCGCGCTTCTCCGCCACCAGGCGCGTCATCCGCTCCTGGATGCGGCCGTGCGCCAGCGCCGCCTTCTCGTCGACGTCCAGGGACTCCGCCACGTCCTGGACGAGGATCGGGATGTCCCGGTCGGGCAGCCCGAACAGCTTCGCCAGCACCTGCAGCGTGATCTGCGAGGAGAACTGGGCGATGAGGTCGGCCGAGCCGTCGCCGGAGAACTCGTCGATGAGCACGTCGGCGGCCCGCTCGCAGATCGCGGCGACCTCGGTGCGGTCGAAGATGTCCAGCGCGTCGCCGATCGCGCCCGCCCGCCGCTGGTGCTCGGTCCCCTCGGCGAACATCACCGACGGAGTCCAGCCCACGTAGGGCATGAGCGGCCACTCCGCGGAGACGTTCTCCCACTGGTTCCAGCGGCGCGAGTCCCGCGCGAACAGCTGCGGGTTGCTCGTGATGTGGTGCGCCTCCCGGTACCCGATGACGAACCAGGCGGGCACGTCGTCGTCCAGCAGGATCGGCGCGACGGGCCCGTGGGTGCGCCGGATCTCCTCGTACAGATCGGTCGGGTCGGCCGCGATGTGCGTGCCGTACAGACGGATCGGCTCTTCCGCGGTCAAAGCTTGGCCTCCCGGAGACGGGTCAGATGGCGGACCAGCGAGATGAGGACGTACTTGCACGACTCGCGCATGCGCGCGTCGCAGTCCAGCATGGGCACGTCCGGCGGCAGCGACAGCGCGTCCCGCACCTGCTCCAGGCTCGGCTCGTCCGGCTCGAAGCGGTTGACGGCGACCACGAACGGCATGCCGTGGTGTTCGAGCCTGTCGATGGCGTACCAGGAGTCCTTCAGCCGCCGGGTGTCGACCAGGACGACCGCGCCGAGGCTGCCCGAGAACAGCTGGTCCCACAGGAACCAGAACCTGTCCTGCCCGGGCGCCCCGAACAGGTAGAGGACCTGCTCGGCGTTGAGGCTGATGCGGCCGAAGTCGAACGCGACGGTCGTGGTGCGCTTCGAGGCGACCTTGCCGACGTCGTCGATGCCCACCCCCGCCTGCGTCATGATCTCCTCGGTGCTGAGCGGGCTGATCTCGCTCACCGCGCTGACCATCGACGTCTTGCCGACCCCGAAGCCGCCGACGATCACGATCTTCAATCCGTCCGTGGCGGTGCTGCGCAGGGGGGTGCGCACGGCGGGGTCAGAGACTTTGGAGTCCAAGGAGCACCTGCTTCAGCGTTTCCATGTCGGGGAGTTCGGAGCGGCGCTGCGCGGCGGTACCGCGCACCGACAGGCGTCCGGTGTCGATGAGATCGACGAGGAGGAGCTTGACGACGCTGATCGGCAACCGAAGCTCCGCCGACAGCTCGACGATGGCGACGGGAGACTCGGCCAGCGTCAGGATCTGCGCGTGTTCGGACTGCATGCCGGGGGTCGGCGCGGACTCGGTGAACACGAGCGTGACGATGTCCAGACCGGTGTCGGCGGCGTCGGTACGGCCGCCGGTGACGGTGTAGAACCGGTCCGGATCCTCGGTGTCGAGGTTCGGCGGGGTCACGGCGCCGGATCAGGTCGGCGGGGCGCTGCGGTGAGGAACCCGCCGATCTGCTCGACGAGTTCGCTCATGTTGTGGCCGATGACGCCGACGTCGGAGTCCTCGGCCGCGACGACGGCGAGGTGCGCGCCCTCACCGGCGGGCACGATCAGCAGGACGCCGCCGGGGAACTCGACCATGGCCTGGCCGGGTCCGAGGCGGTGTCCGAACTCCGCCGAGGCGCTGAGCGAGAGGCTCTGGATGCCGGCGGAGATGGCGGCGAGCTGGTCGGCCTGATCCACGCCGAGGCCTGTGGTGTAGCACATCTTCAGACCGTCCTTGGACAGCACGAGGATGTGCCGGATGCCGGGGGTCTTCTGGCGCAGGGCTTCCAGCAGCCATTCGAGGGTCTGCTCCGTGGCGCTGGTGGAGTCGAGGGTGCTCATATCGGGGAAGCCGGTTCCTATCGTTCGTCCTGGGGGTTCTGCGACGTGTCCTTCCCGGCCTGCCGGAAGGCGGCGAACCGGTTGCCCACCTCGCGGATGTCCGCCGGGGTCACGGGTTCGGCCGGGAGATCGAGGTGGCCTGCGGCGGCCAAGGCGGCGCCTCGGGGGCGCTTGGGCAGATCTGCCCAGTTCCCGCCGGACGGCGTCGCCGCGGTGTCCGCCACGGCGGCGGCCGGTTCGGCGGCGGGGGCCGCGGGGACGGTCGCGGGCGCCCTGCCGGACAGGGCGGCGGGCTGCCCGTCGGGTCGCGGCTGGGTGACGAGCTGGCGCGGGATCATCATGACGACGCCGGTGCCGCCGCGCGAGGACGGCCGGAAGTTCACGTTCAGCCCGTACTTGGCGTTAAGGCGGCCGACGACGGCGAGGCCGAGGCGGGTGCCGGGCATCGTCCGCAGGTCGAGCGGACCGGAGACGAGGGACTCGGCGCGCTGCCGTTCGCGCTTGCGCATGCCGAGGCCGCTGTCCTCGATGGTGATGATGACGCCCGCGTCCTCCTCCTCCAGGTAGACGTGGACCTCGCTGCCGTGCGCGGAGAACGTCGTCGCGTTGTCCATCAGCTCGGCGAGCGCGTGCATGACGCCTTCGGCCGCGTAGCCGACGACGGCGGCCTTGCTGGTGTTGTGCAGCCGGATGCGCCGGTAGGCGTCGATGCGGCCCATAGCGCCGCGCAGGATGCTCTCCATGACGATCGGCTTGGTCCAGCGGCGGCCGGTGCGGCCGCCGCTGAGCAGCGCGATGCTGTCGGCCAGGCGGCCGAGCTGGGAGACGCGGTGGTCGATCTCCAGGAGGTCGGAGAAGACCTTGTCGTCGCCGTACCTGTGCTCCAGGGTGCGCAGTTCGGCGAGGAGGCTGGTGGTCTGCGCCTGCACCCGGGCCGCGGCGTTCGCGCAGGCGGCCATGGCCGCGCCGCCGCGCCGCTCGCCGCCGGTGACGGCTTCGGCCACCGCCTCCAGGAGGCGGTTCAGTTCGGCGTCGGCGGGGCGCTCCAGCACGGAGAACACGGTCTCGCGGGACGCGCGCTCGTCGCGGGCGAGGCGGACGATCTCGGGCAGCAGCTCGTCGGTGATCCGGGCCGTCTCGGTCGCGTGCCGGGAGGCCCCGGCGGCTTCGGCGGAGGTGCGCTGCTCGGCCGCCTGCAGTTCGGCGGCGACGGTGTGCACCAGCCGCTGAAGGGTGAGGTTGGAGGGCCGCCGGATCTCGCCCAGCATCACCTCCAGCGGGGCGCCTTCGCGGGCGCGCCGCACGAGCGTCGGCAGGGACTCCTCACCGATCCGGTACAGCTCGGCCTCGACCGCGCTCAGCTCACTCCCGGTGTGCGCGACCCTGGCGGCGTCCCAGCGGCCGCGGGCCGCGAAGTAGACGGTGAGCGCGCAGGACAGACACAGGGCGAGGGCGACGCCTCCACCGGCCCAGGCGGTGACCTCGCGGACGTCGGCGGGGACCGCGGTGACGGCCCATACCCAGCCGGCCCCGGCTGCCAGGACGCAGCAAAGCCAGGCGAGCAGGGCCCGTTCGACCGGCGGACGGGGTGCTTTGACGGGCGGGGAAGCCGTAGACATGGACGAGGTCCTCATCATGTGACGGACACGATTCATACGCAGGTGGCAGCATGCCGTATTCGGCGGCCCGAAGTGACATTTTCTGCTATCTCCGCGGGTCCGGTGGGGTCTAACGCGACTGTTGACAGCTGTCCCCGGAGTGTAAATTGTCCCGGTCCACCGGCCGAAAGGCCAGGTGGCACGCCTCTCAGAGCGGGAGTTGCGGGCCGCGTTAGTGTCGCATGTCATATTCGGCGGTTCGCTCTACCAGGTCCTTATGTGGTGAAAAGTCCCTTAGGTCTGTTTTGTCCTGTACCGCGTTGGGGCCGCGAGCGTCGGGATCATGTTCGGCCAGGTGTGGCGGGGGGCCGTCTCGCAGGGGGGTGCGAGGGTCCTCTTTTCCCGGTTTCGGCTTTTTCGGACAACGACCGAAAGCGGGAGGGAAGCGAAGATCGCTTACCTGACGGGTAAGGGAGCTCGCCGGACGGCGTGACGGGTAAGGGAGCTCGCCGGACGGCGTCAGGAAGCCCCGCCTCCCTAGCGAAACGGGCGCGGCCCCCGTCCCGGGAGGGGACGGGGGCCGCGCGACGGGCGGGACGGGCTAGCCGACCGGGGTGAGCTCGGAGGAGGTGCCCTCGTCCGAGGCGGCCGGAGGCTCGACCGCGGCGCCCTTCTTCTTGGCGTGCTTGGCCTCGCGCCGGCCCTCGACCATCGTGTAGAGGGTCGGGATCAGCACCAGGGTGAGCAGCGTCGAGCTGATCAGACCGCCGATGACCACGATCGCCAGCGGCTTGGAGATGAAGCCCGCGTGCCCGGTGACGCCGAGCGCCATCGGGATCAGCGCGAAGATCGTCGCCAGGGCCGTCATGAGGATCGGGCGCAGGCGGCGCCGGCCGCCCTCGATGACCGCCTCGTGCAGCGGCATGCCCTGCTCGCGGTAGGTGTTGATGAGGTCCACCAGCACGATCGCGTTGGTCACGACGATGCCGATCAGCATCAGCATGCCGATCATCGCGGCGACGTCCAGCGGGGTGCCGGTGATCAGCAGCAGCAGGATCGCGCCGGTCGCGGCGAACGGAACCGAGACCAGCAGGATCAGGGTCTGGCGGATGCTGCCGAACACGGCGACCAGGATCAGGAAGACGATCAGGATCGCCGCCAGCATGGCCAGGCCCAGCTGGCCGAACGCGTCGCCCTGGTCGGCGGTGACGCCGCCGAGGGTGTAGGTCGCGCCCTCGGGCGGGTCGGTCTCGTCGAGCACCTTCTGCACCGCGCTGCTCGCCTTGGTGAGGTCGTCGCCCACCGGAGCGGCCGAGACGGTGATGGTGCGCTCGCCGTCGAGGCGGGTGCGCTCGGCGGAGCCGGCCACCTCCTTCACGTCGGCGATGTCGCCGAGCTTCACCAGGCCCGTCGCCGTCGGGACGCGCAGGTTCTCGACCTCCGCGACCGAGGTGGGCTTGGTCGTGCTGCTCTTGATGACGACGTCGGTCTCGGCGCCCTCGACGTTGACCGTGGAGACCGTCGAGCCCTGGATCGTCTGGCCGACGATCTGGGCGATCGCGACCTCGGACAGGCCGGCCTTGGCCGCCCGGACGTCGTTCGCGCGGATGCTGATCTGCGGCGCGCTCTCGGCCAGGTCGGTGGTGACCTTGTCCAGCTCGGGCAGCTTCTCCAGCGCGGTCTGGATCTTCTCCGCGCCGGCCTTCAGCGTGGCGTCGTCGGGGGCGTTGACCAGGATGTCGACGGTGTTGCTCGCGCCGATGCCGTCGTCGGCGCCGACGCTCAGCTCACCGGCGCCCTGCAGCGCCTGGAGCCGCTCGTCCAGCGCGTCCTCGACCGTGTCGGCGTCGGCGTCCTCGGCGAGGGCGGCGGTGAAGCCCGCGGTGTTGCCCGCGCCGCCGCCGAACATGCCGGCGCTGCCCTCGCCGACGGTGACCTGGTAGGACTCGATGCCCTCGGTCTCCTTGATCACCGTCTCGACCTTCTGGGCCGCGGTGTTCGTGGTCGCGAGGTCGGTGCCGACGGGGAGGGTCTGGGTGACCCGCAGCGAGGCGACGTCGCCTCCGCCGATGAAGCTGGACTTCAGCAGCCCGCTCATGAGCATGGTGCCGATGAAGATGACCGCGGCGATGATCAGGACGAGCAGGCGCTTGCTGGTGGCCCACTCGATGACCGGGACGTAGTAGCGCTGGAGCAGGCCCTGGCGCTCTTCCTCCTCGACCTTGGCGCGGAACGCCTCGACGTCACCGCCGGTCTCGGGGATCTTGAGGAACCAGTAGGCCAGCACCGGGATGATCGTCAGGGAGACGAACAGGGAGGCGATCATCGCGACGGCCACGGTGATGGAGAAGGGCCGGAACAGCTCGCCGATGATGCCGCCGACCACGGCGATGGGCAGGAACACCGCGACGGTCGTGGCGGTGGAGGAGGTGACCGCTCCCGCGACCTCCTTGACCGCCGAGATGATGGCGGTGTGCTTCTCCTCGCCGTAGCCGAGGTGGCGCTTGATGTTCTCCAGGACGACGATCGAGTCGTCCACGACCCGTCCGACGGCCATGGTGAGCGCGCCGAGGGTGAGCATGTTGAGCGAGTAGTCGAAGAGCTTCAGCGCGATCAGCGCGACCACCAGCGACAGCGGGATCGAGATCGCGGTGACCAGGGTGGAGCGGCCGGAGCGCAGGAAGACCACGATCACGAGCACGGCCATGATCAGGCCGAGCAGGCCCTCCTCGACCAGGCTGCGGACCGCGGAGGCGACCGGCGGCCCGCCGTCGGAGATGACCGTGAGCTCGGCCCCCGGGCCCAGCGCCTTCTTCAGATCGGCGAGCTTGTCCTGGACGCCGTTCGACACCGTGGTGGCGCTGCCGTCGTGGTCGAGGGTGATCGCGACGCCGAGGCTGTCCTTGCCGTTGGTGCGCGTCAGCGAGGTGGCGTCGCTGTCGGCCAGGGAGACGTCGGCGATCGCCGACAGGCGGACCGGGCCCGCGGCCGCGGCGGCGCCGGCGCCCGGGGCGGCGGTCGGGGTGATCCAGAGGTCCTGGACGTCCTTCACCGAGGTGATCGGACCGCCGATCTGCACGCTCAGGTTCTTGCCGTCGGCGGCGATCGAGCCGCTCGGCACGGTCTTGCCCGCGGCGGACAGGGCGCCGCTGATCGCGCCGGCGTCAAGGCCGCGCGCGGCCATCTTCGCGGCGTCCGGGACGATCTGCACGATCTTCTCGCGCACACCGGTGACGGTGACGTCGTTCACCCCGTCGATCGAGCGGAGTTCGGGGACCACCGAGCGCTCGAGGCGGTCGGCCAGGTCCTGCATGCTGGAGCCGCCGGAGGCCGCCAGGGTGACGGTCGGGAAGTCGCTGATGGAGCCGGTCTGCACCTGCGGGTCGACCGAGTCGGGGATCTGGCTCAGCCGGTTGACCGCCTGCTGGATCTCGCTGACGCGGGCGTCGGTGTCCGTGCCGAACTCGTACATCATGAAGATCGTGGCGACGGACTGGCGCGACGTCGACGACATCGTGTCCAGGCCCTCGGTGCTCTTCACCGCGTTCTCGATGGGCTTGACGATCTGCTCCTCGATCACCTCGGGGGAGGCGCCCGGGTAGACGGCGGAGACCGCCACCACGGGGAGGCTCAGGTTGGGCAGGAGCTGCTGCTTGAGTGACGGGATCGCGTATGCGCCCACCGCGAGCACCGCGAGCGTGATCAGCATGACCAGCTTGCGTTGCCTGAGGCTGAATCTGGACAACCAGGACACGGGGGAATGCTCGTTTCACGGGAGTTCGGACAGGACGCTATTAACTTTGTCGCCGCAGGGGTGGCTGCCGGATCGGAGCACGGCGGGTATCTCGACTACCGCGACCGCGGTATGCGGAGAGTCACCTCTCGCCCGGACGGACGAGTCCGGTCTCGTAGGCGATGACCACGAGCTGGGCCCGATCGCTGACACCGAGCTTCGACATGGTCCTGTTGATGTGCGTCTTTACCGTATGCGGACTCAGGTGGAGTCTCGCCGAGATGTCGTCGTTCGACAGGCCCCACGCGACGAGCGACAGCACCTCGCGCTCACGCGGAGTGAGCTCCGCGAGCCGCTCCTGCCCGTATTCGAGGGGCTGCGTGGGGCTCGCGCGAAAACGCGCTATGAGCGCCTTGGTGGCCGCGGGTGAGAGCAGTGACTCACCGGCGGCGACGGTCCGGATGCCGCTGAGGAGGTCCACCGGCTCGACGCCCTTGCCGAGGAACCCGCTCGCGCCCGCGCGCAGGGCCTCGAAGACGTATTCGTCGAGCTCGAAGGTGGTGAGGATGAGGACCTTGCAGTCCGGCATGGCCTCCTTGAGCTTGCGGGTCGCCTCCAGGCCGTCCATGCCGGGCATCCGGATGTCCATGATCACCAGATCGGCGCGCGTCTCGAGCGCGAGGGTGACGGCCTCGCCGCCCTCGGAGGCCTCGCCGACCACCTCCATGCCCGTCTCGCGGCTGAGCAGGTACCGCAGGGTGCCGCGCAGGAGCGCCTGGTCGTCGGCCAGCACCACCTTGATCATCGCGCCCCCAGGGGAAGCTCGGCGTCCACCATGAACCCTCCGCCGACGGCCGGGCCGATCGTGATCCTTCCGCCCACCGCCGCGATGCGCTCCCGCATGCCCAGCAGGCCCCTGCCGACCCCGTCACCGGAGGGGGCGGCCTCGGGGCCGTCGTCCCGCACGGTGATCCGCAAGGCGTCCGGCGCGTACTGGACGCGGACCTTCGCCTCGGTGGAGCCCGAGTGCTTGCGGACGTTGGTGAGCGCCTCCTGGATGATCCGGTAGCCCGACACGTTCACCGCCGACGGTAGCTGCCGCGGATCGCCTTCGGTCGAGATATCCACAGCCAATCCTGCCCGTCTGAACGATTTGACCAGTTCGTCGAGGCGATCGAGTCCCGGGACGGGGGCCCGTGACGCGTCCGCCTCGTCCTCACCGCTCCCGAGAAGCCCGACTATCGCGCGCAGCTCCGTGAGCGCCTCGCGCGAGTCGTCCTTGATGTGGGCGAGGACCTCCGCCGCGTGGCCCGAGGCCTCGTTCAGGTGCAGCGTCACCGCGGCCTGGGCGTTGATCAGCGTGAGCTGGTGGGCGACCACGTCGTGCAGCTCGCGGGCGATCCGCATGCGCTCCTCGGCGACGCGGCGGGCGGCCACCTCGTCGCGGGTGCGCTCGGCCCGCGACGCGCGCTCGACCAGCTCCGCCACGTAGGCCCGCCGGTTGCGGACCGCGTCGCCGAGCGCCGCCGCGAGGCCCGCGCCGGTGAAGACGCCGAGGGCCTGCGGTTCCCAGTCCCACCGGCCCGCGACGCCGATCAGCAGGACGAGCCAGGCGGCCGTCGCCGCGCCCGCCAGCCAGCCGCGCAGCCTGTCGGTGCGCAACGCCACCCCGTAGATCGCGACCTGGGCGGGCAGGGTCACCAGTTCGCCGCCGGGGAGCAGCTGGTGCAGCGACGTGATCGCGGTCACCGCGGCGAGGACCCCGATCGGCCACCGGTGACGGAAGATCAGGGGCGGGACGGCCAGGGCCGCGAAGACGAGGTTCACCGGCAGGAGCGCGCGCGTCCGGCCGTTCGGATCCATCCGCAGCGTCATCAGCGAGAGCCCGAAGACGGCGAGGCACAGCGCGGCGCTGACCAGCGCGGGATGCCCGCTCCACCACTGCCTCCACCCGGATCTCACCCGACCACGGTAAGCGAGCTTTGTCGTACTTTCGGACGCTCCGCCGCGCCAAGATCGGGCCGAATCCGATTTCGGAGCGCTCCAATCCGGCGTTCGGGACGGCAGGTCGTTTCGCCGATGCCCGCGCGCCCCCGGCGGCCCAGACTGCGAACGAGCGACCGCGGCGGCACCACCCCCACGCCGCGGCCCACGAGAGGAGCCCCCCTGTGTTCGCGAAGCGCCTGAAAGTCCTGCGCCTGCTGCCCGCCGCCGCGGCCGTCGCGGCAGTGGCCGCCCTGGCCTCCGCCCCCGCGCAGGCCGCGGCCAACCCCTACGAGAGGGGTCCCGCGCCGACGAACTCCAGCATCGAGGCCCTGCGCGGCTCCTACGCGGTGTCGCAGACGTCCGTGTCCAGCCTGGGCGTCACGGGCTTCGGTGGAGGCACGATCTACTACCCGACCTCCACCTCCGACGGCACCTTCGGCGCCGTGGTGGTCGCCCCCGGCTTCACCGCCTACCAGTCCAGCATGGCCTGGCTCGGCCCGCGCCTCGCCTCCCAGGGCTTCGTGATCTTCACGATCGACACCAACACCACTCTGGACCAGCCCGACAGCCGCGGCGACCAGATGCTCGCCGCGCTGGACTACCTCACCCAGCGCAGTTCCGTCCGCACCCGCATCGACGCCTCCCGCCTCGCCGTCATGGGCCACTCGATGGGCGGAGGCGGCGTTCTGGAGGCCATCAAGGACCGGCCGTCCCTGAAGGCCGGCATCCCGCTGACCCCGTGGAACCTGACCAAGAACTGGAGCGGGAACCGCGTCCCGACGTTCATCGTCGGCGCCGAGAGCGACACCGTCGCCCCGGTCGCGAGCCACTCCGAGCCCTTCTACACCAGCCTCCCGTCGACCCCGGACAAGGCCTACCTGGAGCTGAACGGCGCCTCGCACTTCGCGCCGAACAGTTCCAACACCACCATCGCCAAGTACTCGATCTCCTGGCTGAAGCGCTTCGTGGACGACGACACCCGCTTCGAGCAGTTCCTGTGCCCGGGCCCGTCCCGGAGCCTCGACGTCGAAGAGTTCCGCAGCACCTGCCCCAACGGCTGACCCCGCCCGGCACGCCGACGGCCCCGTCCGGATTCCGGACGGGGCCGCGCTGGTCTCTGCTGCCCGTACCCGCTATGCCCGTGGGTTCCCTGCTGCCGCCGGGGTGTGCCCGATCCCGGTGAGCGTGCGGTGGTTCAGGCCGAGCGCTTGGGGAGGATGCGCTTCACGGCGAGGCAGGCCGACACCAGGGTGAAGGTCGCGAGGCCGATCCAGACGGCCTGGAGGCCGATGAAGGGGGCGGAGGCGGCACCGCCGGCGGCACCGGCCATGAGGCTGCCGAGGGGGGCGTTGTTGTACATCGTCACCACTTTCTCTCTTTGCTGAGGGCTGCTTCCCAGAACGCTTTCGCCTGGGCTATCTGAAGGAAGACATCGAAGATCATTTCGATCCAGATGGTGGCGGCGATCGCCATCTGCACGCCGCCCCGCTGCCGCACCGACACGATCCGCTCGACCATGAAGATCACGGTCACGCCGAGCCAGAGCGGGGAGAGGTTGAACCCGCCGAAGGCCAGCGAGTAGGCCAGCGTGAGCAGGTAGGTGAGGATCACGATGATGCCGAGGAGGGAGAGCGCCTGCCGGCCCCAGTAGGGGCGGGTGACGGGCGTCCAGCCGTAGTCGACCAGGTTCTCCAGCGCGCCGCGCTTCCAGCGCAGGCGCTGGCGGAACAGGTCGCCCCAGGTGAACATCACCTCGGTCGTCAGGGTGCACTCCGGTGGGCACAGGATCCGGAAGTCCCGGTGCAGGATCGCCAGGGTGAGCTCGTTGTCCTCGGTGAGGACGCGGACGTCGTAGACCGTCGGGAGGCCGGGGAGGTCTCCTGCGCGGCGCGCCTCCACCACCTCGTGCAGGACGCCGGCCCTGAACAGGGTGGCCGTGCCGGTGAGGACGAGGGCCTGCCCGTCGAGGCGCCTCACGTCGCGGGCGTAGCGCGCGTACTCGTTGCGCTGGAACATCCCGACGAGCCCGCCGCCCGGCTTGCCGGTGAACGTGCCGCCGACGGCCGCGTAGTCGCCCGAAGCCAAGTATTCGACGCCGTAGTGGATGAATCCGGCGTCCAAGGAGGAGTCCGCATCCATTACCATGATCACGTCGTGGTCGTCGCAGACGTCGAGGAGGCGGTCGAGGACCTGGTTCAGCGCCCCGGCCTTCTTGTGCTTGTTCCCGGCGGTCTCGACGATCTCCGCGCCGAGCAGGTGCGCGAGGGCGGCGGTCTTGTCGGTGCAGTTGTCGGCGATCACCACGATGTGGTCCGGCGGTCGCAGCTGGTCGCGCAGTGACGCGATCGTCTCGGTGATCTGCTTGACCTCGTTGTGCGCGGGGATCAGCACCGTCACCCTCAGTGCCGACGGGTCCATGCTCGGAAGGTCGCGTTTGCCGTCGCCCGCGTACTTGCGGTTCTTCTTGCGGGCCTTGATCGCGGGCGCGTCCGCCGAGGGTCTGGCCGGGCGGGTCGACATCCCGCGGCCGGGGACGGGCCGGGCCACGGGCACGTCGACGGGCGGCCTCGGGGGCGGCGCGGGGCGCCGCGGCGGGGCGACCGGACGGTGCGGCGGTCCGGGAGGGCGCGGTGGTGCGGCCGGGTGAGGCGGCGCGACTTGCGGTGACGAGGTGCGCAGCGCCGGTGGTGTGTGGGCGCGCGCCGGCACCGCCCGGACCGGGATGAATCCGTCGGATCGGGTCTTCAGCGGGTCGTCGTCGAAACGGCGCTCGATGCCCGGCACCCAGGTCTCGACGGGATGGGGGGAGGGGGCACCCCACCGTGGCGGCTCGTCCGCGGCCATCTCCGGCTCACTCTCCACATCGCGCCACAACGGCACCCTTAGCCTCTGTATGGAATTATCGTACAGATGCGCACCAACCCAGGTTTGTTCGGATAACTATCCGTTCACGGTCGCGTGGCCGCGGGTGAATGGCGATGAACGAGGCAGTGAAGATCACGGTGCGACCACGGGGGCACTCTTGAAGAAGCGTCTGCGCGGCGTGGGGATGGTCGTTCTCGTGGCGGTCTGCTTCGCGATCGCCGTGATCGTCAATCTCGGACCGCCCCAGTGGCTCAGGAACGTCTGGGAGGATCCGGCGCCCGCGGCGGAGCCCACCAAGGTCCCGCTGCTCGGCCCCGGCGACCTCACGGCCGCCGACGCCCCCGAGGGGATGACCCTCGCCTGGCGCGAGGAGTTCACGGGGAAGCGCGGAGCCAAGCCCGACCCGTCGCGGTGGAACATCGAGACGCGGACGCCCGGCACCGGCGAACTGGAACGCAACACCCCCAAGAACGTCGCGCTCGACGGCAAGGGCCGGCTGGTGATCACCGCGAGATCGGGCGCCAAGGGCTACACCTCCGCCCGCATCACGACCGAGGGCAAGTACGCGCCGACCTACGGGCGCTTCGTCGCGCGCATCAAGTCGCCCGACGGGCAGGGCCTGTGGCCCGCCTTCTGGCTGCTCGGCGCCGACCACGTCAAGAACCCGTGGCCGGAGTCGGGGGAGATCGACATCATGGAGCGACGCGGCGACCAGACGGACCGGTACTACGCGACGGTCCAGGGCCCCGGCTACTCCGGGGTCGGCATCAGCAGGCAGTACGCCCCGGGCCGCGACGTCGCCTTCTCGAACCGCTTCCACGTCTTCGCGCTCGACTGGACCCCCGACTCCCTCACGTTCATGATCGACGGAAAGGTCGTCCAGACGGTGAAGAAGGCCGAGGTCCCGGGCAAGTGGGTCTTCGACCACCCCTTCTTCCTCGTCCTGAACCTCGCCGTCGGCGGGCCTTTCCCCGGGGAACCCACCGCAGACACCCCATTCCCCGCCAAAATGGTCGTTGACTACGTTCGCGTCTTCAGTTTCAACAAAACCCCCAAGTCCTGATCTCGACGGAGGCGCGGCGGGGCGGCCGAAGTCGCCAACGGCCGCTGTCGGGCGCACCGGCCGGTCGACCCGGTCGGGGCCGGCCTCACCGTCGGTGTGGAACGTGTTCTGCCGAGGGTGCTCGGACGCGCGGTGAGCACGCGTCAGCCGCTGTTCCGGTGCGGTTCCCCGTGCTCAGCCGACGAATGCATGGTGCAGAGGCCGACCGACCGATGAGGGCGGACCAGCACCTCAGGGTTCTCGCCGTCGCGGCGTGAACCCGTTCTGCCTTCCGTGGCTGTCCCGGAGGTAAGACGACCCTCGCCTGAGGGGAAGTTTTTTCCGGGAAGCGCGGGTGTTTCGGCAGATTGCTGTACTTGCGGGTGCTTCACTCTGACTCGGTGTGAATTGGAGTTGTCCGAGCGTGAGGAGGGGCCATGCCCGGTGTTGGCGCGTGAGCGGTGCCGGGCGACGGCGTGCCGGGGGGCGCACGCGCCTCCGGCTGGGGCAGCCGACGGGGGCCCGCGGGTGGGCGGTCGCGGTGGGGGGCGTCGCGCTGTGCGGGTCCGTGCTGGCCGGCCTGGTCATCGGCCTCGCCGAGGTCCTCGTGCGGCACCCGTCGGGGATCGTCGTGGTCGTGCTGCTCGCGGTGAGCGCCGTCCTGTACTGCGCCGAGCGGCTCACCGCGGCGTGGACGGAGCAGGAGGCCGGGTTCGACGGCCTCGACCACGCGGCCTTCACCCTCGCCGTACGGGACCTCATGCGCCGCGACGGGTTCTCGGCGGAGGCCGCGCCGCACGGGCTGTTCGCGCAGACGCCTGCAGGGCAGCGCCTGCATGTGCGGGTCGAGGGCGCCCACTCCGACGAGGGCGTGGGGGCGCGCGCGGTCTTGGCGGCGCGTGACGCGGCGGCCCCCGGACGCCGGAGCGCCCTCGTCATCACCAACGGCTTCTACACCCGGGAGGCGCACGCTCAGGCCGGCGCCCTCCGCGTGCACCTTGTGGACCGCACCCTTCTCCGGCGCTGGTCCGAGGAAGGCAAGCCGCTCACCGACCTCCTCTCCTTGCCCCGCGGCCGCGGCTAGCCTGGGAGGCCGGTCACCAGGCGCCGCGCGCCGAAAGAGGAGGGCACCGTGCTCGTAGCTTTCTCGATCACCCCGCTCGGCGTGGGCGAAGGCGTCGGAGACCTCGTCGCCGAGGCGGTCCGCGTCGTCCGGGAGAGCGGTCTGCCGAACCGCACGGACGCCATGTTCACCACGATCGAGGGCGAGTGGGACGAGGTCATGGCAGTGATCCGCCAGGCCGTCGCAGCCGTGGAACGCACCGCCCCGAGGGTCAGCCTCGTCCTCAAGGCCGACATTCGCCCCGGAACCACCGACGCGATGACGGCCAAGGTCGCCCGTATAGAGTCCCTCCTTTCCTGATCCGGGCGACGCGAGGTCGGCCAGAACTGTCGGCTAATGCAAAAAATACGCGTCACTCGCCTTTTGCGTATTTCGCAAGGAATGTCGTGAAACACCCGCCGTGGTGATCGAAAAGATGTTGTCATGATGGTCTGTTCCAGACCGGAAGGACACGGGCTTGGACGTCACGGCGAAGCTGCGGCACGACCTTGAGAGCGAGGGCGTCGAAGTCCGTTTCTCCCCCGGACGGCCCGTGCTGCACCAGGGCGATCCGCCGACGCACATCGCGTTGCTCCTGACCGGCGCGGTGAAGATCGTCCTCCATCTCCCGGACGGCGAACGGCTGCTCCTGGCGACCCGCGGCCCCGGCGAGGTGCTCGGGATCATGGGCGTGGTGGGGCGGGCCCCCCGCTCGGCCACGGTCGTCGCCGTCACCCCCTGCCTGACGCGCGTGCTGCCCGCGGACCGCTTCCTCTCACTCGTCCGCGCCGCCGGGGCGGAGCCCGCGCTGCTGCGGCGCACCATGCTGCGCGTCCAGGAAGGGGAGCAGTGGCGCGCCGAGACGGCGACGCTGCCGGCGCGGCCGCGCGTCGCACGGGCGCTGCTACGGCTGTCGGTCGCCGGCGCCGGCCGGCCCGAGATCCCGCTGAGCCAGTCCGAGATCGGCGCGGCGGTCGGGATGTCGCGCGGCGCCGTCGCCGCGGAGCTCGCCCGGATGCGGGAGGCGGGCCTCATCGAGACCGAGGTGCGGCGCGTGGTGGTCACCGATCCCGAAGGACTGCGCGCCGTGGCCGCATCGGGCCACCGCGGTGTCATCCGGATGACAGCCCCGCCCGGCCGCGCCGAGCACCGTTGACGCGTCGAATCCTCCTCCCGAAAGGCCATGGCATGCAGAAGTACAGCGCGCTCCTCACCGTCGACGCCGAGAGGTTCAGCGCCCACCGGGACGCCGACCTGCCCGGCCTCCACATGGAGATCCGCCGCGCGCTCGCGGCGGCGTGCGCGGTGAGCGGCCTCGGCCAGGCCTGGGACGCCGTCCGGTTCCTGCAGAGCACCGGGGACGGCCTGCTGGCGGTCCTGCCCGCCGAGGCGCTCCCCGCGCTCGTGCACCCGTTCCCGAAGGCGGTGCAGGAGGCGCTCGCCGCAGCGGCGCCGGAGCTGCGCGCTCAGGGGCTGCGCCTGCGCCTGCGCGTCGCGCTGCACGCCGGGCTCGTGGACGACGAGCGGGAGGACGCCCCCGGGATCTCCACCGCCACCATCGACGTGTGCCGCCTCGTGGACAGCGCGCCGCTGCGCGACGCGCTCAAGACCAGCGACCCGGACGTCACCTTCGCGGCGGTGCTCCTGTCCGAGGAGGTGTTCCGCCCCTACGTCGCGGGCGGCCACACCGGGCTGCAAGAGAGCCAGTTCACCGAGGTCCTGGTGTCGGTGAAGCAGTACAGCCGCAACGCCTACCTCTGGGTGCCCGAGCCGTCGCGCGGTCCCGGAGCGCCGTCGGGAGACGGGCCTTCGGGCCCCACCGGCGGCGAGCCCTCGGGACCCTCCGGCGGCGGTGGATCTCCGGCTCCGGCCGGGCCGGTGCTGAACGGCGTGACGGTCAGCGGGCCGGGCAGCCGGAGCCAGTTCGGCAACGTCGTGCACGGCGACCTGAGCATGGGGTGACCGTGACCGTCATCCAGGACGTCGACATCAGCGGCGACGACGCCGTCAATGCCTTCGGCAACACGGTCGGGCGGGACCTCGTCATCGAGCAGATCAGGATCACGCGGGCACGTCCCGGGCTGGTCCTGTCCGACGACGAGATCGCGGCAAGGGCCCGCACGTACGTGCGGGTCGCCCGCCACAGGTCGATCATCGACGCGCTCGCTGAGGAGAGGCTCGTCGCGCTGTCCGGTCCTGCGGGCTCGGGGCTGGAGACGACGGCGATCGCGTGCCTGCGTGAGCTGCTGCCCGCGTCCCGGATCAGGAGGTTCTCCACCGGCCAGGACGATCTGGAGGAGGTGGCCGCGCGTATGGCGGGCGGCTATCTCCTGCGCGCGCGGGACGAGGATCCGTCCCAGCTCCGCGCCCTGCGCGAAAGGGTCCGTGCGGCAGACGCGTTCGCGGTCGTCTTCGGGCCGCCCGCCGAGCACCGCGCCTTCGCGGAGTTCCTGGTCCCCCTCGAGGTCGAACCGCCGTCGTCCCTCGACGTCTACCGCAGCCATCTGCGCGATCTCGGCGTCCCGCGGCGGTGGCTGAACTGGAGGGAGGGCGAGGACCTGGTCCGGAACGGCTCGCCGCGCGACGCCGTCCGCCTGGCCCGGCTCGTCCATGTTGTCGGCGCGCAGGACGGCGGCGCGCAGGAGGTCGTGAACGCCTACCGGCACTGGAGGGAGGAACTGCACAAGTGGTTCGGGCGGCACCCCGACCCGCTGGAACGCGCGCTGCTCATCGCCGCGACGGCGGTCGCGCCCGCGGAGGACGGGAAGGTCTACGGCGCGGCGCTGCCCTTGACCCGGCGCCTTGAGGCGACGCCGCCGGGCGGGGGCCTGGCCTGGACCCCGACGGCCGCGCTCGACGAACTGCTGGACGCCGAGCGGCACGGCCGGCGGATCGTCTTCCCGCGGCACGGGTTCGCCGAGTCCGTCCTCGACCATGTCTGCGCCGAGTACCCGCTCGCGCAGACCGATCTCATCGGCTGGCTCGGCGACCTGCCGACCGACCCGGAGCTCGCGTGGGCGGCGCAGGAGAGGGAGCGGCTGGCCCGGACCTTCGCCGCGCTGGCCGTCCGCTGCGACGCCCCCGAGAAGATCACCTCGAAGGCCCGCGAGTGGACCGAGACGCGCCACGACGCCGATCTCGCGTTCGTCGTGCTCTCCGAGACCTGCCTCGACCCCGCCGTCGGCGGACGCATCCGAACCTGCCTCTACCACTGGTCGAGGGAGGGCCGCGCGCCGCAGACGCTGAAGCTGACGGTGGCCCGCGTGTGCCAGGTCATCGCGCAGGACTACCCCTCGGTGGCGCTCACGCGGCTGATGCACCTGGCCACCTCCGGCGACGCGCAGGTGCGCGAGGAGGTGGCCGCGGTGGCCGTCGACCTGGCGACGCGGGACGGGGCCGCGGTCTTCGCGACCATGCTGCGCTGGATGCGCACCGCGGGAGGGCGCAGCCACCTGGAGGCGGGGCGGCGCCTTGACGTCGCGGTGCGCGTGCTGCGCGTCCTGCTTCCCGGGTTCGGGGCGCAGGGGGTGCGCAAGGTGCTGGACGAGGTGGACCACCTGCTGTCAAGGGGGCGGAGCGATCTCCGGAAGCACCTGCTCACCTGCACGCGCGCGCTCGCCCAGGACCATCCGCAGACCGTCGCGTCCTTCGCCCTCTACCAGGCGGCGTCCGCCGACCACGACCGCCGCCTCTTCGGCGCGCGGCTGCTTCTGGCGCTCTTCGCCGATCCCGGCGTGCCGGGCCCCGCCGACGCCGTCGCGCGCGATCCGGTGCGGGCCGCCGCGGTCTGGGCGACGGTCCTGGACCGTCCCGCCGACTTCCGCGACGCGGTGGCTGCGTTCGGGCACTGGCTGGACGCGGCACGGATCCAGCCGGGCCTCCGTCCCGCGCTCGTCGCCGCGGTCGTCAAGGGAGCGCGGCCGAGCCCGGTGCGCCGCGAGGCCGCCGTCCTCCTGACCCGCGCCTGGGCCGCCGGGGATCCGGGCCGCCGCCCGGTCGCCGAGGAGGTCCTCATCCGGGTGCTGCTGCCGGAGTGGCGCCGGTGGCTTCTGCTCCTGTCGGTCAGGGTGCGCGGCGCGATGGCCGGGGGACGGTGAGTGGGGCCTTCGCGGTGGGGAAGGGGGACTCACGGACCGGGGGTGGCTACGATCGGGGCCCGGAAGAGTTGGGGAGGAAGGGAATCATGTCCGATCATTACGTGGAGATATTCGCCCGGTACGACACCGACGGGGATGGGCAGCTCACCGTCGAGGAGGTGACGGCGGCCATCGCCGGGATGTTCCCGGCGACGGAGGTCGCCGACCTGTCCGGGATCGTCGGGGCGCTGTTCGCCGAGTACGACGTCGACCACAACGGTCTGCTGTCGGTGGAGGAGTTCGTGCCGCTGGCCAAGAACCTCCCGGAGCTCGGCGCCGACGACTGACCGTCCCTCAGGACGACGCCGCGGGGACGTCGCCCTGCTCGGTGAGGAAGCCGCCGGACTGGTGGTGCCACAGCCGGGCGTAGGTTCCTCGGGCGTCGAGGAGCTCGTGGTGCGAGCCCTGCTCGACGACCTTGCCCCGGTCGAGGACGACGAGCCGGTCCATCGCCACGACGGTGCTCAGCCGGTGCGCGACGACGAGCGCCGTCCGGTCGCGCATGAGCCGCCACAGGGCTTCCTGGACGAGGGCCTCGCTCTCGGAGTCCAGGGCGCTCGTCGCCTCGTCCAGAAGCAGGATGGGCGAGTCGCGCAGCAGGGCGCGGGCGAGCGCCACCCGCTGCCGCTGGCCGCCCGACAGCTTCACGCCGCGCTCGCCCACCAGGGTGTTCCAGCCGGCGGGCAGCGGGTCGGTGAACTCGGTGACGTGCGCGGCCCGCGCGGCGCTCAGGACCTCGGCGTCGGTGGCGCCGGGCCGGGCGAAGGCGATGTTGTCCCGGACCGACCTGTGGAACATCACCGGTTCCTGCGGGACGTAGGCGATGAGGTCGCGCAGGTCGCGCTGCCGGATCCGGGCGATGTCCTGGCCGCCGATGAGGATCCGGCCGCCTTCGACGTCCATGAGCCGCAGCAGCAGCCGCGTCAGGGTGGTCTTGCCGCCGCCGGAGCGGCCGACGAGGCCGATCTTCGCGCCGCTGGCGATGTCGAGGTCGAGGCCTTCGAAGAGTGACCTGCCGCCGCCGTGGGTGAAGATGACCTTCTCGAAGCGGACGCCGGCGTCGGCGGAGCGCGGCGGCTCGGGGTCGGCGGGGTCGAGGACGGTCGGGGGGACCAGCAGCAGCTCGGTGAACTGGGCGGCCTCGGTGAGGGTGCTCTCCATGCGGCGGTACACCTGGTTGAACTCGAACATGATGCGGGTCGCGTTGGAGTAGTAGGCGAAGGTCACGACGATGGCCTCGGGCCCGAGCCCGCCGCGCAGCGCCACCGCGAGCAGCAGGCCGAGCGCGCTGGTGAGGACGGACATCGGGGCGACGGCCATGTCGACCCGTAGGTTGCCGTAGTCCCACGAGCGCAGGGAGAGCCGCTGCTGTTCGGCGAGCCTCCTGCGGTATTCGGCGGCCTCCCTCTCCTCTGCCGCGAAGGCCCGGACGGTCTCCATGTTCGTCAGGATGTCGGCGACATGTCCTGACACGCGCACCTTGGCGGCCTCGCGTTCGTCCACGAGCCGCTGCCGCCGCCGGATGAACGGCGCCGAGATGAGCCCGGTGAGGACGATCAGGCCGAGCAGCACCACCACGAGCAGCGGGTCGTATCGCCACAGCACCACCGAGGCGAACAGGACGGGGATCACCGCGGCCATGACCGAGAAGGTGATCGTGTCGGCGAACTCCTCGAACCCGTTGGAGAATCCGAGGACGCGCTTGGTCAGCGATCCGGCGAAGGAGTTCTGGAAGAACGCCGCGTCCTTGGCCAGCAGTTCGTCCATGGCCCGCGCGCCGAGCCGCTCGATGCCCCGCGCGTCGACCCGGTTGAGGAAGTGCAGTCCGGCCCGCCAGCAGGCCTCGCCGGCGAGCAGGACGCCGCCGAAGCCGAGCACGTACGGCAGCAGCGCGCCGACGGGCACGTCGCCGCCTTCGGCGAGCCGTCCCACGAGCGCGCCCACGAACAGCGGCGCCAGGTAGTACAGGCACACGTTGCCCGCGGCGGGCAGTGTCGTGGTCGGCAGCGCGATCCGCCACTGCCGCCGCAGCTCTCCGAGGTACCACCGGAGCGCCAGCAGCACCGCGGCCTTGCCCGCCCGTTCCCCGTCGCCCGCGATGTCCCCCGTCATGTCCCCCGCCATCCGCCCTCCCCAGAGCAGCCGAAGGCCTCCATGCTCTCCCGCCCGCGCCGCCCGGGTCGAACCATTTTCCGGCCACAACCCTGTGGCCAGCGGGTTCCGCCGCCTCCCGCCGAAGTGCGCGCACGGCACGAAACCTGATCTTCTCTATCTATAATGTCGGAATTATCCCCGGGTGGATTTTCGTCGACCGCGGAGGGGGCCGACGATCTTCAGCGGGGAAGCATCAGTTCATGCACGGGATCGCTGGAAGAGGAGCGCGGGTCAGGATCGTCCTGGCCGTGTTCGGCGTGCTGGTGCTCCTCGCGGCGTTCGTCTCGGTGCGGGGCGGGGAAGAGCCGGTCGAGACACCGCGTAAGACGGCGCAGCGACCTCCGAAGATGGGGCGGGGGCTCGCGGCGCTCCAGGCGCTGCCGCCGGTCATGGGGTGCTCGGAACTTGAGGCCCTGTCGCTGGACGGCGTCGCCGACTCCTACGCGTCGATCCGCTCGGCGAGGGTGACGGCCAGGGGAGCGGGCGCGCCGTACTGCGAGGTGAAGGCCGTCGTCGCACCCGACGACACCGTTGTGCTGCGCCTGCCCGTCGACGGCTGGACACGGCGTTACGTGCAGACGGGGTGCGGCGGCAGATGCGGCAGAGCGGTCATCAACTACGGAAAGGCCGCGAACTGCCCCGTGGTCAGAGCGGGCACCGCCGCGACGGCGACCACCGACATGGGCCACCAGGGCCGCGACGACGGGTCCTGGGCGGCGTACGACCCGCAGGCGCAGATCGACTTCGCCTACCGCGCCGTGCACGTCACGGCCCAGGTCGCCAAGGCGGTCATCGCCCGGTTCTACGGCAGCCCGCCCGCCTACTCCTACTTCGTCGGCTGCTCCGACGGCGGCCGCGAGGGCCTGATGGAGGCCCAGCGCTACCCGGACGACTTCGACGGGATCGTCGCGGGCGCCCCCGCCAACAACCTCGTCGTGCAGAACTTCTTCCACCACGGCTGGAGCGTGCTGGCCAACCGCGACGCCCACGGCGACCCCGTCCTTTTGGCCGGTCGGCTCCCGCTGCTCCACCGGGCCGTCCTCGCGGCCTGCGACAGGCTGGACGGGCTCGCCGACGGAGTCCTCGCCGACCCGCGCCGCTGCGACTTCGACCCGGGGACCCTGCGCTGCGCGCCCGGCCAGAGGCCCGCCCGCTGCCTCACCGCGGCGGAGGTCGGCGCGGTCCGGCGGCTGCACGACGGCGCGGTCGACGCGCAAGGGGAGCGGCTGGAGCCGCAGGTCGCCCACGAATGGGGATCGGAGCTGGGCTGGAACCTGTTCGTGCCCGAGCGGGCCGGCCAGAAGACCTACAGCGAGAAGGCGGTTCTCGCCTACGGCCGCTACCTGGGCCGCGTGAACGTGGTCGATCCGGGATGGAGGCTGACGGACCTCAAGTTCACCGCGAGTGCGTTCGCCGATCTGATCCGCTCCTCGGGTCACCTGGCCGCCATGGATCCCGATCTCGGCGCGTTCCAGCGCTCCGGAGGCAAGCTGCTGCTCTGGCACGGCTGGAACGACCAGTACATCGCGCCGAGGAACACGCTCGCCTACTACGAGGCCGTACGCACGGCCATGGGCACCGCCGCGGACTCCCTCGCCAGGCTCTACCTCTTCCCCGGAGTCGCGCACTGCGCCGGCGGCCAGGGCCCCGGCCGCTTCGACGTCCTGACGCCCCTGATGGCGTGGACGGAGACCGGCGCCGAGCCGGGGGAGATCCTCGCGTCCGGCGACGGGCACGTCACCCGCCCCGTCCACCCGTATCCGGCGGTCGCCCGCTACACGGGGGCGGGCGACCCCGACGACGCCGCGAACTTCGCGCAGGAGACGCCGGCCGACGCGGCGGCCGACCTCCGCTGGCTCGGTCAGCGGCTCTACTCGGGGGACTACCGGACCTGGTGCGAGGCTGCCGACGCCGCCCTGGTCTGCCGCCCCCGGGACACCTGGCTGGCGCGCGGGGAATTGCGCCGCCGCGACCGGGCGGACCGATTGCCATGACAGGATGTTGCCGCACTTTTCACTTTCGTGAATTCTGCGGCGGCGGTATGCGCGGATCGGGCGGGACACGCCGTACCCGAAGGGGCGGGCACTGCCTGCGGACGCAGGTTCTTCGTCTCCGATCCATGGAATCCGCACGCCAGGGCCCTGCCGCATGCGAAGGTTCAGCGAAGCCGCTTGCTTCACGGGGGCGGGCGGAGACCTTTCTTCGCTTATATCCTAAGCTCCCCTGGAGTCGGGGGGCAGCGGTTTTCGTCCGTTCTGGAAGCCATCGGCGAGCGGAGTGTGTCTTGAGTCGTCCGGCCGGTCGTGAGGCGTATTTCGACAACGCCAAATTCGTCATCGGCTGCCTGGTCGTCGTCGGTCACGCCTTCACCTGGGTCGACCTCGGCCGGTGGTTCACGGCGTTCGAGGCGATGGGCTCGTCGTTCCGGATGCCGGTGTTCGCGTTCCTCGTCGGATATTTCAGCCAGGGGTTCCTGCGCTCGACCGGCAGGGCGCGCAGGCTCATCGCGAAGATCGCGCTCGCCTACCTGGCCTTCGACCTGCTCTACAAGATCCTCGACGCGGTGCTCGGCCTGCGCCCGTTCGAGTTCTCGCCGCTGTCGCCCTACACCCATCTGTGGTTCCTCACCGCGATGTTCGTGTGGCGGGGAAGCGCTCCGCTCTGGTGGCAGATGCGACATCCGTTCCCGGTGGCGGTCTTCGTCTCCCTCGTGGCGGGTCTTTCGCAGATGGGGATCTTCACGAAGATCCTGTCGATGCTCCCGTTCTTCGTGCTCGGCCTGCTGGTCAAGCGCGAGCACTTCGAGATCCTGCGCCGCCCGGCGGTCCGGCTCGCCGCCGTCGGGGTGCTCGTCGCCGAGTTCGCCGTGATCCTCCTGGTCCTCCCGGAGTTCATGGACGGCAGGGAGTTCTTCCGCGGCCTGTGGAACCGCTCCTACGCCGACGCCGGGTTCGTCGCCCCGGTCGGCACCGGGCTGCGCTTCCTCGCCCTCTTCGGCACGATCGCGGTCGGCGCGGCGGTGCTGTCCCTGATCCCGGCGCGCTCCGGACCGGTCTCCCGGCTGGGCTCCCGCTCCCTCTACATGTACGTGCTGCACTACGCGGTCATCCGGATCGTCCTGGCGGGCGAGTGGTTCGACCTCGTCCCCGGGGGGCCCGCCGGAGCCCTGCTCACCCTCGCGCTCTGCGTGGTCCTGGGCGTGATCCTGTGCAGCCGTCCCACCCAGGTCGTGTTCAGGTCCGTCCTGGAACCGCCGACGGACTGGCTCTTCAAGCACCGTGCCCCGAAGCCGCGTCCGGCGTCCGCGGCGTACGCGCCGCCGCCTGTGCCGACGGACGCGCCGGTCGCCGCGGAACCGCCGCCCCTGCCCGTGCCCGCCGCCCGGGGTGTGCGGGCGTGAGGGACGAGATCCTTATTTTGGCTTTATGTCCGGAATGCTTGCCCTGTTGGTGATCTTCTCGATCTCCCGCCCCGCTCCGTTCACCTGAGTGATCCAGCGTTTCGGTGTTCGTCTCCTCTCCGAAGGGACTGCACCCGAGATGCAGCCTGCAAGAACCCGCAGATGGCTGCGCGCAGCCACGGCGGCCACCACGCTGATCGCCGTCAACCTGGCGGCGACGGCCTACGCGGCCCCCGTGAAACCGCGGCCCACCGAACCGTCCGAAACCGCCACCCCGCCCGTCCTCACCCCCGCGGACGGCTCGTACCTCGAAGGCACCCAGAAGTTCAGCGCGGTGCCCACCACGGCGCAGGAAAGCGTCACCGCGCTCACCATGGACGGCACGCCGATCGACGCCGCCAAGACGCTCGGCTCGTCGTACCTGCGCTTCGACGTCGGATCCAACTCCACCGAGGCCCAGTACCACAGCTATACGCCGAGGCCTACGAGGCCAAGGGGGAGGAGGAGCAGCTCAGGCAGCTCGCCCTGAACCGCGACGCGGTCCTCGACTACGTGTCGGCGCGCTTCGCCGTCGGCTACGAGGGCGACCGGTGCGCCGCCGCCCAGACGGGCGGCGCCGACATCGTCACCCGGGGGGAGAAGGCCTTCGCGAAGCTGACCCTCGCCTTCGACTGCGCCGGAGAGCCGGGCGGCCGCCACGAGATCTCCAGTGCGCTCTTCCCCGAGATGGAGAACTTCGTCCACAGCACGAAGACGCTCCTCACCTACGACCTCGACGGCGTCGCGGCCTCCGCAGTCCTCACCGAGCAGGACCCGACCGTGCCGGTCGGTGCGGAGCAGACCACGGCGAGCGTCGCGGAGTTCTTCAAGCTGGGCGTCGAGCACCTCCTGCTCGGCCTGGACCACCTCTGCTTCCTGTTCGCCCTCCTCCTGGGCGCCCGCCGGCTGCGTGACGTCGTCCTCACCGCGACGGCCTTCACCGCCGCCCACAGCGTCACGTTCCTTCTCGCCGCCCTCGGCCACGTGAGCGCCCCCGCGTCGATCGTCGAGCCCGTCATCGCCGCGTCGATCGGCGTCGTGGCCGTCGCCAACCTCTTCGGCGGCTCCGACGAGCGCCTCGGCCGGTGGCGCCTCCCCGTGGTCTTCCTCTTCGGCCTCGTCCACGGCCTGGGCTTCGCCGCCTCCCTCGACCTCGCCGAGGACCCCTCCTGGTCCCTCCTGATACCCCTCCTCAGCTTCAACCTCGGCATCGAAGCCACCCAACTGGCCCTGATCGCCGTCGCCTACCCCCTCCTCACCTTCCTCCGCCGCCGCTTCCCGTCCCCTTGGGCCCTTCGCACCCTCACCACCCCCGTCATCCTGATCAGCCTCTACTGGCTCACCACCCGAACCCTCCTCTGACCCGCTCCGGACAGCCCGACGAACGCTCGAGTCCTTCTGCCACCGCCATCGCAGCGCCTACCCTGGGGCGCGGGAGGCGAACATAGACAGAAGAACGGTGAACGGCGCCGTCATCGTGACCGGGCTCGTCGTGACGGGGGTCGTCTTCCCCACGGTGACGAACATCGCCACCAGCGGCCCGCTTCCCGGACCGCTCGGCTGGGTCGCCGACAACGCCTGGACGGTCTTCGTCATCTGCGCGGTGGCCGGCGTCGCGCTGGGCTGCGCGGCTTTCCTGCTCCAGGGCGACGACGTGTCCAGGCCGCCCGACGTGCGGATCGACGAGCGGGGCAGGACCCTCGACGAGGCGATCGTCATGTTGGGCCGACGCTCGGACCTGTGGCGCCGCGGCGCCCTGGTCTCCGCCGGAGTGGCGATGGTCAGGGAACAGGCTCGGCCCACCGTCGTCCACGGGCTGCCCGGATCGGGCAAGACGACGCTGCTCACGCAGATCGCCATGGAATGCCGGACCGACTTCAGGTACGGCATCTGGCTCGCCTTCGACGGTTACCAGGCAGAGGACATGGGCTTCGTCCTGGGCCGGTTCAACCGCTTCCTGGCGGGCTTCGGCAGGGCGGTCGACGACAACGAACTCCAGCAGGCGCCCCGACCGGCGACGCTGCGCCAGCTGACGGCGGGCCTCCAGGGGATAGGCGTCCTCGTGCTCATCGACGGCCTGCACCTGGCCGACGCCGCCACGCGGGCGGCGCTGCTGCCGGCGCTGGAGGGGCTCGACGGCGTCAAGGTGCTCGCCGCCTCGGCCGAAGGCGTCGAGCCGGGCGTCGGTGTCGGCACCCTGCACGTTCCCGAGCTCTCCGCGCAGGAGTGCCGCGAGTTCGCCCGTCACACGGCCGGCCTGCTCGACCTCCGGATCGACATCGACGAGGTGCTGAGGAAGCTGCCGGAAGCCGTCTGCGCGCATCCGCGCACCCTCGAAATGGCGCTGGGGTATCTCAAGGACCGTCCGCTGGAACTGCTTCCGGACTCCGCGGCGTCCGCTTCCCGACTGGTCCAGCACATCCTGCTGCGCCTGGAGCCATCGGCCGTGCGCGCGCTGACCCGTCTGGCGCTCTTCCACGGTTCGGACATCACCGCGATCCTCACCTACGCGGGCAGGGTCTCGCTGCGCGGACTGGAGGACGAGCTCGGGGTCCTGCTGCGCCGTGCGCTGATCGATCGCGTCCAGCCCACGATCGCCGTCCCGACCGTCGTGGTGGCCAACCTGAGGGCCGTCCATCCCGCCGCCGTCGGTGAGGAGGCCGCGGCCGTCGCCACGGCGCTGGCAGGGATCTCCCGAACCTGGCGGGCGGCCCACCGGGACATCTCACCTCTGGCCGAGGTGTTCACCGCGGTCGCCCACAACCTGGCCCGGATCGAGGCCTGGCCGGAACTGCTGGAGGTCTCCTGCCCGCAGACCCTGGAGGAGTTCAGCCGCCGCGGCCGCTGGGACGCCTATCTCGCGATGGCGAGGCTGGGGGTGAGGGCGTCCGTCGAGACAGGGTCGGCGGACACCGAGGTGGAGCTGAGGATGCGGATCGCGCGCAAACTCGTGCAGCTCGGCTCCTTCCCGGAGGCCGAGGAGTCCCTGCGCCTCGCCGCCGCGCGGCTGGGCGCGGGAGACACTGCGGTGCACGCCCATCTGACCTCCCACCAGGGTCTTCTGGCGCTGATGCGCGGTGACGTGGAATCGGCGCTCCGGTCGTACGAGCGGGCGCTGCGGCTGGCCGGGGAGCACCAGGAGCGGGAACTGCTCGTGATCGTCAACAAGCAGCTCGGCCACGTCTATGAGCGGGCGGGCCGGCCCGCCGACGCGTGGCGCGCCTACGAGTGGGCTTTCGCCCATTCCGGCGAGGAGTCGAAACACCACTGGGAGTCCCTCGTCAATCTGGCGCTCATGGACGCCAAGAGCGACCGGTTCGATGCGGCGGCGGACCGGCTGGACCGGGCGGTGCAGGGAATGGCCGACAGCGGATACGACGCCGGAATCGCGCGCGCCAATCTCTCCTACGCGCAGATCGCGCTGGCCCGTGGGCACCGGGAACTCGCGCTCGGCCTGGTGCGTCAGGTCTGTGCGACCGGCGCCGCGAACACCCGAGTCGCCGAATTGGCGGCGGAAATGCTCAGCGATCTGGAAACACCGGAAGGATGAGGGCGGGATGCTTCGTCGCAGAAGGCAGAGACCGATGCCGCAGCCCGGCCGGACGGTGATCCGAAATCCACTGCTCTTCGAGTCGGACCCGGAGGTCCCCGCCCGCCTGAAGGGCAAGCTGAACCGCTACGCCGAGCTCGTCGGACGAGAAGTCGGAAGAGACGGCGCAGCCGCTGCGGAGGAGGAGGCGCTGAAAGCGGAGATCCGGTCCGCGTGGGCGGAACAAGGCCTCGACGGCACTTACCTCGACGCGATCCTCATCGTCCTCGAATACCAGGTGGTCAGGGAGAGCCTCGGCAGGCTCGGCGAGCACGCGGAGTACAGAAGACGGCTCGACGATTTCTGGATGGCCCATGGCATGGAGAAGAGAATGCTCCGGCAGATCGTCAACAGGATCGATCTGAACCTGCTCGGGATACTGGACGGCTGATGCCGGAGAAGATCCCCGCCGAGATCATCGAACTGCTGGAATACGCTCGTGAGAACGTGCCGTACTACGGGCGGATCGAGATCCCCGCGATCGGTGAAGGTCTGGCAGGAATTCCGGTCCTCGACCGCGTCGACGTACAGCGGGCGGGCCGGTCCCTGCACTCGCTGGCGGGCGACCCCGAGGACTGGCTGGCCACCTCGACGTCAGGGACGACCGGGGAGCCGCTGACGGTGCTCTTCGACCGTCCGCCCCAGGCTCTGGAGATCCGGCTCCTTCTGGAACACGCCGCACGGTTCGCGGTCCACGGGAGTCCGGGGATCCTCCATCTCACTCTGCACGCGCCGGGTCCGTCGGGGGCGATGGTCTCGCCCTGGGGAGACGGCAACGTCCTCATCCGCTGGAATCTCGCCCGCCTGTGGCAGCTCGACGACCGGGCCTTCGCCGCGAAGTTCGAGCGGGAGGCCGCAGGCCGCATCCTCACCGCCAAGCCGTCCGTGGTCGGCCTCCTCGCGGAGCGGCTGGGCGACCGGGTGACCTCGGCGCCCGCCGCGGTCTTCATGTCGGGGGAGAGCTGCACACCGGAGCTGCGCGCGAGGATCGAGGCGCGGTTCGACTGCCCGGCGTCGTCCCTCTACACGATGGCCGAGGTCGGCATAGTGGCCACCGAATGCCCGGCCTCCGTCGGCGCCTACCACGGTGAACCGAGCTCCTGCCATGTCGAGATCGCGGACGGGGACGTGCTCGTCACGCCGCTCTCGAACCGGGCGATGCCCCTCATCAGGTACCGGAGCGGGGACCGGGCGCGGTGGCTGCCGGACGGGTGCCGCTGCGGCCGAGCCGAGCCCGTCTTCGCGCTCACCGGGGCCAGGACCCCCGATCATCTGGTGACGGACGAGGGCGAACTCGTCTCCAGCAGCCTGTTCATCAAGAGGATGATCGCGCTTCCGGTGGACCGGATCTCCCTGGCGCAGGAGGGGCCCGGCGAGGTCCGGGTCGACTACCAGGCGCGTGCGCCGCTCGCCGAGGCGGACAGGGAGAGCGCGGCAGTGGCCCTCCGCGCGGCCCTGGGACTGCGGACGAGGGTGAGTTTCCACCGGCACGAGGCCGGGGACTTCCCTCTCGCCGACGGCCGGCCCGTCCATCCCTCGGGGACCGCGGTCCGTCTGGGCCCGTCGGTCGAGGACCTGGCGGACTGGCTGGAGCGGTGGTGCGCCGGGATCGGCCTGGTGCCGCAGGCGGCGGTCATCACGGGTTCCCTGCTCGAACCGCGCTTCTGGACCCGGCGCAGCGATGTCGACCTGACCCTGGTGACCGACGTGCCGCCGGAGGCGTGGATCGGGCCGATCCGCCTCATGCGCCGCCGGATGCCCGCCCTCCGCGTGACGGTCGCCGGGCCGGACGGCTTCGCGACGTGGTCGCCGATGGCCACCTGCCGGTTGATCTGCGAGGGGGTCGCGCTGATCGGGAAGGTTCCCCCTCTCGTCTGGCCGGACTCGCGGGCCGTCGCGCTGGAGGGCCTCCACTGGTGCCGGGCCGCCGCCGACACGCTCTGGCACCGGTGCGCCGAACCGGAGGCCGCGTTGGAGGACGGACCGGCGACCGCTCACCTCGCGCACAAGGTCCTGGTCAACGCGTGTCGTTACCGCCATGTGGTCTTCGAGGAGAGGGAGACCCGGACCTCCAGGGTCCTGGCGGCGGAGCTGGATCCGGTGGAGTCGTTCGCCGTCGAAGCCGTCGAAGTCGCCTGCGAGCACCGCCCGCCGCCGTCGGATCCGGCTCGCGCGCTGCGCTATCTGATCGCCGCGCGTGACATCGCCCTGACCGTGGCCGGGGAGCTCGACGAGCATCTGGCCGAGAGCGCGGGAGCGGGAGGAGACGCAGAAGGCCCGCTCCCGGGAGAGCGGGCCTTCTGATCACGGTGCGCCGCCAGGGACTCGAACCCCGGACCCGCTGATTAAGAGTCAGCTGCTCTAACCAACTGAGCTAGCGGCGCGTCTTGGTGACGGAGAAAGACTACCGGGGTGGGGTGAGTTGTGCGAATCGGGCGGTGCGGATGATCTGGAACAGGCCGAGGGCCCAGAGGGGGTAGAGGGCCAGCCAGGCGAGGCGGAAGGCTTCGGGGGTGAAGCCGCCGGACGGGCTGGCGAAGTCGAGGATCAGGCCCATGGCGAGGATGGCGAGCATGGCGGCGAAGAAGCCGCCGCCGTTGACGATCCCGGCGGCCACGCCGTGGCTGGCCAAGGGGTTGTGGTCGCGCGCGTGGTCCATGCCGATCATGCTGGCGGGTCCGCCGACCGACGTCATGACGATGAGGAGGACCAGCAGCCAGAGCGGCGCGTGTCCGGGCCACAGGAGGACCACCGCCCACAGGGCGGCGATCACGAGGACGATCCCGATCGCCGTCCGGGTGCGCCAGTGCGGGCGGGGTCCGAGGACGCGGCCGAGGACGGGCCCGGCGGTCATCGTCGCGATGACGAAGAGGGTGAGGAAGGCCCCGGCCGTCGAGGGGGAGAGGCCCTGCGCGGTGACGAGGTAGGGGTAGCCCCACATCAGCGCGAAGCAGTTGGCGGCGACCTGGGTGGTGAAGTGGGTCCACATGCCGAGGCGGGTCCCGGGGCGCCTCCACGCGGCCCCCAGGGACGCCAGGAGCCGTTCGCGGGGGGCTCCCGAGCCGCGGGAGGCGATATGGACCGGCGGGTCCCTGAGGACGAGCACGGCGAGGATCCCGACGAGCACGCCGACGGCCGCGACCGAGCCGAAGGCCGTTGGCCAGCCGGGTCCGTGCAGGAGCGCGACGAGGGGGACCGCGGAGAGGACCTGGCCGATCTGGCCGAGCATGGCGATCAGCTGGGTGGCCAGCGGGGCCTGCCGGGGCGGGAACCATCCGGTGATGAGCCCGAGCACGCTGATGAAGGTCGCCGCGTCGCCCGCGCCGACGAGGATCCGCGCCCCGACGGCGGTCGCGACGTTCGGGGCGAAGGCGAGCAGGATCTGGCCGGCGGCCATGAGCAGGGCGCCGAGCGCGATCATGACGCGGGGGCCGTACCGGTCCAGCAGAACGCCGACGGGGATCTGGAGCGACGCGTAGACGAGCACCTGGAGGACGGTGAACGAGGACAGGACGCCCGCAGAGATGCCGAACCGCTCGGTCGCCTCGATCGCCGCGACGCCGAAGGACGTCCGGTGGAGCACGGCCGCCACGTAGGCGAGCACCGCCACGGACGCGAGGATCCACGCCGTCCGGGTGGGCTTCCGGAGGTTTTCGGGTGCTTCGGCGGAAGCTTCAGGGACCGGGGCATTTGGCACGATCCATAATTTTATGTTCTTTTGACCGGGCGAGGCCCTCCGGCAGGCCCCTGACCTCTATATCCAGTACATGAGCGCGTCCCTTCCCTTCGACGTACGGGAAGAGGATGCGCGGACCCTCCGCCCGGTTGACGGCCGGAGGGTAACCGTTGCATCACGCTCCGCTAGCCGATGGCGCGCTCCGCGAGGACGCCGCGCCACAGCGCGATCGCCACGGCCCGGTTCGGCACGCCGAGCTTGGCGTAGATCCGGTTCACGTGGTTCTTGATGGTCTTCTCGCTGAGATACAGCTCACGGGCGATCTCGCCGTTGGAGCGGCCCGACGCGATGAGGTCCATGACCTCCGACTCGCGGGCCGAAAGGCCCAGCCCCGCCTTCGCGGCGGCCCGCACGGCCCGGATCAGGTCCATGGGCTCACCCGCCTCGGGCAGGTCCGCGCCGAGCACCAGGACCCGGCACCGCTTGTCCAGCGCGGACGCGAACGCCGGATCGTCGAGGACGACGACGTCGGGCCGCAGCCGCAGGACATGGGGCAGGGGGTCGGCGGGGGTGTCGCCGACCACCACGGTCTCACCGGGGATGGCGAAGCGGCCCACGAGGTCCGCCCTTGTCAGGGCGTCCGCGTGCACCACCAGGACCCTGACGGGTTCACGCCCGTCACCCATCGTGCCCATCGCCGGCTCCACTCCGTTGCGATCGCCCGTCTGGAGGGGGGATCGTAACCCCCCGGACATGACCGGCGGTATACCCGGCGGTCACTGATCCCGGACGAGATCCGCGCGCCGCCTACAGTTGCGGCATCACTTCCGAGGCGATCAGCTCGAGGTGGTCGAGGTCGGACAGGTCGAGGACCTGGAGATAGAGGCGGGTCGCGCCGAGTTCGGCGAACCTTCCGATCCGGTCGACGACCTCGGCGGGGCTGCCGGTGAATCCGTTCTCGCGGAGCTCCTCGACGTCGCGGTGGATCGCCTTGGCCCGCCGGGCGATCTCGGCGTCGTCCCGGCCGCAGCACACGACCTGCGCGGCGGAGTAGACGAGTTCGCGGCCTCCGGCGGCGGCGCGGACCCGGTCGAAGGCGGCTCCGGTGTCGGGGATGGAGCCGAACGGCACGTTGTACTCGGCGGCGAACTTCGCGGCAAGGCGCGGTGTGCGCTTGGGCCCGGTGCCGCCGATGAGGATCGGCGGGCCGCCCGCCTGGACGGGCTTGGGCAGGGCGGGCGAGTCGGTGATCGTGTAGTGCCTGCCCGCGTAGTCGAAGCGGCCTTCGGCGCGCCACAGGCCGGTGATGATGTCCAGCTGCTCCTCAAGGCGCTCGAACCGCTCGCCGGTGGGCGGGAACGGGATGCCGTAGGACTCGTGCTCGGCCTGGTACCAGCCCGCGCCGAGGCCGAGCTCGACCCGTCCGCCGCTCATCTCGTCGACCTGGGCGACGCTGATGGCCAGCGGGCCGGGGAGCCGGAAGGTGGCGCTGGTCACGAGCGTGCCGAGCCGGATCGTCGACGTCTCGCGGGCGAGGGCCGCCAGCGTCAGCCACGCGTCGGTGGAGCCGGGCAAGCCGCTGCCGCCGCCGGCGATCTGCTGGTAGTGGTCGGAGCGGAAGAACGCCCCGAAACCGAGGCGCTCTGCCTGCTGGGCGACCGCGAGGAGGTCGCCGTAGGTGGCGCCTTCCTGGGGCTCGGTGAAGATGCGGAGTTCCATGGAGGAAACCTTCCCGTCTGGTATCGCCACGGTTGCCAATTTGTTTCCGTGTACGACTTAAATTCCGTTATTGTCCACGCTAAGATCATTCCTCCTGTGAACTGAGTCACATACGAGGGATGCGTGATGGGTGGGAGTCGGCACCGCACGCGGTCCGTACGGCGGATGATCTTCTCATTGCTCGCGGTGCCGCTGGCCGCGCTGGTCGTGCTGTGGGCCGTCATGCTGTCCACGACGCTCCAGGACAGCCTTCGCCTCCTCCAGGCGCGCGACTACCTGTCGCTGGTCGTCGAGCCCGTCCAGGACCTGACGGACTCGCTCCAGGCCGAGCGGCGGATGTCGCTGGCCTACCTGGGCGCCGACCCCATGGTCGGCCTCACCGGCCTCCAGGCGCAGCGCCTCATCACCGACAAGGCCGCCGACGCCATCAAGGGCAAGGTCGCCTCGTCCGGTTACGAGACCGCGACCAACGAGCTGACCAGGATCCGCACCCAGCGGATGCTGGACCTCCTGACGAACCTCGGCGCCCTGCGCGAGGCCGTCGGCGACGCCAAGGTCAGCCCGCCCGACCTGCTGAGCCAGTACACCGACCTCATCGTCGCCGCGAACCTCATCTTCGACGCGGCCGAGACCGGCGACGCCGAGATCAACCGCGACACCCGCGTCCAGGTCAGTCTCGCCGACGCCTTCGAACTCCTCAACTACGAGGACGCCCTCCTCGTCGGCGTGCTCGACACGGGCGCGCCGCGCGAGGTGATCCACGCGGAGTTCATCAAAGCCGTCGGCGCCCAGCGCGCACGCTACGCCGAGCTGATCCGGCAGATGAACACGACCGACGCCCTCAAGCTCGAACGCCTGCACGGCACCGACCACTACAAGGACTTCGCCGCGCTGGAGGACGCGCTCGTCGCCGACCGCGGCACCGCCGCCGACCCGACCATCGACGCGGGCGCGTGGCACACCGCGGTGGAACGCTGGCGCAACGACCTGACGGACTACGCGGACGAGACCCGCGACACCCTCGCCGTCCGAGCCATCGACTGGGCCAAGGGCGTCATCTTCCGGCTCGTGTTCACCCTCGGCGTCGGCCTCGTCGCGATCGTCGCTGCCGTCACCGTCGGCCTCCGGCTCGCGCGGCGGCTCATCGCCGAGAACCGGAACATGGTCGAGGAGCTGGAGACGTTCACGCACGAGCGGCTCCCGAAGATCCCCGCGCTCGTCCAGGAGGGCGCCGAGATCGACCTCGACGCCGACGTCCGGCACGGCGACTACACGATCACCGAGATCGCCCGGGTCTTCGACGCCTTCGACAGCTCCCGCCGCGCGGTCGTCGCCGCCGCCGTCAGCGAGGCCGCCGCCCGGCGCGGGCTCGGCGCGGTCTTCGTCAACCTCGCGCGGCGCAACCAGGTGCTGCTGCGCCGGCTGCTGAAGCAACTCGACGCGATGGAGCGCAAGGCCAAGTCGCCCGAGGACCTCAACGACCTGTTCGCCGTCGACCACCTCGTCACCCGGATGCGGCGACACGCCGAGGGCCTGATCATCCTCGCCGGGCAGTCCGCCGGACGGACGTGGCGGCGGCCCGTCCCGCTCGTCGACGTCGTGCGCGGCGCCGTCGCCGAGGTCGAGGACTACACGCGCGTCAAGGTCTCGGCGTCGCTGCCGGAGACGGCCCTCAGCGGCACCGTCGCCGCCGACGTCATCCACCTGCTCGCCGAACTGGTCGAGAACGCCGTCATGTACTCCCCGCCGGAGATGCAGGTCGAGATCACCGGCCAGCTCGTGGCGCACGGCCTCGCGGTGGAGGTCGAGGACCGGGGGCTCGGCCTGGAGGAGGCCAAGCTCGACTCCTTCAACAGGACCCTCGCCGAGGCGCCCGACTTCGACCTGTTCGACAGCGCCCGGCTCGGCATGTTCGTCATCGCGCGACTGGCCCGCAAGCACGACATCAAGGTGCAGCTCAGGCCGTCGCCCTATGGCGGCGTCACCGCCATCGCCCTCATCCCCGGCTCCCTGCTCGCCGAGCCCGCGGAGGCGGGGCCGGAGCCCGAGGCGGCGCAGCGGCCGGCCCCGGAGCAGCCCGCCGACGAGCCGCGCCCGAGGGTCAGGATGGAACCCGCGGTCGTCAGGCCGCCCGCGCACGAGGGCGAACTGCCCAAACGCGTCCGCCAGCGCAGCCTCGCGCCGCAGTTGCGCGCGCAGGGCGGCGAGAAGACGCCTGAAGCCGTTGAACCGGGCCCCGGGCTGCCCACGGCCCGGCGGCCGGAAGAGGCCCGCAGCGTCCTGTCCGCGATGCAGCAGGGCTGGCAGCGCGGACGGGCCGAAGTTCAGTCGCGTGAGGAAGGACAGGAAGACAGTGAGCGCTGATCACACCGCCCAGGGGGAGCTCAACTGGCTGCTCAACGCGATGCTCGACCGCGTCGTTGAGGCGCGGCACGTCGTGGTGCTCAGCGGGGACGGGCTGCGCATCGCCTCGTCGCGGGGGCTGCTCCGCGACGACGCCGAGCATCTGTCGGCCGTCGCCTCGGGCTTCCAGAGCCTCGCCAGGGGCACCGCCGAGCACTTCGCCGCTGGGAACGTCCGGCAGACCATCGTGGAGATGGAAGGCGGTTTCCTGTTCGTCACGGCGGCGGGACACGGCGCCTGCCTCGCCCTGCTCGCCGAGGAGGGCGCGGACGTCGGCGTCATCGCCTACGAGATGGCGCTTCTGGTCAGCCGGGTGGGCGAGCACCTGTCCGCGCAGGCGCGGGTGCCGGGCGGCCTCTGACGTGGACGAGCCCGCGTGGGCCGAGGAGGACGCCGGCCCGATCGTGCGCCCCTACGCGGTGACCGGGGGCCGCACCCGCCATGACTCCGGCGCGGTGCTCGACCTCATGGACCTCATCGCCGCCGAGGAGGCCGAGGCGACGGCCGTGATGGAGCTCGGGCCCGAGCACCTGCGCATCCGCCGTCTGGCCGGCGACCACCCCTCGGTGGCCGAGGTGGCCACCGAACTCGACCTTCCGGTCGACGTCGTCCGAGTGCTGCTCGGCGACCTCCTGCGGTACGGGCTCATCCGGGTAAGGAAGCCCGCCTCGGTGTCGCGTCTCCCCGACGCGCGCCTGCTCAAGGAAGTGATGGATGGACTCTCAGCGCTTTAGCCACGATCTGGTGGCGATCAAGATCATGGTCGCGGGCGGCTTCGGCGTCGGCAAGACGACCCTGGTCGGCGCGGTCAGCGAGATCAGGCCGCTGCGCACCGAGGCGCCGCTCACCGAGCGGAGCGAGGGCGTCGACGACATCGGGCACGTCAAGGACAAGTCCACCACCACCGTCGCCATGGACTTCGGCCGGATCACCCTGCGCGAAGGGCTCAGCGTCTACCTGTTCGGCACCCCCGGCCAGGACAGGTTCTGGTTCATGTGGGACGAACTGTCCACGGGCGCGCTCGGGGCCGTCGTCATGGCCGACACCCGAAGGCTCGCCGACTGCTTCTCCTCGGTCGACTACTTCGAGGAGCGGGACATCCCGTTCGTCATCGCGGTGAACTGCTTCGACGGGGCCAAGCTCTACAACGTCGCCGACGTCCGCGCCGCGCTCGACCTCGACCCCGCCGTGCCCGTCGTGCTGTGCGACGCGCGGCGCCGAGAGTCGGCCAAGGACGCCCTCGTGACGCTCGTGCGCCACGTGCTGGAGCGGACGGAGCCCGCGGCGTGAGAGCGCGCAAGGCGGCCGCGGCGGGCCTCGTCTCGGTGCTGGCCCTGCTGTCCGGCTGCTCGGACGACGGCAGGGCGGCCGCGCCCGGCACCCCGGGCGTCACGGCGGCGCCCTGCCCGAAGCCGGTGAACGAGGGCAACGGATGCATCTTCCTCGGCACCCTGACCGACCTCACCGGCCCGTTCAGCCCGCTGACGACCCTCGCCACCGAGGCCCAGGAGGCGTTCTGGCAGCGGGTCAACGACACGGGCGGCATCGGCGGCTACGACGTCGACGTCACCACCTACGTCCGCGACACCGGCTACGACGTGGCCGCCCACGAGCGGATGTTCGACGAGACCAAGGACTCCGTCCTGGCCTACGCCCAGATGCTCGGCTCCCAGCACACCCTCCGGGTCCTGCCGACGATGGAGAACGAGCAGATCGTCACGACGCCGATGAGCTGGACCTCGCAGTGGGCGTTCTCGGCGAACGTGATCGAGTCGGGCGCCAACTACTGCTTCGAGGCGATGAACCTCGTCGACTACGCGGCCGAGTACTTCCCGCTCGAAGACAAGCCGTTCAAGATCAAGAACGTCGCGTCGGTGCACTACGAGGGCGAGTACGGCGCGGACGCCGCCGCGGGCGCCAGGTTCGCCGCCAAGCGGAACGGCTTCACCTTCTCCGACGTGGCGGTGAAGACGGGCGGGGGAGGGGCGGCCGTCCAGCGGGTGCTCAAGGGCGGGCCGGACCTCATCCAGCTCTCCATGGCGCCGGCCGACGCGTCGGCCTTCATCACCGGAGCGGTCAAGGCCGGATACAAGGGAAGGTTCCTCGGCAGCACGACGAACTGGCACCACACGATGGCGGCGCTGCCGGGCCTGGAGGAGCAGTACTGGCAGGGCGGCGCCTGGTGGCCGTTCGCCGCGGACTCGCCAGGGCACGCCGCCATGCGCCGCGCCCTGGGCGACGTCACCCCCGACGACGCGTACGTGAGCGGCTGGACCTTCTCCTACCCCCTGCTGGAGGCGCTGCGCGACACCGTGGCCTCCGGGCCGCTCACCCGGACGCGGCTGCTCCAGGCCGTCCGCGACCTCCGGGGCGTCGACTACGAGGGGATCCTCCCGGTGGCGGCGGGGGACGCGTCGAACCCCTACCGGGGGACGGTCGTCAGCCGCGTCGATCCGGAGCAGTACACCGGGGTCCGGGTCGTCTCGGACTTCTACACCGGGATCACGGCGAAGGACCACGTCCTGACCTCCGCCTGCTACCACGCGGCGGGTTGAGCGCGCGGGGCCGTTCCGACGGCCCCGCCGCAGGAATCGCCCGCCCGTAAGTGCGGGCGATTCCTCAAAGCTTCGCAAAAGCCTCTGGAAAAGATCTGTTCTTTCCGATTTATCTACTTTCTTCGGCCCTTGCTCGGGTAGGTGCCCTGAGGACAAGTACTTTTCCGGGGGGTCGCCGATGAACATCGGGCAGAGTTTTCAGAGCATGTTCGACACGATCGTGCGGACCCTTCCGCAGATCCTCGTGTTCATCCTGGTCCTGGTGGTCGGTTGGATCATCGCCAAGGTCCTGCGCGGCATCGTGACGAAGCTGCTCCACAAGGTGAACTTCGACCGGCTGACCGAGCGCGGGGTCGTCGGGGACGCGCTGGCGCGCAGCGACTACACCGCCTCGGGCCTGGTCGGCGCACTGGTCTACTACGCCATCCTGCTGGTGACGCTGCAGATGGCGTTCGGCGTCTTCGGCGCCAACCCGATCAGCGCGTTCCTCGCCGCGATCGTCGCGTGGATCCCGAGGCTGATCGTCGCGATCGTCCTGGTGGTGATCGCCGCGGCCATCGGCCACGCGCTGAAGAACATCACCAACGCGGCTCTCGGCGACCTGTCTTACGGCCGCTTCCTGGCCAACCTCGTCGAGATCTTCGTGGTGGCGCTCGGTGTGATCGCCGCGCTCAACCAGATCGGGGTCGCCAACGCGATCACCGGACCGGTGCTCATCGCTTTCCTGGCCACGGCCGGGGCGATCCTCGCCATCGGCCTCGGCGGCGGGCTCGTCCGGCCCATGCAGCAGCGCTGGGAGCGCTGGCTGGACAACATGGAGAACGAGACCCGGGCGCGCCGCGGCGGGGCCCGCTCGCGGGGCCGCGAGGACGCGATGCGCGGCGAGGGCGCGCGGATGCCGCAGGACACCGGGGCGACGAGCCCTTCGGGCGCGGGCATGGGCGGCACCCAGGGCGGGCCGGAGTGGCCCGGTCAGACGCCGCCGCGGTAACGCCGTCGCCGAGGCCGCGAGTGAGGTCCGCGGCGACGAGAGATCCGAGGCCGTCTTCCCGCCTTCAGGCCGGGGGGACGGCCTCGATCATGCGCTGCACGGCGAGCATCCGCTGGGCGTGCCAGTCGAGCTGGGTGCCGAGGGTCCAGCCGGTCTCGGCGCAGCCGCTGAGGAACCCGTCGAGGTACTCGCGCAGCGTCGGCTGGTCGGGCTCCAGGCCGCTGGCGACGAGGATGTCGCGCACGGCGGCGGAGTGCTGGTCGGTGGCGGCGTGCAGGCCCGGGGCGAGGTCGACGCGGCTGAGGGGGGTGAGGTGGGAGGTCTCCGGAGGCATGATTCTTACTGTAGTCAATATTTCGTCAAGAGGAAACCGGGCGCCAAATTACTGCAAATACGGGCGATATCAAGATCTGTCCGGCATGGTGTCGGGTACCTCCCGGGCATGGAACCCGGGATGGAATCTGCGGCGACGGAGTTCGACGTGCTCGTGATCGGCTCAGGCTTCGGCGGCGCCGTCGCGGCGCTCAGGCTGAGCGAGAAGGGCTACCGTGTCGGCGTCCTGGAAGCGGGGCGGCGCAGGGCCCGCACAGCCCTTCCGGCGACCTCCTGGCGGCTGCACGACTACCTGTGGCTCCCCGCGGCCGGGCTCCGCGGCATCCAGCGGTTCAAGATCCTGCGCGGCGACCGGCGCGGCCGCCTGCTCGTCCTCGGCGGGGCGGGGCACGGAGGCGGCTCCCTCGTCTCGGCCAACGTGTTCCAGCGCCCGTCCGACGAGTTCTTCGAGGCCCCCCAGTGGGCGCACATCACGGACTGGAAGAGCGAACTCGAACCCCACCTCGACCAGGCGTCCCGCATGTTCGGCGTGGTGGAGAACCCGACCACCACGGCCGCCGACCTCCTGCTCCGCCAGACCGCCGCCGAGACGGGCGTCTCGGAGAGCTTCCGCCGCGCCCCCGTCGGCGTCTTCTTCAACGACCCCGCCGGAGTCCAGGTCCCCGACCCCTACTTCGGGGGCTCCGGACCCGCCCGCAGCGGATGCATCGAGTGCGGGGAGTGCATGACGGGCTGCCGGCACGGCGCCAAGAACACGCTGCCGGAGAACTACCTCCACCTCGCCGAGCGGGCCGGGGCCGTCATGCACCCGTCCTGCGAGGCCGTGGCCGTGCGGCCCGAGGCGTCCGGCGGCTTCACCGTCCACTGCGTCCGGCCCGGGCCCCTGCGCACCCGCTCCGGCCACGGCCGCCGGACGTTCCGGGCCACCCACGTCGTCCTCGCGGCGGGGGCCGAGGGCACCCAGCGGCTGCTGCACCGGATGAAGTCGGCCAGGGTACTGCCCAAGCTCTCCGACACCCTCGGCACCTTCAGCAGGGCCGCCGCGACCGACTTCCTCAGCCTCACCGGCGAGGAGGGCAGGCAGGTGAACCGGGGCGTCGCGGTCACCTCGTCGATCTCCCCTGCGCCCGGCACCCGCCTGGAGCCCGTCAGGTACGGCAGCGGCTCCAACCTCGCAGGCCTGCTGCGGGCCCCGATCACGGCCGACGGCGACGGACGGCATTGGAGGAGGGCCCTGCGCCGGGCGGTGAAGAACCCCGCCGGCAGCCTCCGCCTCTTCGACCAGCGCCGCTGGTCCGACCGGACGATCATCCTCATGGCGACCCGTACGCGCGCCGCGGTCTTCACCGTCTTCGAGGAACGCGGCCTCCTCGGCCACAGGCTGCGCTTCAAGGAACCCCGCACCGGCACGAGGGAGATCCCGAAGGCGAGGCGGACCGCCGAGGTCATGGCCCGCCGGATGCACGCCAAGGCCGCGGGTTCCCTAGGTGACCTCTTCGGCCTGTGGACCACCGCCCACTTCCAGGGCGGCTGCCCCATCGGCGTCTCCCGCATCACGGGAGTGATCGACCCCTACCACCGCGTCCACGGCTACCCGAACCTCCACGTCGTCGACTCCTCCGCCCTCACGGCCGACCCTGGCGCGGGCCCGGCCCTGACGATCACCGCCCAGGCAGAGCGCGCCATGTCCCTGTGGCCCAACAAGGGCGACACCGACCCCCGCCCGCTCCAGGGCGACCCCTACCTTCGCCTCACCGCCATCCCGCCCCGCACCCCGTCCGTCCCCGAGACGGCGCGCGGCGCCCTCCTCCTTCCCCTCCCGATGGTCCGCACAGGCCCCGACCCGGAGGAGACCCCCGGCTGGGGCTGATCACCTCCCCCGATCCCCAGGGGCGGGACCCTTGCATATCTCGTGCTCCACATGCCCTGCCCCCGCTCGTGGAGCCGCCCTCATCGCGGGAGTCGGCCATCGGCGACGGGGGCCCACCGAACTCTCGGCGCGTTCCGATCTTCGGCTGGAGAGGCGGCTCGAACCCTTGAGCGGCGGCTCGCGTCCGCAGGTGCCGGAAGAGGGGGCCAGGTCTGGTCCGCGGGACCGGGGGTCAGGGAAGTGTGGCGTTCGGGTGAGGTCCGCGAGGCGCTCAAGCCACTGGGGCCACTCCGGGAACCGAGGGCTCCGGTGGGGCTCGGTGGGCGGGGAGGCGGGGGAACGGCGTCGGGGGGTCGGCCGTTGGGCGGGGTGAGCGCGGCCCTCCGGATGGGTCGTGCGGGAGTCGAGGAGGAACGTGTGGCCTCGTTGGTGAGCAGGATTCAGAGGTTCTTCAGGAGCCCGCAGGGCCGGCAGGCTCGGGCCCGAGTGGAGCGGATCGCGCGGGACCCGCGGACGCAGGCGAAGGTGCGGGGGCTGCTGAACAGGCGGGGCCGCGGGCGGCGGTACTGAGCGCGCGGTGCGGGCGGCCCCTGGCCGCGCCGTGGAAGTCGGGAGAGGCGGTGGCGCTGGAGCGCCACCGCCTCTCCCGCGTTCCGGGCCGTTCAGCAGCGGCGCCCTTGTGCGGTGGAAAAAACGGCGTTACGTTGATAAAACGCTGTTACTCAGGAGGGATGTCATGGGGATCACGGTGCTGGTGGAGGGGCGCGAGGCCGCCGTCGAGGCGGAGGGCGGGAGGTGGGTGGCCCGGGAGGTCGCGCGGGAGCTGCTCGGGTGGGAGCGCAAGCCGCACGGGTGGTGCCGGGAGGAGGCGTGCGTGCCGGCCGCGGCGGCGGCCGGCGTCGAGGACGGGGAGCGGGTCGATCTCATCGGGTTCGCGGAGCTGCTGGGGCGGCCGGTGGCCGTCGCCGAGGGGGCGGTGGCGGTCGGGGTCTCGGCGGGGGAGCGGGCGTCGGCGCTGAGCGGGGAGACGGCTCCCGACTTCACGCTGAACGATGTGGAAGGCCGGCCGCACACCCTCGGCGAGCTGCGCGGGAAGAAGGTCGCGCTGGTGTTCTGGGCGTCGTGGTGCGGTTGCCGGTACGACCTCGCGGCCTGGCAGGAGCGGCACGCGGTGCTCGCGCCGCTGGGGCTCGAAGTGGTGAGCGTCGCGCTGGACCGCAGGCCCGAGGACGCCGCGCCCTGGATCGCCGAGGCGCTCGCCGGCGGGGAGCCGCACACCGCGCTGATCGACGCCGACGGGCACGTCGCGGAGCTCTACGACGTCCTCAACGTGCCGACCGTGGTGTGGATCGACGAGGAAGGCAGGGTGGCGCGCCCGCAGGACACCCAGTTCGCCACCGACCTCTTCCGCGAGATGTCCGGGATCGCCGCGGCGGCGGCGCTCGGCGCGCTCGGCCGCTGGGTCGAGGACGGTGACAGCGGCCTCAGCCGCGCCGACGTCGAGCGGACCACCCGGCACGCCACCCCCGAGCGGCAGCGCGCCAGGACGGAGGCCGCGCTGGGCCTGTGGCTGCACCGGAACGGCAGGGAGACCGAGGCCGAGGAGCACTTCGCGGCGGCCGGCGAGCTGGCCCCCGAGGACGTGACGATCTGGCGCGGCACGATGCCGCTGCGCGGGATCGACCCGATGGGCGAGGCGTACTTCGCCCGCCGCGACGCCATGGTCGAGGCCGGCATCCCCGTCTACCGGCCGCTCCAGGACTGGCACCAGGGATGAGCTTCTATCTCGACGCCCGCGAGCGCGGCGAGGCGGCGCTGCGCACGGGCCTGATCGACCTCGCCGCCCAGCTCCTCACCGACGAGGGCCCCGCCGCCCTCACCATGCGGCGTCTGGCGACGGCCGCGGGTTGCTCCACGACGGTCCTCTACAGGGTGTTCGGCGGGAAGGACGGCATAGCCGACGCCCTGTACCGGGAGGGGTTCACGCGGCTCAAGAGGCGGCTGGAAGAGGCTCCGCACGGAGGCGGCCCGGCCGAGCACCTCGCGAGTATCGGACGTGCCTACCGCGTCAACGCGCTCGCCGAACGGAATCTGTACAGGGTGATGTTCTTCGCCGTCATCCCGGGCTTCACCCCCGGAGAGCAGGCACGCGCCGAGGCGAGGGCGAGCCTCGACGTGCTCCGCTCGGCCGTCGTCGCGTGCGGGCAAGCCGGTGTCTTCGCGAAGGACGCCGATCCAGAGGAGGTCACCGACCTCCTCTGGGCGGCCTCCCACGGCGCGCTCAGCCTGGAACTTGCGGGCCACTACGCGGGAGAGACCGCCGCCGTCCGCTACCGCGCGCTGACCACCGCGGCGGCCCGGTCCGTCCTGGCCGATCCCGCCGCACCGTGGCCGCGCTGACGTCAGGCAGGGTGCAGCGCGTTCGCGATGTCGATGATCTCGACGCCGCTGTAGTCGGGGAAGCGCTCGGTCATCTTCGCCTTGTAGGTGGGCCCGTCGGAGTCGGCGTAGTCGCCCGCGACGTCGAGGTAGTCGTACATCTCGGCCCACACCGAGCGGTCGGTGGGCTCGCCGTGGCCCGGCAGGATCGTGTCGTAGCGCCGGTTGACGAGCTTTTCGATGTAGGCCTTCCACCCCGCGAAGTCCCGGTCGGCGACCCACAGGTGCACCTTGTTGCTGACGACCTGGGCGATGAGGATGCGGTGCTCGGGCAGCGCGATGAGGAGCGAGTCGGCGATCTCGCCGCCGTGCAGGTGCTCGAACGAGATCGGGATCCCGTCGATGAGGTCGGTTCCGGTGACGAGCGATTCGGTGGGCACCACGTCGTCGATCCGCACCTGCCGTCCGGACGGGTCCTTCAGGTCGGACATCGCGGCGATCGCGGCCCGGGTCTCGGGCAGCGCGCAGATGGGGGCGTCGAACCGGGCGGCGCCCAGGAAGTGGTCGGGGTGGGCGTGGCTGATGATCAGCCGGTCGATCGGTTTGCCCAGGCCCTTGGCGTACTCGACGACCTCGTCGGCGTACTCGAGCTTGTACTGCCCGTCGACCGCGATGATCCGCTGCGGTGTCTCGATGAGCTGCGTGGTCACCTCCAGCCCGTCGGTCGGCGCCTGGTAGCTGTGCACCGTGACCGGCCCTTTGCTGATGACCGTGACCTTGCCCTTCATGACGCCCCCCGCAGTAGTTCCGCCCTAAGACCGTCATACCGATCCGTACGTCGACACAGGCCCATCAAACGGTCGGGGCCCGGTCAAGGAGCGCGGTCAAGGAGCGCGGTCGTCGAGGCGCTCGTCGAGGGCCAAGGCGGCCCCGATGAGTGCGATATGGGTGAAGGCCTGCGGAAAATTGCCGAGCTGTTCCCGAGCGCGTGCAGGTGCAGGTCGAGACCCGGCCCCCGGATCAGCCGGTGCCGGTCCGTGGCCGGGCCCTCGTCGGCGGGCATGAAGTCGCCGACCTCGCCGACCCCGCCCGGCCCCATGAACCGGGTGAGCAGGATCGCGGTGTCCGGCAGGTGGAGCTGGCGGACGGTGCCGCCCTCCTCCGGCGCCTCCAGGCTCCAGTGCCCGCCCTTGCGCAGGTCGAGGAGCGAGGCGAAGACGCCGGGGGAGTCGAACCGCGGCGTGCACCACCAGTCGACGGTCCCGTCCCGGGCGATCAGTGCCGCGGTCTGGAGGTCGCCGACCATGCCGTGGTCGCCGCTGCCGGGATACCGGTCCACCGATCAGCCCCGGGCTGCCTTGATGAGCCCGTCCAGCCGGGCCTGGTGGCCGTTCGGCCTCGGATTCGGCCTGGTCCCGGCCATCTCGGCGGCGGGCCCCTGGACGATCATCTCGTTGGAGACGAAGTTGTGATCTCCTCCATCGGGTCACCCGCATTCTCCCGACATGTACCTACATCGGGTGATTGCCCCGCGTCGTTATGGTCATGCGGAGCGTGCCGTCAGTCCGTGGAAGCCTGAGGGCTGTCCCGGAACTCGCCCCAGCCGTGCCAGCGGTCCACCGTGATCGTCGCGGTGACGCGCGGACGCACCCGGTCCGGGTAGTCCTTGCCGGTGTAGTGCCGGGCGATCCTGTCGATGTCGGTGAGGCCGACGTCGTCGCGCAGCTCGGTGACCCGGCCGAGCAGCGTGACGTGGGAGTACCAGTCCTCGGCGAGCACGGTCAGCGACACGTGCGGATCGCGCCGCAGGTGTTTCAGCCGCGCCCGCCCCGCGTCCATGCTGACCACGGCATGGCCGTCCTCGAACAGGTACCAGGTCGGGGTCGTCACCGGCGCCCCGTCGGACCGGACCGTGGCGATGACGGCCGGCAGCGGCTTGGCGAGCAGTTCCTGCGCCTGGGCGGGCAGCGGCGGAAGGGACATGGGTCCTCCAAGGGGAAGGGTCGGACGGTCTCGCTGACCGCCTTACCCGGAAAGATCCCGTTCGACGCGACGCGCGCCCGGACTCAGGCCTGTCGCAGGGCTTCGGCCTCGTCCTGGACGCGGCGGCGCAGCTCGGCCTTGCCCGAGTCGTCGAGCCAGCTCGCCTCGACGCCGTCGAGGGCGATCGCGACCATGTCGTCGAAGGAGTAGCCGAACGCCTCGGCGACGGAGCGGTACTCGTAGCCCAGGTCGAGGTCGGTCATCGCCGGGTCGTCGGTGTTGAGGGTGGCCAGCAGGCCCGCCTCGCGCATCGCGGGGTAGGGGTGCAGCTCCAGCGACGGGAACGCGTTCGCGATGCGGATGTTGGAGTTCGGGCAGACCGTCAGCGGGATCCGCTCGGCGGCGAACCGCCGGACCAGCTCGGGGTCCTCCATCAGCGACAGCCCGTGGTCGACCCGCTCGGCGCCCAGCACGTCCACGACCGTCGCGATCGCGGACGCGGGGCTGTTCTCGCCCTGGTGGCCGGTCCTGCGGAACCCGAGCCGGGCGGCGAGCGCGTACGCCTCGCGGAACGACGCGGGGTCCACGCCCAGCTCGGTCGAGTCCATGCCGATGCCGAGCACCCGCTCTGGCCGCAGCTCGCCCAGCTCCGTGACGAGCTGGAGCCCCGCTTCCGGCCCGTACGCGCGGTCGATGTCGGCGATGAGCATCGCCCGGGATCCCGTCTCGGCCTCGGCCGCCTCCAGCCCCTCGGCCAGCCCCGCGACGATGTCGGCGAGCCGCTGCCCGGCCGCCAGATGCCGCGCGGGCGTGAAGAACAGCTCCGCGTAGACCCGCCCGTGCGCCGCCGCGTCCACCACGCTCTCGTACGCCAGCCGCGCCCAGTCACCCCGCGTCACCAGCACCGACTGCACCAGCCAGAACACCGACAGGAACTCGTCGAGCGACCCGTACCGGTACAGCTCGGTCACGTCCGCGACGGGCAGCGGAATCCCGTTGGCCTTCGCCAGCTCCCCGACCGTGGCAGGACGCATCGTCCCCTCGACATGGCAGTGCAACTCGACCTTGGGCAGCGACTCCAGCGCATGGATCATGAACTCAGCATAGAGAAGCCGAAGACAACAAGCCCCAGCCCCCGCATACCCGAAGTTCCGGATTCCCCCCAGCAAAAGCCCCATGTCACCCGCGACGAAGCAAAGCCCGGTGGATCAGGGGACGGTCACGGTGAGGGTCGGCGAGGGGACGGGGTAGACGACGGTGAAGCCGCCGCTCAGCGGGACGGGGTCGCCTGCCTCGATGCCGACGCCCGTGCAGCCGATGTTGGCGCTGGTGATGATGCCGCTGTCGTCTGGTCAGGGTGTTGTCATCGGCGGGTGCCGATGGCGTGGCATCCGCCGTCCCCCACGTCCCCCCACGTCTCCCAGTCCGAGCGGACGGGCCACGAGGTCCCGGGAACGCGAAGCTCCACCCGACCTCGCTCGTGCCCGCTCTGGAGCGGCTGCCGAAGGCGCTCCAGAGCAAGATCACGCCCAGGCGGCCCCCAGAATCGGACACTGGAGAACGCCAGAGGCCCCCTCGCCGGAGCGAAGGGGCCTCTGGGCTTGGGGTGAGTGACCGGGCTTGAACCGGCGACACCCAGGATCACAACCGAGATCATTTGAGGCTGGAAGCCCTGCTGACGTGCTCAAGCCCAGCTAGAGCGCCGTGCCCCGCATCGTGTGACCTCGTCTGACCGCATCAAGCCGAGCATGATCACCCCCACTCCGCCCCCATCTTGTCTTGGCCAGCGCCGCCTGCCGCCGAAGGACGACCCCCGACGAGGTCGTGGATGAGTGTCCGCCCTCATCGAGGTCATCCCTGCCATCTGCCACCAGGCTGTCACCGACCAGGAGACCTTCATCGAGCGCCTCACTACCGGCCTTGCCTGCAAGAGGGCCATCGAGACCCCTGACCAGCTCAAGGATCCGCGCTGCTAACGCCACACTGACCCTTGCCGCCAGGTTCGAGTGAACCAATCTTGCTTTCTTTGCGTATCCAAGATCGAAGCGGAGTGTGACGATCCTCGCGCAGTGGACCAGGCCGGAAACCCGGGTCGCACGGTATAAGGCGAAAGGGTTGCATGGAATCCCCTTTTTCTAAGGCAAAATTCATAGTGTTGCATTAAGTAGTCAGTCTTCCGAATTTGGTGACTCTAAGGTAATTTTGCGGGGTTTCTCGAAGATCGTTTGGGCCGTCCAGGCGATCGTGAACCCGGGAGAGCTTTAGTGCATTCACCCCCGTGTCGTCTCGCCTGACCAGGCGGACGACGGCGCTGGTCACAGCGCTCATCCTTGTGCTGGGCTTGGCCTCAGCGTTCCCTCCCCTCGTCCGCGAGGCGAAAGCCGATGAGCCGGCGACTGCTGGGGAATACCTGCCGTTGTGGGCATCCCCGCTGCTGGAGACCGTCACCGGCATCGGCACCCCCAACAACGCCATCCAGAAGATCCCGGCCGGCGGGACCATGACCTTCCAGGCCCTCGGCCGTGGCGGCCTGCCCGCGTCGGGTGTGGCGGCCATCTCGGTCAACGTCCACGCGGTCAACCCCGGCGCGAACGGTCACCTGTCGATCTACCCGTCGGACAAGCCCACGACGATCTCGACCGTGGCGTTCACGACCGGTGAGAACAGCACCGGTGCTGACATCACCCAGATCACCGCCACCGGGCAGATCACCGTGGCCAACAACAGCACCGCGCCGGTGGACGCTCTGGTCGCGGTCGACGGCTACTACAAGTCCGGCGGTGCCGCCACCACCGTCTACAAGCCCCTCACCACTGCGGTCCTGTGGGACACCCGTGCCCAGTACGCCACTGGCGCACCGCTGCAGACCACGCCGATGGCACCCTGGAGCAGCGTCAACATCCAGGTCGCCGGCAAGGTCGGCATCCCCGGCCAGTGTGACCAGTCCGCCGCGGTGGCGTTGAACATCGTGGCGCTGGAGCAGACGACGAACGGTGAGCTGAAGGTCGAGCCGACGGACTCCCCGATCGGTGTCGGCACGCTGCGGTTCACGCAGAACGACTGGAACAACAGCACCTTCTCCATCGTCCAGGTCTCCTGCACCGGACAGCTGCGTGTCACCAACAGCAGCCCCGGCACCGTCAACGTCTCCATCTCGGTGCGTGGCTACTTCACCTACTGGGACGAAACCCAGACCGGCTCGCGCTACAAGCCAGTCGACACCACCACCGTCGTCGACACAGCCACCGGCCTCGGACGCCCCGGCGGCTCTACCGCCAAACTCGGCGCCGAGAGCCACCTCGTCTTCGACACCACCGGACCCTCCGGCGTCCCCGCCAACACCGTCTCCGCCGCCGCCATGCAAGTCCGCATCAGCGGAACCACCGCACCCGGCTGGATCACCCTCCGCCCCGAAGACAAAGCCGAGATCCCTATCTCCAGCCTTGTCTACCAAACCGGCGAAGACGCCATCAACTTCGACATCCAAATGGTCTCCGGGCTTGGCCGCGTCGCCATCACCAACCACGGCACCGGACCCGTCCACGTCCAAGTCAGTGTCCGAGGCTTCTACATCCACCAAACAGTCGAGATAGTAGAGGGGGACATTGAGCCTGTGGGGTCAGGCGAATACGTTGATTCGAACGCGATCTCTGCGGCCATCACCAACGCAGGCTCGAATCCGGATCTCGGCACGGTTTCATATGATCCTCAAACCAAAACCGTGATCACCTCCGCGACCTCAAGTTCTGCCTTGGCCACAGCTGCGCAGCCCGTCACCGTCCAAGCCGCACCGTCGGATGACCCATCTGTGGGCGACGACAGCGTCGCGCCCAGCGATACCCCCTCTGACGTTGACCTTACTGACGCTCCTGATGTCGTGCCGACGACCCCCGCGACAACGACGGTCTCACCGCGAGCCGTCCTTGCACCGAACTCTGCGCAGTCCCTGGACGTCATCAAAGACGAGATCCTCTCCTTCACCGAGGCCGACCTGCCGGGGGCGAGCGCGATCGAGGCACTCTACGTTCAGCAGGAGAACAACCGGGTCGTCATCGAGTCCTCCGCAGCCCCAGCCACCATGCAGAATGCGCTAACCACCCTGTACGGGCCGAGCAAGGTCGCCGTGAACCTCACGCCGAATTCTGAGTACAGCGATGCCGCAGCGCCGGTTGATGATGTGCAGCATGGTAGCTGTTCCGCACCATACGACCGGCACTGTCTCACCGGAGTAAGTGGGCGGCGTCTTTCTGGTGGTACCGGAATTGTGAGCTTTCAGCCGAGTAACCAGAACCAAAGCTTTTGGTGCTCTGCTGGAATGAAGTGGAAGACCGGCAGTACCTACTATGCGCTCACCGCCGGTCATTGCGCTTACAACTGGAACGATACCTGGTCGACCGCTAAGGGTGGTACATGGGGTACCGGAAATGCTCCTGACAATTGGCATCAGAGCAACGGGTCGACGGACAATCTCGGTGACCTGGCATTCGTCAGGCTGGGCTCTGCCTCCGCAATGAACGCGAGCGTCATGACCGGAAGTATCCATTCTGCTACCCAGGTGCCGGTCAAGGGCTACGACCTCTCGGAACCGACTGTATGGACAGGTGTCAACGGCGAACTCGTCCATCACTCGCGATGCACCAGCGGCCAGGTCACCGGATCAAGATGCGGGTGGAAGGTTACCGATGTCCGAAAGGACATCAAATATGAAAGCGGTGCAACGATCCGAAGAGCGGTTGTGGCAAAGATCTACAACTCCGGAATGCAATGCATGCAGAAAGGCGACTCGGGGGGAACGGTTTACACGATCTACCAGACTGGCGCCAATAAGGGCAAGGTCAGGGTCCATGGAATTATTTCCGGAGGCGGCACGATCAAAAATGCTCTCAACCAGAAGACCGGCTGCAAACTGATCTTTACCCCGGTCTACTACGCCGCCGTCCTGAGTAATGGCGGGCGTCCGGTACTGTCCAGCAACTGACGACCTATCGCCAGCATGTGCGGGCCCGGGGCTGGCCCGGGCCCGCACTATATCAAGCAACTGTCCAACAAGAGGAAGGCAAATGAAGACGATCACCCATCGGGCGAGCACGATCCTTGCATTGTGGATCACTTTGGCAGGATGCTCCGGCAACGAAGTCAACGCGTGCCTCGGCGCCCCTGGAGGAACCGTGGAGGTTCCCGGTGATATTTGGCCGGACTCGGCAAATGCTACGCAGGCGACAGCCGTGCTCTGTGTTGATTCCAACTGCCAAATGACGAACCTCTGGCCATTGAACGGACAGAGCAAAGGGCTAATAGTTTATACCGACGGACTAACAGGGCCTGGTCCGGTCGATGTCTCCTTGAAGATAAGCTCGAATGGAAATACTACCTTCTCTGGAGGGGTGTCAACCATTCCGAAAGCTGTAGCAGAAAACCAAAAGGGCTGTGAGGGGTCCTATCAATTCTTCCTCAAGGCCGCAGGGGCGGGCTCGCTCATTTCTTGAAAGATAAATCTATGCGCCCTTTTCTATTTGAGCACTCTGTGCCTCGATTCCTCAGGGTGTTCCGTGGTTGATCGGTGTGGTGGTTGATGCCCGTTCGTCCCTTGGGTGAGGGGGTGGGCCCTTCGCGTGCCGCTGCGGCTGCGTCCGGTTCCGGGGGGAAGCTCAGAGGGGGTTCTTTCTGGGTCGTCGGGGGGCGGGCTGTCAGGTGGGGGCTGGTGGCAGGGTGGTGAGCCTGTTCCAGCAGGTCAAGAACGCTTGTGCCCAGGGCCAGTCGCGGCTGAGGGCCAGGGTGCGGATGCGGGCATGGCGGGAAGGTGCAGCAGCCGGTAGCGGAGGGTGTCAGGTTCGGCGTCTTTGGGGTCGTCGATGTCGTGCAGGCACAGGAGCCGGGCCCAGGCGTCGAGGTTCGCCGCCAGGACCCGCTCTTGGTTGGCCTGCCAGGATTTCGAGGGAAGGTTCGACAGGCCCATGGCCTTGTTCGTGCGGACGCGGTCTTCGACTCCGGCGTGTGCGCGGTGCTCCCTACGACCGGTGCCCATTGTGCGGCCACCGCTCAGTCGTCACCCTCGACCACTACCTGCCCGAGGCCAGATACCCGGCCCTAGCCGTCACCCCAGCAACCTGATCCCCGCCTGTTCGGACTGCAACATGACCAAGCGTGACGACACCCCAGCACCGCTGAGGAAGAGACCCTCCACCCCTACTTCGACGACATCTCCGGCGACCTCCGGCTGGTCGCCCGAGTCGTCCCTACCGCCCCCGCCACCGGCGCCGGGGCGGCGGCGGAGAAGGGCACGGAAGTCCTCCAGACTCCGCAGCAGCGCCTCATGGCGTTGCTGGTGCACGGCCTCGGCGAGGCTGGAGGCCGCCACTATCCGGTCCACCGCGGCCAGGAACGCCTCGGCGACCTGCTCCTCCAGCCACACGGGATCGACAGTGACGGTGTCGTAGAACAAACCGCGCCCATCAGACGATTCGCGCAGGAGGCCGACCTGGGCGATCACCGCCTCCCGCAACCCGCCGTCGGGCCGCGGGAGCGGCGGGCGAGTGAAGCAATCCCGCAACCCCGCCCGCACCCGACCCCGCTCATCCGGATCGACGATCGCGGTCAGCACATCCTCGACCGCATCAGCCATCGCCTGCCGGGCCGCCCGCTCATCCGGCGAACCACGCAACAGACCCACCAGGCCATTGCCGAGCAGCCCGCCCAGCCAGCCAGTGATTGGATCGACTAGCACCGACACCCTGCACCCTTTCGCCCACCTGCTTTAGCGTCAGGCCCCGTCCCTCAGCCTTCTGCTGTACAGACCCCGCCCCGCCCCCGCCGGTTCCCACACAAAACAACTACATCCGGCATCCACAAGCCGGCCTAACCCGCCGCCCCGTCCCTGGGACCCCCGGCAAGCGCCGAGGCCTGTCATCAAAGGGCGGCCCGGACGAATTCGACACGGACGAGCACCCCCTGGGTTCGGTTCTTAGACGGCTTCCCAACAAGATCGAGGGGGTCCCCGTGAAGGGACCGGGAAGGGCAAGGCTGCTATCCAGTACCGCACCGCCCGCTTCTGCCTGGTGCCTCAACTCGCCCAGGCGTTCGACATGCCCCCCTACTGTACGCAAGCCAGGGTCGGTGTGGACCGAACTGCCCCGGCCTGTGAGCGCCGACGCCGAGCCGGTCGGGCACTCTGCTGATTCCGTTGCAATCTCCACGATTCGGAGATCATGCTTCGGTCGGAAAGCTGCGCGTAGACGAGGCGACTAAACAAGATCACCCCCAGCTCGCCCCCAGAATCGGACATCGCTTAACGCCAGAGGCCCCTTCGCCGGAGCGAAGGGGCCTCTGAGCTTGGGGTGAGTGACCGGGCTTGAACCGGCGACACCCAGGATCACAACCTGGTGCTCTGCCAACTGAGCTACACCCACCATGTCGCTTCGGTTTGAAGCGGCGAGGAAAAGTATAGCGGGTTTCCGAAGGTGGTCGTCACCCGATATCCGGGGTCTCGGCGACGATCTTCGCGGAGAGGGCGCGGGAGGTCTCGGTGTCGGGGCCCGGCTGGTCGACGAAGACGGCGGCGCGGTAGTAGCGGAGTTCGCGGATCGACTCGGCGATGTCGGCGAGCGCGCGGTGGCCGCCCTTCTTCTCCGGGCTGGCGAAGTACACGCGCGGGTACCAGCGGCGGGACAGCTCCTTGATGGAGCTGACGTCGACCATCCGGTAGTGCAGATGCGCGTCGAGCGCGGGCATGTCGCGGGCGAGGAAGGAGCGGTCCGTGGCGATCGAGTTGCCGCACAGGGGCGCTTTCTTGGGGTCCGGGACGTGCTGCTTCACGTAGTCGAGGACGCGGGTCTCGGCCTCGGCGAGGGTGATCCCGCCGGGCAGTTCCTTGAGCAGGCCCGAGGTGGTGTGCATGTCGCGCACGACCTTGTTCATCTGGGTGAGCGACTCCTCCGGGGGCTTGATCACCAGGTCGACGCCCTCGTCGAGGATGTTCAGTTCGGAGTCGGTCACCAGGACGGCTATCTCGATGAGCGCGTCGCGGGTGAGTTCGAGGCCGGTCATCTCGCAGTCGATCCAGACCAGTTTATCCGTGCCCATATGCCCTCTCACCTGCGGAAACGTCCCACAGTATTACCTGAAGCGTCCGCATTCCCCGAAGCGTCCGCCGGACGGCGCCGGCGGCGATCGACGCCGCAGCTCTCGACGACCGTCAGGGCATGCCTGACGACCACCGCCCGAGACGGTTCGCAGGCGGCCTTCCAACCCTACGCCCAGCCCGGATGTCCGGGCGAACGGCAGGACCCCGGCTCCCACGGAAGCGAGCCGGGTCCTGCGCGCGCCTTCTCGGCAGGGAGCCTTGAAGGCGCTCCCGTCAGGAGCTCTTGAGGCCGTTGATGACCGTCTCGGCGTCGCCCTGGCTGGCGAAGTTGTCGGGGATCGAGACGTAGACGCCGCCGGGGCGGGATCCGGGGCGGTCGACCACGACGATGACAACGCGCTCCTGGTTGAACTCCCAGCCTTCGGTCTTCGCCTGGGGGAACTTGAGCAGGACCTCGAAGTACCAGGCCTTCTTGCCGCTGACGCTGCTCGCCCGCGAGTCCCCGTAGGTGAGTTCGTGCTCGGGGTAGTACTCGGGTTCGATCTTCTCGAACCAGGCCTTGGCGACGTCCTCCAGGTCGGCTCCGGCGCCGCCCTCGAAGGGCACGGACTCGGGCAGGACGCCGCCGTAGACGGAGGCGACGTAGTCGCCGACGCCGTTGTAGGCGGTCTGGGCGACCGCGGTCTGGCCGAGGTGCAGGCCGACCTCGTCGTCGCCGGTGGGGTCGGAGGGGTCCGTCCACTCTCCGCCGAGCTGCGGCCACGACAGGCCGGACTTGCTGTCGGTGATCGTGCCGTTGACGGGGGAGATCACCGGGCTCTGCGCGGGAGCCGAGGGCGTCGGCCGGGCGATGGGATCGGGGTCGCCGCCGTCGGAAACGACGGAGACGAGGACGGCGACCAGCACGATGATGACGATGAGCACGCCCGCGCCGCCGAGGACCATCAGGAGGTTGCGGTTGTTCTGCCGGGGCGGTCCGGGCACGGGCTGTCCGGGGCTCCAGGGGCCGGGCGTGCCGGGGCCGCCGGCGGGCGGCTGCCAAGGCGGTGGGGTTCCTTCGGCGGGGGGCTGCCAGGGCTGCGGGGTGCCTCCGGCCTGAGGCTGCCAGGACGGGGGAGCGGAGGGTCCGGTCGGCTGGGTGGCCTGGGTCCACTGGGTGCCGTCGAACCAGCGTTGCAGGCCGGGGTTCCCGTATGGGTCGGGGTACCAGCCTGGCGGAGTCTGGCCGTTCATGCCGCGACCCTATGCCATATCGATCACAATCGTGTCAAACCCCACCAGCAGCCTCAAGGTGCCGTTGGCCGTGCCGGGTGGTGAGCAGTCCGAGCTGCTCGGTGCTCAGCCGGGGCCGGGGGAGTTCGGCGGGGAAGGTGTCGGGCCCGGTGAGCTTGCGGACGTCGATGCCGCCGGGCCACGGCTGGTCGGCGCCGGGCACCTGGGAGTGGCCGAAGTGGCCGCCGCCGGCCCAGAGGCGGCGGCTGCCGCTCGAGGTCTCGTACGAGGCGGGGACGCCGAGCGGCGGGCCCGCGGGCCAGCGCCTGGGCACGCCCCAGGAGTCGAGCCAAGTCAGCAGCAGGTCGACCTCGGCCATCGTCGTCTGGGTGAAGGGCGCACGGGCCTTGGCGACGACGCAGATCTGGAGGCAGACCCGGCCCTGCCTGCCGAGCTCGGGCCCCAGGAGCAGGGCGGCGCGGGTGGCCGGGACGAGCTGGACGAGGTCACCGCGCAGCGGGTTCCACACGACGTGCGCCGGGGTGCCCGCCCCGGCCAGGCCCTGCGCGACGGATCTCGCCGAGACGACGGCCGGGTCGTGCTCGCTGGTGCTCCAGACGGCGCGGGGCGCACCGCCGTTCATCGGTCCGCCGTCGGTGCCCAGGTGCAGTCGTCCGGCGCCGGTGATCCAGGCTTCGACCACGTGTCCCCCTATCGGCGGTGCCTGCCCGTGGCACCGCATATGAAGTTGAAGCAATCCAGATGCCCATGACTTATGGCAATAGTCCAGTCAGGCACTACCCGAGAAGAAAGTGCTCCACACAGGGAGAAAGTGGTCACTGTCGCGGGGTCGGTGCGCCGCACCGGACCGAGCCGCGTTCTAATAGGGCCCCATGAGCCTCGAACCCGTACCCGGACTGGACTTCCCCCGCCTCACGCGCTGGCTCGCCGACGCGCTCCCCGAATCGGGCGAGCTCACCGGGGCCGAGCTGATCGCCGGCGGAAGGTCCAACCTCACCTACCGGCTTGACTTCGGCGACCGGTCCGTCGCGCTGCGCCGCCAGCCCCTCGGCCACGTGCTCCCGACCGCGCACGACATGGCCCGCGAGCACAAGGTGCTGTCCGCGCTCGCCGCGGCGGGCGGCGTGCCCGTGCCCACCCCGCTCGCCCTGTGCACCGACAAGGAGGTGCTGGGCGCGGACTTCTACGTCATGGAATGGGTGGACGGGCGGATCCTGCGCGTCCCGGAGGACGCCCGCGACGTCACCCCCGAGCAGCGCGCGGCGGTGTCCGACCGGCTCGCCGAGGCGCTCGCGGCCATCCACACCCTCGACGTCGACAAGGCGGGCCTGGCTGACTTCGGCCGCCCCGAGGGCTACATGGCGCGTCAGCTCAAGCGCTGGGGCCAGCAGTGGGAGCGCTCGAAGACACGGGAACTGCCCGCTTACGACACCCTCGTCGAGCGGCTGGGCGCAGGGCTGCCGGACAACCCGCGCAGCGGCCTCGTGCACGGCGACTTCCGCCTCGACAACGCGCTGGTGCGGCTGGAGCCCGAGCCCGCGATCGCCGCGGTCGTCGACTGGGAGATGTCGACCCTCGGCGACCCGCTGGCCGACGTCGGCCTCACCCTCGTCTACTGGGCCGAGGCCGACGAGGCGCAGCTCCCGGTCGGCTCCACCATCACCGCCGAGCCAGGCTTCCCCACCCGGGCGCAGTTCACCGAGAAGTACGCCGCGCTGACGGGCTTCGACGTGAGCGACATGGACTACTACGTCGCTTTCGGCTGCTTCAAGCTCGCCGTCATCCTCGAAGGCATCCACGCCAGGTTCGTCAAGGGCCAGACCGTCGGCGAGGGCTTCGACCAGATCGGCGCGGGCGTGCCCGTCCTGCTCGACCGCGCCCACGAGGTGCTGGGCTGACGGCGCCGCGTCAGCGGGCGGCGAGGCCGGCGATTCCGCCGCCCTCGTCGTCCTCCTCCGGCACGGGCTCGGGGCACAGCCAGGAGATCGTGGTGGTGCCGGCGGGCGCGAAGTCGATGACGGTCTCGCCCTCGACGCACTCCGCCTCCCGCGTCACGGTGAAGGTGACGAGCCGGGTGGCGCCCGCCTTCAGGACCCCAGAGCCGCCTCCGCCGACGAGCCCGTAGCCCTGCGCGGACCACGTGACGGGGCCGCCCTTGGCCGAGATCCGGACCGAGCACTGCGCGGCGTCCGCGGGGATCTGGCATCCCGCCCCGACGACGAGCTTGCCCGCCTCCTCCTCGGTCTCGGTCGCCGTCGGCTTGGGCGCGGCCGAGGACGGCTTGGACGTGGGGGTCGTCGTGGTGGTCTCGCTGGGGGCGGGCTCGGCGTCCTCGGCCTCTTCCGTCGGGGTCGCCGCAGGCTTCTTGGACTTCGTAGGACGCTCTGTAGGCTCCTCGTCGGTGATCTCCGGAGCCTGCGACGGGTTCTCCGCGCTGATCGACTCGCCGACCTTGGGGGCGAGGTCGCCCGTGCCGAAGTCGACGGTGAACAGCCCGAAGATCAGCGCGGCGACGGACGCGGCGCCCACGGTCGGCCACAGGAAGGCCGGGACGCCATCCTTCTTGTCCGCGCCGCCTTTCCCGCCCGAGCCGCCGGCCGCGCGAAGCGGACGGTCCACCATGGTGCGGTCCGGCGCGCCGGAGACGCGCAGGGGGCGGTCCACCATCGTGCGGTCGGTCGGGACGGGTCCGCGCCCGGGGCGGTCCACCGTGGTGCGCCCGGGATCGGCGGGGGCGCGGTGCCCCTGCCGCGCGGTGGACTCGACGGGCCAGCCGCGCGAGTCGAACGGCATCGCGCGCCGGGCGATGGCGGCGCGCTCGTCGCTCATCTCCGGGTCGAGCGCGCTCGCCAGGATCCGCGACTCGAGGTTCGGCGGCGCCATCACGGTGGGCAGGACCCCGAGCAGGATGTCGAGCTTGACCCGGTCGTGGCCGACGAGCGCGGCGACGGCGTCGGCGAGGTCGTCGCGCGAGCCTTCGGCCAGGGCCGCGGCCTCCGCGGGCGGGATGGCGAGGACGCCGCCGAGTTCGGTGTCGGTGAGCCCGTGCCGGACGGTGAGGTCGACGGCCTCGCGCTGGCGTCCGGAGAGCGCGCTGAGGGCCTTGTGGGCGAGGGCGCGGGCGTCCTGGTGGCGCTGGCGCTCCTCGTATCCGGCGAACGTGTCGGGCGTCTCGGCCGCCTGCCTGCGGCGGGAGGGGCGGTCCGGGCCGCGCAGGATGCGCTGGCACTCCCGGCGCGCGAGCGCGAACAGCCAGCCGTGCAGCCGGTCGCCGGCGGGCAGCTGCGCGATGTGCGCCTCGGCTGCCAGCAGCGTGTCGTGGACGACGCGGGCCGCGAAAGGCTCGTCGCGCAGGATCGCGTGACAATAATCGAAGAGCTGAGGCCCGTAGCGGCTGTAGACGAGCGTGAGCGCGTCGGTGGAGCGGTTGCGCAGCGCCCGGACGAGCGGCTGGTCCTCGTGCGGGGTGCCGGGCACGTACTCGTGCTGACCCTGCCATGCGGTCAACTCAGGACCTCCAGCGAGGAGTCGGGTAGGGATCCGACAGAAAGGACGGCTCGCACTGTGTCACGGTTGACACGGGTACGTCCATTTATCTGACGGTGATTCGCTGATCTTGCCGAAAAAGGGGCCCGACCTGGCACGGTCGAGCCCCCTTATCGCAATGAAGCGGTACCTCTAGCAGGTGGTCTGCTCGCCCGCGCACATCCGCTTCGACAGCGCCTGCAGGAAGATCTGCTGGATCTCCTTGGCGTTCTTCGGGATGTAGGCGTCACCGCCCGTGATCTTCGTGATCTGCTGCATGATCGCCAGCTGCTTCTTCGGCGAGCCGATGCTGATGATGATGAGCTGGATCGGCTTGCGGTCGTCGGCCTCGTTCTTCAGCGCCTTCGTGAGCTCCGGAAGGGTGATGCCGCCATTCGGGTCGTCATTGCCCAGACCGTCGGTGAACAGGACGATCGAGTTGATCCGGCCCGGCTGGTGGGTCTTCTTCATGTACCGGTAGGCGCCCAGGATCGTGTCGTACAGACCCGTGTTGTTGGCCGGCATCGCCTTGACCGACAGCAGGCCCTGCTTGATCCGGTCGAGCTGGGTCACCGAACCGAACCGCTTGTTCAGCGGCGCGACCGGCACGACCTCCTTCCAGTCCTGCTTGCCTTCGATCAGGTCCGAGAAGATCCACGTGCCGATCTGGCTGTCCTGCGGGAACTGGGTGAGGCCCTCAGAGGCGATCTTGAGGACGGTCTGCATCCGGGTGGCGCCGCCCGCGCCGGGGACCGGCTGGTTCATTGTGCCGGAGACGTCGAGGATCGACAGCATCCGGATCGCGAGGGAGAGCTTCGACCAGTCCTGCGTGATCTTGTAGATCTGCTCGGAGGTGGCCAGCGGAAGCTTCTGGATCCGGCCCGACGACAGCCCGATCTTCTCGTTGAACGCCGCGGGAGCCTTGCGGTCCGGGGTGCGGAAGCCCAGCGCCTCGTAGTTCTTCAGCGCCTCGGGCGTCGCCAGGGCCTTGGCCAGCTCCTGGCCCGCCTCCGCCTTCTTGGAGTCCGTCGCGGTGATGGCGACCGGGTAGTCCAGGCTGACCATGCCCTCGTAGGGGTAGATCGTGACGGCGCCTTCCTTCGGCTTCGAAGTGTTGTGCGCGTACACCGAGTACTCGGGCGCGATCAGCAGCGGGAAGCGGCCGCGGGCGTCACGCTTGAAGTTCTTGAACAGTGCCTCGTTGCTCGCCACGGTGTGGTTGCGGATGGTCTGCGCGATACCGGTGAAGATGGTGTCGGCGGCCTTGTCGCTCTCCAGCAGCGTGCGCAGCATCGAGATGGCCGACATGCCCGTGCCCGTGCTCACCGGGTCGGGGACCCGCATGTCCAGCAGCTCCGGCGGGATCAGCTGGTTCTTGGTGACACCGCCGCCCTTCACGCCGCCCGCCGCGGACAGCAGGTTGTCCCACGACGGGTTCTCCATGATGCCCTCCTTGCTCAGCTGCTTCGCGAGCGTCTGGGGGACGGCCACCACGATCGGGGACGTGGCGATGGAGACGGTGGTCGGGGTGACCAGCTTGCTGTCGGCGGCCTGCACGAGGCCGGTCCACAGGGACGTGTCGGGGATCCAGACGTCAGGGCGCTCGACCGTGCCGGACGAGACCCCCTCTCCGGTGAGGGAGGTGCGCACGGCGTTCGGGTCGGTGGCGACGATGTCGGCGGTGTAGCAGACGCCGCCGAACTCCTTGCCGGCGTCGTTGAAGGCCTGCGCCGACTTCTCCACGCCCGGAGCGATCTCCTTGGCCACGGCGACCGTCAGCGTCGTCTTCGTGCCCGAGCAGCCGCCCGACTTCTGGTCGAACGCCCAGACGGCGACACCGAGGAGCATCGCGAGGCCGACCGCTCCGGCGAGCGGGCCGATGAGCGCGCTCTTCTTGCGTTTGCGCTTGCCGTTCCCGCTTCCGAACTCGCCGGAGCCCCCGTACCCGTAGTCGCCTCCACCACCTCCGTTGGAGTGGGACGACGACGAGCTGGAGGGAGCCTCGCCGGGGCCGGTCGGGAACGGGCGGTCGAAGGAACTCCCCTGCACGGGCGCGCCGTAGTAGGAGTTGTCCGACGCCGAACCCTGGCCGTAGGCCTGGCCGCTGGGGTCGGACGCGCCAGAGAAGCCGCCCACGCCGTAAGCGGAGCCGGACGCGGAGGCGCCGTACCTGTCCTGCGACCACGCCGAGTCGGCGGGCTGTGCGGGCCCGGGGCTCGCGGAGAGCCCATGCGCGGAAGACGAGCCGCCCGTCCGAGGGCTGAACCAGTCGGTGCTCTCAGCGGACGGGTACTCCGAGGAGGAGCCGTATCCACCCTCGCCCGGGAGGTCTCCGGGGGGACGAGTCATGGTGCTCTCCGGGTTCTGTCATCGGGGCCCTGCCTGGTCAGCTACGCGCCAGGCGTCAGTCGGAGGCACTGTAGCGTTATCACTCATCCGGCACAAAGAGCTGCAAACAGGCGATCTATCTGTAGAAGGTTCCATGTCCGGATTTATTTGGATTACCCGTCAGTAGTTTCGGGACCCCGAATCCACGTAACGCAACCGTTTCCCTACGCTGCGCCGAGTCAGTGATCTCTTCCTCCGGGGTGACGACTTCGTTCGGCCCCCGTTCGTTGAGGTTGTCGTGGACACTGAATCCGTGACCGAAACGTTGCCGAGGCGCAGGACCGGATACCGAATCGTCTGGGCGGCGGTCGCCTTCGGAGCGGCCTGGGCCATCGCCAGAACCGCCGGAGCCGACCGGCTGCCGGGCGTCGGTGGTTTCGGTCTTCCCTTCATCGCCTTGACGCCCTACGCGGCGGTCACCTCCGTCGCGACCATCGGGATCGCCGCCGCCGTGCGCAACAGGTGGGCCGCCGCCGTCGCCGCGGGCGTGGCCGTCGTCTTCGCCGTCGCCCTGCTGCCCAGGACCGTCGCCGCGACCCAGCCCGAAGCCACCGGGCCGCGGCTGCGCGTCCTCACCGCCAACCTCATGTTCGGCCGCGCGGACGCCGCGCAACTCGTCAGGCTTGTGGCCGAGCACAACGTCGATGTGCTGAGCGTGCAGGAGTTCACGCCCGACGCGCAGGCCGCCTTCCAGGAGAACGGCCTGGGCAAGTACCTCCCCTACCAGGTCCTCGCCCCGCAATGGGGCGCCGAAGGCTCCGGCCTGTACTCCCGCCACCCGCTGACCGCCCTCCCGCCCATCCAGGGCACGATCCTCCACCAGCCGCGCGCCTCCCTCACCGTCGACGGACGCGCCGTCGAGGTCACCGCGGTGCATCCGATGCCGCCCATCAACACCGAAGGCGTCGCAGACTGGCGGCGCACCTACGACAGCCTGCCTACGGTCGGCGCCAGCGGCCCCGTCCAGATCCTCGCGGGCGACTTCAACAGCACCCTCGACCACGCCGCCTTCCGCGGCCTCCTCGACCGCGGCTACACCGACGCCGGATCCTCCAGCGGTGAGGGCTTCACGCCCACGTGGGGCGTCACCATGATGGGCCCGCCCCTCACCCTCGACCACGTGCTCTTCCCCGCCTCCACCGCCGTCCGCGACTACTCCGTCCACACCCTCGACGGCTCCGACCACAGGGCCGTCCTGGCCGCGCTCCAGCTCCCCTGACGGGCCCGCGCACCCCGCACGGCCTGGGAGAATGCCCTCTATGGCGGAACTGGTGCACATCCCCGACGCGGCCGACCCCCGGCTCTCCGACTACGTCAGCCTCACCGACGGACAGCTGCGCAAGAGCCTCGAAAGCGAACAGGGCCTCTTCATCGCCGAAGGCGCCAAGGTCATCCGCCGCGCCATCGAGACGGGCCACCCCGCCCGCTCCCTCATGATGACCGAGAAGTGGCTCCCCTCCCTCGCCGACCTCCTCCCCACCCTCGACTGCCCCGTCTACCTGGTCACGGACCCCGTGGCCGAAGCCCTCACCGGCTTCGCCGTCCACCGAGGCGCCCTGGCCTCCATGTCCCGCCTCCCCCTCCCCACCCTCCCCACCGCCCTGAACCCCCCCACCCCCCACCCCACCCGCATCCTGATCCTGGAAGACCTGACGAACCACACGAACGTCGGAGCAATTTTCAGGTGCGCCGCAGCCCTGGGCGTCGACCTCATCGTCCTGAGCCCCCGTTGTGCCGATCCCCTATATAGAAGGTCGGTGAAGGTGTCGATGGGCGCTGTGTTCGCGGTGCCGTACGTGCGCATGACCGACTGGCACAACGACCTCAGCGTGATCCGTGAGGCGGGCTTCCGCCTCCTGGCGCTGACGCCGGATCAGGACGCCGTGCCGTTCGACAAGGCGGAGATGGGGGAGAAGGTGGCCCTGATGCTCGGTTCCGAAGGTGACGGCTTGTCCTCCCACTGGATCAAGGAAGCGGACGAGGCCGTGACGATCCCGATGAGCGCGTCGGCGATGGCTCTGGGCGTCGACTCGTTGAACGTCGTGGCCGCTACGGCGATCGCGTGCCACAGCCTGGTGACCCGCTAGAGGGGTCTGTTGTCTGAGGGCGGGGCGGGTGCCGGGGGCGGGTGGTGGGGTGATGGGTCAGAAAAGTTACTGAGGGTGACATATCGGGTGCTCTGGGTGGGTATCAGTGGGGCATGGCGAAAAACACTCCGATGGACAGGGACCCTTCTGAGCGGCGTGGGGGCGAGGGCAACAAGATGCGGGGGCAGAACCAGCGTCCGCAGGCGCCCGGGAGCTCGCAGCAGCAGCGCGGGCAGCAGCCGCAGCAGAAGGGTCGGGACCAGCAGCAGCAGCGGGGGCGCGACCAGCGGTCCCACGAGAGCTCGGACCCGCACCGCGAGAACGAGGAGCGCCGTGAACACGAGCGCGACCACGACCGCGACAGCGACATGATGTAGCAGGAGCAGTGCAAGGTGGGCCCCGCCGCGGCCGTCGCGGCGGGGCCCTTCCGTGCTCAGTCCTGTGCCTTGCCGGGCGGCGGCATGTGCATGAGGGCCGGGACGTCCTCGGCCGGAGGCGCGAGAGCGTCCTCGGAGGACTTCGGGGCGTCCGGCGCGGGGAGCCGGGCCCGCAGACGGGCGGCGATGGCCGTGCCCGCGGTGGCGGCGACGATCGCGTAGACGATCGCGCACAGGACGTCGAAGACGTAGTGCTCGCCCAGGTACACCACGCCGACCCACATGGAGACGGGGTAGAAGGCGGCCCACCAGACGCGGCGCAGGCCGAAGCTGCGGACGAGGAACAGGAAGATGAGCAGCGGGAACGCCGAGTGCAGGGACGGCACCGCGGCGACCAGATTGGGTGACAGCTTGCTGTAGAGCGTGTCGGGGCTGTCGATGCCGACGGCCGTCCAGATGTCGTGGGAGATGCGCTGGATGGGCTCTATGTAGCCGTACGAGGACGACATCCAGGGCGGCGCCGCGGGGAACAGCACGTAGGTGAGGAACGCGGCGAGCGACAGTAGGGCGAGGCTCGTCAGGTAGCTCCAGTACAGGTGCCCCCGACGCTTCCAAAGGAAGAGCGCCAAGGCGACCGGTGCGACGAAGTGCGCCGTGTACAGGACGTAGAAGTAGTAGTCGTACCAGCTCACATGGCCGTTCCAGAGAAGGTCCTGGAGGTGCTTGGTGGGCAGGTGCCCGCCTCCGAGCCAGTGGTCGAAGTGGGCCATGGGCAGGTAGTGCACATGCGGGTTGATGTCGTCGGCGAGGCTGCTGGCGACCGAGTACAGCGCGAACAGCACGACGAACGGCACGATGTGCCGGCTGAACGCGCGGAACTGGCCGAGTCCGGCGCACACCAGCAGCGTCAGCATGAGCATGGTGTCCGGCGGCCAGACCGTGTAGTGCGACACCGCAAGCGACAGAACTATGAGGATCAGGACGTACCGGACCACCGGCCCGCTCACTCCGGCAATCCGGCTACGTGTCCGCATTGGGAAATGCTATGGCCGTAGGCGTTATGTTCGCGTTCGCGGAGAGAAGATCGGGGACTTTCCCCGCGCCGGTCAGCGCGCGAAGCGGCCCCTGCCCGGTCGCCGGTGGGCGCCGCGCGCGGTCGCCGGGGTGCGGCGGGCGCGGGTGAACAGCAGGCCCACGAGGATGAACAGGACGCTGAGCCACACCGCCTGGGCACGCACCAGGGAGGTGAGCACCGGGTCCGTCGCCGGGTCGGGCCGGATGGCCGAGACCGTCATCGAGTTCGGCTGCGCCTGCGTCTGCGTCGCGACCTCCGGCAGCGCGTCCGGGACGGCGCCCGCGGCGGTGGCGTCCGGGACGGTGACGGTGCCCTGCGTGGTGGGAGGGATCGTGGTCGTGGCGGGGGGCGGGGCCACGGGGGGCGTCGTCTGGGCGGGTGTCGCCGTGGTGGTGGGCGTGGTGGTCGGTGTGGCGGTGGTCGTCGGCGTTGCCGTGGTGGTCGGGGACGGGGTGGCCGTGACGGCCTCGGCGACCCGCAGGAGGTGGACGACGGTCCTGTCGGCGGCGCCGGTGGCGCTGGCCTTCGTCGTGAGGCGGATCTGGCCCACGGCGGCGTCCTCGGGCACGGACAGCTTCACCGGGACGAACTCTCCGGCGGCGTCGACCTCGCCGAGGCTGCACACGCCGGCCGCGAGCGTGCAGGTCGGGGACACGTCGATGCCCCCGGTGACGCTGAGCGCGAGCTTGGCGGCAGGAGCGGTGGCCTGGGTGGCGTAGACGTGGACGGTCGCGGTGATGTCCTCACCCGGCTCCAGGGTCGCCTGGGGGAGCGTCAGCGCGATGTACAGGACGGGCGCGGGGGCGTCCTCTTCGGCTGTCTCCGTCGGCTCGGGCGTCGCGGTCTCCGTCGGCTCGTCCGAGGGCGCCTTGGTCGACGACGGGGTGGCCGTCGAGGTGGCGGTCGGCGCGGGCGTCTCCGCCGGAGCGGCGCTCGCGCTCTCGGCGGGCGCCGGCGAGGGCGACGGGTCGGCCGCCTCGTCGGCGAGTACCGGAGTCGCGGTGAGGACGATCGCGGCGGCCGCGAGGGCCGTACCGATGCGCGCTTTCGGGTGCACTGCCCCGGGACCTCCCATGTCCAGAGTTCTCCGCCCAATGCCGTCACATCACAACATGAGCGGGCCCTCTGAATCTATCGGATGCCCGAGTCATACCTTCTTGAGTTAATGATCACTAGATGAACTCTTCGTGGAGTTCCTCTACTTCCATGCGCGGCGCCCACGTCTGCCACACGCCGTGATCGATCCGGTCGAGGCCGAGGCGCTCGGCGACCGTGGAACGGCCGCCCGTGTACTCGACGCGCAGCCAGGTCTCGTGCTCGCCGACGACGATGAACCGCTCGCCCCGCCAGCGGCACGCGGTGCGCACATAGCGGAGCTGCTCCAGCTCGCCCACGGGGACGCTCCTGCGGTGCCGCCCCGGACGGGTCTCCACGAAGCCTTCCGCGGGCTGCGTCGTGTACAGCCGCACCTCGCCCCGCAAGGCGGGGCTCGCCTCGTACTCCGAGCCGTTCCACACCGCCACGTAGCCGTCCCTGATCACTGCCCGGACTCCTCGTTCTGCGGCCGCGTCCACGCGAGCACGTCCGCGTCATATACGGCGATCAGCTTCGCCGACTTGTCCGCGCCCAACAGGTACAGCTCGGTACCGGACGGGAGCCTTGCACTGTCGGTCTTGTACTCGCGTATGGTCCCGGCGGAGCCGGCCGCGAAGCCGTCGCCGGTGAACGGGGCCTGCTCGACGACCCAGCCCGCGTCCCCCCAAGACGGGAGGTCGTCTTCCGTGCGCCCGCCGAGGGGCACTCGGTAGAGGTCCTCGCAGTACGCGGGCCAGCGCAGGACGTGGACGGCCTCGTCGAACGGCTGGAAAGGCGAGTTCGCGTACAGCAGGCCCAAGGCGTCGTACAGCTGGCCGGGCGTGAGGAGCTCCGCGCAGTCGGCCAGCGGATGCACGAACCCGCCGACCCTGTCGTAGCCCTGCTCCAGATACCAGCCGACCTGCGCGTGCGGGAGGACCTTCTGCATGACCGTCATCTGCGGGCCGGTCGGCCGCTCCAGCCTGCGCGGCGCGGCGGTGGGCTCGGCGTTGGGCTCGGCAGTGGGCTCGGCAGTGGGCTCGGCGGACGGCGCCGGGACCTCGGCGACCGCGCCGGGGCCGTCCGGCCGCAGCCCGACCGACACCGCCCAGTCGTGCAGCTCGCGGACCTGCGGGCCGGTGAGCGACGCGCCGATCCGGCTGCCCGGGTTGAGGTGCAGCGTCCAGTCCGGCCGCCGCCAGTGCGCGATGAGGTCGGTGAACGCGACCGAGACGCACCGGACGTCGCCCACCGTCTCCTGCATCCGCAGCAGCGACGTGAAGACCCGCACGGACGCGTCCGGGGCGGGCGGCGACGACGACAGCGCCGCCGACCAGTCGAAGTCCGGATGCTCGGGCAGGACGTCGCCCGCCGACGCCGGCACCGGCACGAGCACCTCGGCGGTGAGCGCCACCCGCAGGAAGTCGTCGGTGTCCCCGGCGAGGACTGCCTCGTCCAGGTCCTGGTCGACGCGGTTGCCCGGCTCGAACGACGCGGGCACCGGGCGCGGCGCCTCGACCGGGGCCGCCGAGGCGCGCAGCGCGTCACCGGGGACGGTCAGCGAGATCGGCGTGCCCGGATCGAGGACGAGCGACCAGTTCTGCTCCGGCCAGTTCGCCGCGAGATCCCGGAAATCGGGCATCACGAATCGGGACTGGCCGACGGACTCGTGCATCCACCGCGGCGACGTGAACGCCAGCACGGCCAGTTCGCCCTTGACCGGTATGGGATGCCAGGGAAAGTCCGGATCGCTGGGGCGGGCGCCCCACGGGGTGTCCGGATCTGCCGGAATCATCACCTGTGCGGAGGTGAGCAGGGCGAGCAGTGCCTCGGTGTCGCCGTGCGCGGCGGCGTCCCGCATGCGCTCCTCGAGCTCGTTCTGCGGCGCGAACCCCTCCGCCCGGCGTCCGTTGGCCTCGTCGACCACGGCCGACACGAGCGGCAGCTGCGCGCCCGCCATCGTCGCCGCGACCGGAGTGTCCGGATTGATGGCGAGCGTCCACATCGGGTCCGGCCAGTGCCGCGCCACGAGGGCGAACGGCACCCGCACGAACTCGGCCCGGCCGATCACGTCACGAAGCCGCTCCGGAGAGGTGAACGCGGGGACCGCGGGTGTGCCCGCCATGTCGCCCGGCGTCCACGGGAAGCCCGGACGGCTCGGCCGCGCCGCGGGATCGGTGCCGGGCGGGACCGGGAGCAGCAGCTCGGCGTTGGCCAGCGCCAGCACGAGGGACTCCTCGTCGGCCGCGCGCACCAGCTCGGTCTCCACCGGGTTGGCGGGCTGGAACCTGGCGCGGGGCGGCGGCGCCGACGGGTCGATCGGCGCCATGTCGACGAGGGTCTCCTCGACCCGGGCCGCCCGCGGAGGCAGTCCGTCGAGGAGCGTGTTGTTCGGATCGCCCGAAAGGTCGGCGGCGAGCGCCTCCTGGGCGGCGCGCAGCTCGTCCAGGCTCGGCATGCCCGTCACGACGACGTCCTCGGGGCGTTCGACACCGGCGACGGGCACGTCCGCGCCCCGGCCGGTGCCGTCGGAGACGGGCTGCGCGTAACGCGGCGCACCCTGCCCCCGCCCTTCCAGCGGCGACCACTCGTCCGCGGACTCGTCCCTCTGCCCGGCCCCCTCGCGCGCGTCGTCACCCTGCGCCGCGTCCGACCGGGCCTGCCCCGGGGCGTCGTGCTGGGCGCCCGGAGCGGGCCGAGGGTCGCCGTCGGCAGGTCGGGTCCCGGACGTGTCGGCCGCGCCGGGCTGAGCGCCCGGCGCCTGGCGGGGGTCGCCGGAGAGGTCGCCGACCGCCCGGGTCCCGGACGTGTCGGCTCCGGTTCGCTCGGCCTCGTGGGTGCCGGGCTGGACCCCAGGTGCGTGGCGCGGGTCGCCGGCCAGGTCGCCTGTCGGCTGGGCGCCGGACGGGTCGGCCGCGGTCTGCCGGGTCCCGTGCGCGTCGGGGGCGCGTCGGGAGTCGCCGCGGTAAGCGCTCAGGGCGTCGGGCAGGGCGCCCGGAGCCTGGCCGCCGACGTCGTCGGGCCGGGCGCCGGACGAGTCGGCTCCGGCTTGCTGCGCGCCGGGCAGGGGGCCCTGTGCGTGGCGCGGGTCGGGGCCGGGCTGCTGCGGGTGGTCGCCGTCCGGGGCGGGCTGGGTGCTCTGGGCGTGGCGGGGGGCTGCGCTGTGGGAGCCGTGGGTGTCGGAGCCGGGTCGCTGCGGGTCGTTCTCGTGGTGGCCGGAACCCGGGACGGACTCGTGTCGGCCCGGCGCGGTCGGGATGCCGGGTCGGTCGGTCTCGTCGGACGGGAGGCGGAGGCCGTGCCTGGCCGCGTGCTGGTCCGCCTGGAGGGCGTCTGCGGCGGGGAAGGCCTGACGTACGTCGTCGCCCGAGGAGGACGGGAGGTGCGCGTCCTGCGCGGGAGCCTGTGTGCCCGCGGCGTCGCGGGGCTGCTGGTCGGGGCGGCCGAAGGAGGTCGGCGCGCTCGCCGCGGAGGAGACTCCGGCGCCCGCGGGAGACTCCGGACGGGTGGGGTCGTCGTAGGGCGCGGGCGGGGAGTAGCCGGGAAGGGCGAGCCTGGGATCGCCGGGGACGTCGGAAGGAGCGGGTCCCCCGTGCGGCGCCGTGCCGGGGACCGCATGGCGGACGTCTCCGGGCAGACCGCCCTGGGGGGCCGCGACGTCGCCGTCCGAGGAGCCGCCCGCAGCCGGTGATCCCGGCAAGGCGGACGCGTCCGGCCGTCGGCCCAGGGCCTCCTGGACATGCGGCGGAAGTCCGCTCGGAAATCCGCTCGGGAGGCCGCCGGGCACCCTGGCGTCGCCCTGCGGGGCACCGTCGGCGCCCGGGACCGCCGCGGCGCTCCCGGGAAGTCCTTCCGAAGCCGTTCCGCTGCTGCCCTGCCCGTCGGAGGCGGCATCGCCGAAGCCCGCGGGGCCCTGCGAGGCAGCCTCAGCAAGACCGCCGGACGCCTCGGCGGCGCTCGCCGGAACACCGGTCGGCGGGAACCCCGGAAGGCCGCCGTCCGCACTTGCGACGGGACCCGACGCGGGCGCGCCGTGCGTCTGCGGGGAGTTCGGGAGGCTGCCGTCCGAGCCTGTGGCGGGGCCTGCTGCGGGTGCGCTGCTCGTCTGCTCGGAGCTCGGGAAGCCGTCCGGGCCCGGGGTGGGGCGCGGGGAGTTCGGGAGGCCCATGGGCGGGATCGCGGGGTGCGCGGCGTGCTCGCCCGTGCCGCGGAACACGGAGGAGTCCTGTTGCGCTGCGGTCGGACCGTGCAGGCCGGGAACGTACGGGTTGCCCGGGTGGCCCTGGGCGGCCGCCGGGTCGCTCGGCAGAGGCGCCCCGGTCTGCGGGAAGCCCGGAAGGCCCTCGGGGAGACGGCCGGGGGCGGTCGCGCTCGGAGCGCCCTGCGCGTCGGAGCCGGGGCCGCCGTCCGTCGGAGGGAGGGCCGCGGGTTCACCGGGCGCTTGGGAGGCCATGGGGTGGCTGTGCGCGTCGTGGACGCCCGGAACGCCGACGCTCGGTTCCTCCTGCGGGACGGCACCGCCCTGGCCCGAGGCGTCCTGCGATGCGCCCGGGAAGAGTGGAACGTCCGGGTTCGCGGGCCCGCTCGGGGAGCCCGTAAGACCGACGGACATGTTCACGGGCAGCCCGCCGGGAAGGGCACCGCCCGACGGCACGGACGGCTGCGCGTCGGCGAAGGGAAGAGGCGGAGCACCCCGGGACGGGTCACCGGCGAACGCACCGGAGCCGTGCTGTGTTCCCGCGGCGCCGTCATGCGAGGGCGGCGCGGCCGGGAGACCGTCGGTCTGGCCCGGTCCATTCGGCGCGCCGACGGACCCGTCGCGGAGGGCGTCAGGCCGGTACGAGCCGGGAAGGGCGTCGCCGACCGAAGCCGCCTGGCCACCGAGGCCCGGAACTCCGGCCGATGCGCCTTGAGCGCCCTCCTGACCGGGCGCGTGCGGCACACCGGAGGCCGCAGAGTCCGGCGCACCGTGCGGCCCGTGTTCGCCGCCGCCGGAAGCCGCAGGGCCGTCGAGACCGGGGACGCCCGCCTGCGCAGCCGATGTGCCTGGCGTGCCGACGCCGGGGGCCGTGCCCTGGTCGGGCGTGTGAGGAACGCCGTAGGCCGGCGTTCCCGGCGCACCGTGTTCGGCCGTGGCCGAAGCCGGGCCGTCGGGACCCGGGGCACCTGTCTGCGGAGCGGCGGAAGGGACCGCCGAGCCGAGGCCGGGGACCCCGCCGTGGCCGGGCGGGTGAGGCGCGTCGGAGGCCGGTGCGCCGCGCAGGCCGGGTTCTGCGCCCGACGGTTCGCCGCTCCCGGAAGTCGCCTCGGGACCGGGGATTCCTTGCTGCGCCGCGGCGGACGTGCCTGCCGTGCCGACGCCGGGGGGGCCGCTCTGGCCGTAGGGAACGCCGGGGGCCGGCGCGCCAGGCGTGCCGTGCGGTCCGGGTGCGGCGATGCCGGAAGCGGCGTCGCCGGTGAGGGGCAGGCCCGTGGATCCGGCCGCGGTGCCCGGCACGTGGGCTGCCGCGTGCGGTGCGCCGGACGTGTTCGAAGGGCCGCCGTCGTGGGGGGCCGTGCTCGGCCGGGTGGGGTTCGCGCCCGGCGCGGCTTCGGAGAGGCCGATGGTCGGGTCTGCGGCGCGGGCGGGTGCGCCTGGGGCCGTGCCGCTCGCGCCGCCGTCGCCTGCGGCGGGGGAAGGTGCGTCCGCATGCGGCCGCGTCGCGTCGGTACCGGATGCGCTCCCGGGAAGGCCGACGGTCGTGCCCGCGTCGTGGCCGGAAGGGAAGGCCGCGCCGGTCTCGGGGACCGCGTGGGGCGCGCCCGGCAGGCCGCCGGCCGAGGGGACCGTGCCCTGCGGCGCGTTCTCGCCGGTGGTCTGGGGGGCGGTCGCCTCGGCGGGGGTGCCGGGCAGGCCGATGGGGGTGCCGGGCGTCTCGCCCGGGGCCCCGGGGGGCGTGGCCCCGTTCTGCGGCGTGGCCGCGTTCTGCGGCGTGGCCGCGTTCTGCGGCGTGGCCCCGTTCTGCGGCGTGGCCGAGTTCTGCGGCGTGGCCGCGTTCGGCCGCGTCGGATCGGTGCCGGGGACAGGGCCCGGCAGACCGGCGGCGTTCAGGCTCTGCGGGGAAGAGAGGGGACCGGTGGTCGGCCCCTGCGGTGCGTCAGGGCCGCCCGGCAGGCGCACGGGCTGCGGGCCGCCGGGGGTGCTTGAGGCGTTGTCCTCGGCGGTCTGCGGCAGGGGCGGCCCCGAAGGGGCGCCCGGCAGGCCGGTGGGCGTACCAGTGGTCGGGCTCGGTGCGCCGGGGACGTTCGGGAGCGCGGCGTCGGGCCCGTGGGACGGAGTTCCGTGGGCCCCCGAAGGGTCGCTGTGCAGGGCGGGAGCGCCGGGGGCGCTCGAGGAGTCGCCTTGCAAGGTGGGGGTGCCGGGGGGCGGGGGGGTGGGGGAGCCGA